>DASPSV010000006.1:0-25108 GCA_035623755.1 Gemmatimonadales bacterium
TCGACGTCCTCGCCGATGAGGCGCGCCAGCATCGACGACGTGGCGCGCACGACGTCGTTGAGCGCGACGACGCGCTCGCGCTGCGGCCGCTGCCGCGTGAACACGAGGAGCTGCTCGGTCAGCGACGAGGCGCGTCGCGCCGAGCGGTGGATGTGCGCGGCGGCGTCGCGCGCGCGCGTGCCGACCTCGAGCTCGTGCTGGAGGAGCTCGGAGTAGCCGTTGATGGCGGTGAGCAGGTTGTTGAAGTCGTGCGCGATGCCGCCGGCGAGCCGGCCGATCGCCTCCATCTTCTGCACCTGCCGCAGCTGGCCCTCGAGGCCCACCTTGGCCGACACGTCGGCCGCCACGCCGATCACCGTGGTGACGGTCCCGCGCTCGTCCCGCACCGGCGAGTACCACACGTCGAAGTGCGCCGGGCCCACCGACATGGAGGTGCTGAACGCCTCGCCGGCCAGCGCGCGGCGCGCGGTCGCCAGCACCTCGGGCAGCTCGCGGTACACGTCGAACACCGACCGCCCCACGACCTCGCCCGGCCTCAGGCCCAGCGCCTCGAGGCCCTTGCCCTCCGACAGCACGAACGTCCCCTCCGGGTCCCAGGCGAACAGCACGATGGGGACGCTGCTGATCACCGCGCGGAAGATCCGCTCGCTGCTCTTGAGCGCCTCCTCGGCCCGCCGCCGCAGGGTGACGTCCCGGATCGCCACCATCCGTATCGGGCGGCCGCGGTACTGCGCCATCCGCCCCGACAGCTCCCCGATGAACACGGTGCCGTCCTTGCGCAGGCCCTCCGCCTCGTACGGCGTGACCCGGCCCTCGCGGATCGCGTCCAGCACCTGCTGCCGGCTCACGGCCGTGCCGAAGTCGAGGATCGATCGGCCCACGATCTCGCGGGGGTCGTCGTAGCCGAACAGCCGCACGTACGCGTCGTTGACCTCGACGATGCGCCCGTTCTCGTGCAGCACGATCGCCTCGGTGGTCGCGCTCTCCAGCGCCCGCAGCCGCGACTCGCTGTCGCGCAGCGCGTCGGCCGCGCGCTTGCGCTCGATGGCCATCGCGATCTGCGTCGAGACGAACCGGAGAATGCTCAGCTCCGTGTCCCCGAGGCGGAGCCCCTCCGCGTAGGTCTGCACCGCCAGCACGCCGATGGTGCGGCCGCCGGTCTGGAGCGGGACGCCGAGCCAGTCGATCGACGGCGCCCCGATCAGCTCCACCTCGCCCCGCAGCTCGAGCCGCTCCTGGTCCGCGGGCGTCACCCGCATCCCCCGGCCGGTCCGCAGCACGTACTCCGTGAGCCCCTTCCCGGGCCGCTTGGGGAGCGGCTGCTCCGGATCCACCTCGTCCACGTAGTACGGGAAGGAGATCAGGTCGTGCTCGGCGTCGTACAGGGCGATGTAGAAGTTGCCCGCGGGCATCAGCTCGCCGACGATGCGGTGGATCGCGGCGAACAGCTCCGGCAGGCCCGGCACGGTGAGCGCCGCCTCGGAGATGCGCTGCGTCGCCTTCTGCAGCGTCTCCGCCCAGCGGCGCTCGGTGATGTCCACCGCCGTCAGCAGCACCGCGCCGACCCTGCCGTCGCGCACGATCGGCAGGGCCCGCGCCTCGTACAGCGTGGCGCCGCCCCCGGCGCTGTCCACCGGGAACTCGCGGCTCGCCGGCGTGGCCGTGTGGAACACGCGGTCCAGCACCGCCTCGGCGGCCGCGCGATGGGCCGGCGCCAGCAGGTCGAACACGCTCGCCCCGACCACGCGCCGGCGGGCGAAGTGGCGGGGCACGCGGTTCACGTACGACACGCGCCGGTCGCGGTCCACGATCAGCACCAGGTCGGGCGAGTTCTCGAACAGGGACTGCCACAGCTCCGGCGCCTGGCGCAGCGCCTCGAGCGCCGACGCGGGGCCTCCCGCCTTGCTCGCGCGAGGCGGCCGGCGCGCGCGGGCCTTCGGGCGTTTCGGCACTAGCGGGGGCGGGACGTCGGCGGGACGGTGGGCATGGGTCGGTGCGCCGTAAGGTTACGCCCGACGGCGGGCCCCCGCCAGAGCGGACGCGGCGCTCTCATCGCCGGTCGGCGCGGAGGATCGCGGTGCCGCGCGGCGGCAGCAGCAGCGCGCCCGCGACCGGCGCGCCGGCGCGCCCGTCGGCGTCGCTCGCGCTCAGCGACACCCGCAGGCCGCGCCGCCAGCGCAGCGTCACCCGCTGCCCGGCCGCCGTGGCGTTCTCGAGCGCGACCGTCCACGACCGGCCGTCGGGACCGGGCCGCAGCGCGGTGACGCGCACCGCCGCGGGCGCCACGGCGAGCAGCGGCTCGGCGGGCGGGCGGGGGCCGGCAGCCGCCGCGACCAGCAGCGGCTCGCGCGCCTCCGCCCCGGCCCGCGCCGCGGCGTCGGGGCGGAACGGGCCGTGCGGCAGCACCACGAACCGGAACGTGACGGGCCCCTCCTGGTCGGCCTTGTAGTTGGTGTGCCAGTAGTTGTTCATCACGTAGGCGTAGAACGTCTGCGAGCGCGGCACCGCGCGCATCCAGGGCGATTCGGCGTTGATCCCGCCGATCTCCACCATCGGCGCGTCCGGCGTGGTGACCGTCGCGCCGAGGCTGTCGTTCGACACGTCCACCCAGCTCTGCGCCTCGACGAAGTTGCGGGACGCGCCGCGCAGCTGGTCGGAGTCCGGGCGCACCACGGCCGTGGCCACGTCGAAGCGCAGCTGGCCGCCCGGCACCCGGAGCGGGAACGCGAGGTGCACGCCCTCCGGCGTGCGCACGGCGAGCTTGTCGACGGTGACGTCCACGTCCACCCGGTCCAGCCCGCTCACGACGCGCACCTCCCGCCGCAGCGCGCGCGCGCCCGGCGCCGGCCCGTCGGAGACCGCGGCGGCCACCAGCGGTCCCCGCTCGGTGACCCGCCAGAGCGCGCCCACCGGCCCCGCCGCGGCGGACGAGTCGCGTCCGGCCACGTAGCGGTAGTCCGCGAGCAGCGGCCGCCGCGACCCGTCCACCAGGTCCGCGTCGCCCGGGTTCCACACCAGGCCCGCGACCGCGCCGGTGGCGCTGTCGAGCGCGACGGCGACGCGGCGGTTGCGCACCACCTCGCCCTCCGCCCGCGCGTCGCCCGTCGCGGCCGCGCGGCCGGCGCGCACCGCGTAGCGGCGCGCGGCGAACGGCGGCACCGTCACCAGCACCGCCAGCTCGCCGCCGGCGAGCCGCTGCGAGGGCACCACCCGGCCGTCCGGTCCCGTCACCCGGTCGCCGCCGCGGCTCAGCGCGGCCGGCACCCGCACCAGGTCGGTGCGCGCCCACGACGACGTGTTGAACACGTCGAACGCGCCGGCGACGGCCGCGCCGCGCGTGGCCAGCGCCCCGGCGACCAGCGTCCGCGACAGGCTGTCGGCCCCGAGCGCGAACGCCTGCTTGTACCGCCACTGCGCCACCACGTCCGGCGCGTCCGGCGTCTCGATGCTCGCCGCGGCGCCCCAAGTGTGCTCGTCCCACAGCACCACGTCGCGCCAGGCCGCGGCGTCGTCGGCCGCCGGGAACCGCGCCGGCGCGAGCATGGCCCACAGCGCGCCCGCCTGCACCAGCCGGCTCGACGCCGCGCGCGCCAGCGCCGTCTCGCGCGCGGTGGAGGCCGCGCCGTCCTCCCAGTAGCCGGTGAAGTCGCCGGCGACGACGGGCAGGCGGCCGGCCCACCCGGCCTCCAGCGCCTCGAACAGCTGCGCGTGCGTCGCGATCACGAGGCGCGGCGACGCGTAGCGCCGGTTCCATTCCCGCACGTAGTCGGGCAGGTCCGGGTCGGTCGGCCCGTTGTCGCCGTCCACGGTGTAGGGCAGCTGCACCGGGACGTACGGGTAGCCGGCGTCCTCGAGCCGCTGCATCAGCGCGAACAGCCGCTTCTCGCCGAACAGCCGGATCCGCGCCTCGTGGAACAGCGAGTAGCTCGCGCCCGCCACCCAGGTCAGCACGGTGTCCCGGCCCGACGGCGACACCCAGTCGAACGGCCGGTCGCCCCAGTCCTGCAGCACCCAGCCGATCCGGTCGCCGTTGTTCGGCGCGATGGCGAAGCGGTGGATGCCGCTCCGGGCCAGCGCGGTGACGATGCCCCACGACTGCCCGGGGATGTCGGAGATGAGGGCGGTCGTGATCGGCAGGCTGTCCTCGCGCCGCAGGCGGCGGGCGAAGTCGAAGAAGTGGGTCATCTCCGGCGCGGTCGCGAGGCCCGAGAGCACGCCGGCCTCGAACGCGTTGAGGCCGAGGGAGCCCGCGCGCACCGCCGCGAAGAACCGGGCCCGGTCCGCGGGCGACGCCTGCGCCAGCCAGCTCTCCACCGGCCAGAGCACCTCCACGTTCCAGCGGAACCGCGCCTCGGGCGGATAGTCGCGCGTCCGGTCGATCAGCAGCAGCGCGTCCTCGATGTTCCGCCACTGCTTCGCGCGCACCCGGTCCTGGAGGTCCGAGTAGCCGATGTCGTTGTGCGAGTACGGCAGCAGGTAGACGTCGCGCTGCGGAACCGGCCGCAGCGCCACGACGGTGTCCAGGGCGGCCGTGCCGTCGAGCCGCACGATCACCCGGACCGGGCCCCGCCCCGCCGGCGCGACCGCGCGGATCACGTTGCCGCCGAACCCGAGCGCGGCGCCCGCGGGCGGCCCGTCCGCGACCGCCACCGTCGCCTGGTGCCAGTTGGCCAGGTTGTCGAGGATCACCCTGAGCTGCGCGGCCGTGGTGTCGCCGCTCCGCACCAGCACCGGGTCCTGCGCCACCCGCGGATGGGTGGCGAGGCGGTGGCGGAAGGTCATGTACCAGTCGTTGCTCTCGGCGTCGGCGCCGGTCACGCCCAGCTCCACCGGCCGGCCCGGCACCAGCTGCGCGCGCGGCAGCCGCAGCGTCAGGTACCCGAACACGTCCTGGAACTGGTCCACCAGCGTGGTGCGGAACGAGAGGCGCGCGCCCGCGGAGTCGGCCACCGTCCAGTCGCGCGCGGTCGAGTCGCGGACGCTGGTGAAGGTGAGCCGGTGCCGCCCGTCGATCGAGAAGTCGAACGCGTGCAGCCCCTTGCTCCCCGCCAGGCCGGCGATCCAGACGAAGGTCACCGTGTCGCCCGCGTAGGCCGCCGGCACCGTGTCCGTCAGCCAGGTCACCGCGCGCACCTCGCGCCGGGCGCGCGCGAGCAGCGCGGTCTCCGCCTCCGGGTGCGGCGAATGGTAGGCGATGGTGGCGCCGGCCACGTCCGCCAGGTAGCCGCTCACCAGCGGCGCGGACGCCGCCTGCGCCGCGGGCGGTGGAGGGGGGGGCTGCGGCGCGGCCGGCCGCCGGTCGGCGCGCGTGGCGGAGAACTCGACGTAGCCCCAGTGCTCGGGCTGATGCATGTCGATCAGGCCCTGGGGCGACCACACCCAGTTGTCCTCCTTGAGACCGGGCACCTTGCGGTAGACGCCGCCCGCCGTGTCGGTCTGCCATTCGACGCGCGAGTAATTGATGCGCCACCGCTGGCCGGGCCGCGGCGGCCGGGTGGTGTGACTGGCGCGCACCAGCGACGGCCACGGGATCGCGATCGTGACGGTCCAGCCGGAGTCGGCGTCGCCCGGCCGGTTCAGGGTGCCGAGGACGTGCACCCCGGTCCGCAGGCCCTCGATGTTCCAGGCGTCGTCGGCGTGGCCGCCTTCCCGGTAGGGCTTCTCGAGGAACAGGTCCCACACGGTGTTGAGCGCGTTGATCTCGAGCTCCGCGTAGTCGCGCGCGTCGCCGTCCGGGTCGATGAACATCTCGAAGTCGTTGTCGTGGAAGATCACGGCGTCGCGCTGGGTGAGCGTGCCCCACACGTCCGGCTCCTGCAGCTCGGCGCCGACGTACAGCCAGCCGTCGTCCCACAGCATCTTCATCCGGGTCCGCAGGCGCGGCGCGGGGCGCACGTCGCCCTCGATGTCCGTGAACCACTCCGACCAGGGCGCGGCGCGCCACACGGGATCGTCGAGCGAGCCGTTCACCGGCGGCGCGCCGCTCGCGCGGTAGCAGACGAAGGTGCGCGGCACGGTCTGCGCGGCCGCGGCCGGCACCGCCACCGCGCCGGCGAGGGCGGCGAGGGCGGCGAGCGGCAGGGCCAGCGCGCGCGGGACGTTCGGGTGCGGGGTCATGGCGATGCCTCCGGTGCCGGCGGCCACCGCCGCGCACGCCGGAAAGCTGGCGCCGTCCCGGCGCCGCGGCTAGCGTTCGTGCCATGCCACGAAACCGGGCGCTGCTGCTGGCCTTCCTGCTCGCCGGATGCGGAGCGCCCGATGCCGGCCTCACCGCCTCGTGGACCGGTGCCTGGCCCTCCGACTGGCGGTACCAGCCGCCCCCGGCGCCGGCCCTGGGCCGCTACGCCATGGTGGTCTCCGATCACCCGGCGGCCAGCGCGGTCGGTGTCCGGGTGCTGCGCCAGGGCGGCGACGCGATCGACGCCGCGGTCGCCGTGGCCTTCGCGCTGGCGGTGGTCCATCCGCAGGCCGGCAACATCGGCGGCGGCGGCTTCCTGGTCTACCGTGCCGCCGACGGCCGCTCGTACGCGCTCGACTTCCGCGAGACGGCGCCCGCCGCGGCCCGGCCCGACATGTACGTCGGCGCCGCGGGGCCGTTCGGCGGCAGCGTCACCGGCGCGCGCGCCGCGGGCGTGCCCGGCAGCGTCGCAGGTCTCGCCGAGATGCACCGGCGCTTCGGGCGGGTGCCGTGGCGCGACCTGGTCGCGCCGGCGGTGGCGCTCGCCGACAGCGGCGTGGTGGTGGACGCGCACCGGGCGCGGGCGTACAACGACACCGTGATGCGCCGGCTGCGGCTGTTCCCGACCTCGGTCGCCGCCCTGCTCCCCGGCGGCCGCCGCCCGCAGGCGGGCGACACGCTGCGCCAGCGGGACCTCGGACGGACCCTCGCCGCGATCGCCGACTCGGGGCCCGACGTCTTCTACCGGGGGCGCGTCGCCGGGCAGATCGTCGCGCAGATGCGCGCGAGCGGCGGCCTCGTCAGCCTCGCCGACCTGGCCGGCTACCGCGCCCGCTGGCGCGAGCCGCTCGAGACCACCTACCGCGGCTGGCGCGTGGTCGGGATGCCGCCCCCCTCGAGCGGCGGCGTCACCCTGGCCGAGATCCTGAACATCCTCGAGGCCTCGGGGCCGCTGCCGCCCTACGGCAGCGTCGCGCTGATGCACCTCGAGATCGAGGCGATGCGGCGGGCGTTCACCGACCGCAACGTCGCCCTCGGCGACCCGGACTTCGTGGCGATGCCGCTGGCGAGGCTCACCAGCAAGGCGTACGCCGCGGCGCTGCTCCGGGGCGTGGACCTGAACCGCGCGTCGCCGTCGGCCGCCGTGCCGGTCCGCGACGAGGGGCAGCACACCACGCACTTCTCCGTCGTGGACGCCGAGGGCAACGCCGCCGCCGTCACCACCACGCTCAACGACGACTTCGGCTCGGCCCTCGTCGTGGGCGGCGCCGGCTTCCTGCTCAACGACGAGATGGATGACTTCACCACCCGGCCCGGCGCGCCGAATCTGTACGGGCTGGTGCAGGGCGAGGCCAACGCCATCGCCCCGGGCAAGCGGATGCTCTCGGCGATGGCGCCGACGATCGTCCTCGATCCGGCCGGGCGGCTCGCCCTGGTCACCGGCTCGCCCGGCGGCCCGCGGATCATCAGCGCCGTGGCGCAGGTCGTCTCCAACCTGATCGACCAGCGGATGACGCTGGGCGAGGCGATCGCCGCGCCGCGCATCCACCACCAGGCGCAGCCCGACGAGGTGTTCTGGGAGCGCGGCGGGCTCACCGGCGACCAGCGGCGCGTGCTCGCGGCGATGGGCTACCGGTTCCGCGGCCGCCCCATCTTCATCGGCGACGTCAACACCGTGCTGGTCACGCCCCGCGGCCTGGAAGGCGTGGCGGACCCGCGCCGCGGCGGCGGCGCCGCCGGCTGGTAGCACCGACACCACCACCTGAGGCTCCTCATGAGATTCCGCACCGCCCTCGCCGTCGCGGCGCTCGCGGCCCTGACCGCTCCGGCCCGTGCCCAGCAGCGCCACGCGATGACCGTCCGCGAGTTCCTGAGCATCGAGCGTCCCGGCGAGCCCGCGATCTCCCCGGACGGCCGCTGGGTCGCCTACAACGTGACGGTGCCGGACCTGGCGACCTGGCGCCGGCGGACCGACCTGTGGCTGGTGCCCGCGGCGGGCGGCGAGGCGCGGCGCGTCTCGACCGACTCGCTGGGCGGCCGCAGCGCCCGCTGGTCGCCCGACGGCGCGGCGCTCGCGTACGTCACGACCCGCGGCGGCGCGCCGCAGGTGTGGATCTACGAGCCGGCGAGCGGCGCGCGGCGGCGGCTGACGAGCCTCGTGACCGGCGCGGACGGGCCGATCTGGGCGCCGACCGGCCGGGCGATCGCCTTCGTGTCCCAGGTCTACCCGGAGTGCGCCGACGACGCGTGCAACCAGCGGCGCGCGCACGAGGAGGAGGAGAAGCCGAGCCAGGCGCGGCTGTACGACCACCTGCTCTACCGCCACTGGAACGCCTGGGACGACGGCACGCGGAGCCACCTGTTCGTCGTGCCGGCCGCGGGCGGCGCGCCGCGCGACCTGCTGGCGGGCAAGGACTGGGACACGCCGGTGCCGCCGTTCGGCGGCACGGCCGACTACGCCTGGAGCCCCGACGGCGCCGAGCTGGCGTTCACGACCAAGCTGGGGCGCGACCAGGCCTGGACGACGAACACCGACATCTACACGGTGGCCGCGGCCGGCGGCGAGCCGGTGAACCTGACGGCGGCGATGCCGGGCGCCGAGTCGGCGCCGGCGTACTCGCCCGACGGGCGGTGGCTGGCGTTCCTGTCGCAGGAGCACGCGGCCTACGAGTCGGACCGGTTCCGCCTGATGCTGCGTGACCGCGCGACCGGCGCGGTGCGCGAGCTGCCGAAGGACTTCGACCGCTGGGTCGGCGAGTACGCGTGGGAGCCGAGCTCGCTGGGTCTGGTCGTCATCGCCGAGGACCGGCAGGCCAACCGGATCTTCCACGTCACCATCGGCGGCGACGTGCACCACATCCACCCCGGCGGCGACGCGTCGCAGCTCTCGCTCGGGAGCGACGCCGGCCACGACGTGATGGCGTACGTGAGCGACGGGATGAACGCGCCGCCGCAGGTGTTCACGTGGCGCATCGATCACCAGCACCCCGCGCGGCCGCTCCAGGTCACGCACCTCAACGCCGCGCTGCTCGCGACGCTCGACCTGCCGGCGCCCGAGGAGATCGGCTGGATCGGCGCCGGCGGCGACAGCGTGTTCGGCTGGCTGCTCAAGCCGCCCGGCTTCGACCCGTCGCGCCGCTACCCGCTGCTCGTGCTGGTGCACGGCGGGCCGCAGGGCGCGTGGACCGACGACTTCCACCCGCGCTGGAACCCGGCGCTGTTCGCGGCCCCCGGCTACGTGGCGTTCATGCCGAACCCGCGCGGCTCGACCGGCTTCGGCCAGCGGTTCATCGACCAGATCGCGCGCGACTGGGGCGGCAAGGCCTTCGAGGACATCATGCGCGGCGTGGACGTCGTCGCGGCGCTGCCGTACGTCGACTCCACCCGGATGGGCGCGGCCGGCGGATCGTTCGGCGGCCACATGGTGAACTGGATCAACGGCCACACCACGCGCTTCAAGGTGCTGGTCGCGCACGACGGGGACTTCAACCTCAGCTCGTTCTACGGCGCGACCGAGGAGCTGTGGTTCCCGGAGCACGACCTGGGCGGGCCGCCGTGGGCGGACCGGACCGACTACGACCGCTGGTCGCCGGACCGCTTCGCCTCCGCGATGCGGACGCCGGAGCTGGTGGTCCAGGGCGGCCTCGACTTCCGCATCCCGGACACCGAGGGGATGCAGGCGTTCACCGCGCTGCAGCGCCAGAACGTGCCTTCGCGGTTCCTGTACTTCCCCGACGAGGGCCACTGGGTGCTGAAGCTGCCGAACCAGCTGGTGTGGTGGACCACGGTGCAGGAGTGGCTGGCCCGCTGGCTCCAGCCCGGAGCGCCGGCGCGCTGATGCGGAGCCTCCGGGCGCTGCTGCCGTACTACCGGCCGTACCTCGGCCGGATGGCCGCCGGCCTCCTGCTGACGGTGGTGGCGAACGTGTTCACCCTGGCCACGCCCGACTTCCTGCGGCGCGGCGTGGACGCGCTCGGCCGGCCCGGCGCCGCGCGGGTGCTGGTGCTGATGGCCGGCGGCCTGATGGGCGCCGCGCTCTTAGGCGGCGCGGCCCGCTTCGGCATGCGGCAGATCCTCAACGCCGTCAGCCGGTGGATGGAGTACGACCTGCGGAACGCGCTGTTCCGGCACCTGGAGACGCTGCAGCCCTCCTTCTACCACCGCACCCCGACGGGCGACATCATGGCGCGGGCGACCAACGACCTCGCCGCCGTGCGGATGGCCGCGGGCCCCGCGATCATGTACCTCACCGACACGGTGAGCCGCGCGGTGATGGCCATCCCGCTGATGGTGCGCATCGACTGGCGCCTCACCGCGCTCGGGCTGGTGCCGCTGCTGGGGATGCCGAGCGTGATGATCGTGCTCGGCCGCACCATCCACCAGCGCTTCGAGGCGGTGCAGGAGCACTTCGCGACGCTCACCACCCAGGCGCACGAGAACCTGAGCGGCGTGCGGGTGGTGCGCGCCTACCGCCAGGAGGAGGCGGAGACGCGCAAGTTCGCGGCCCTGAACCTCGAGTACCTGCGGCGCAACATGCGGCTGGCGCGGACCTTCGGCGCCCTGTTCCCGCTGATCACCTTCTTCGGCGGCTTCGGCGGCGTGCTCACCCTGTGGTTCGGGTCGCTGCTGGTGGTGCGCGGATCGGTCACCCTCGGCCAGTACATCGCCTTCACGACCTACCTGGTGCTGCTGGTCTGGCCGATGATCGCCTTCGGCTGGGTGATCAACATCTTCCAGCGCGGCGCGGCCTCGATGGACCGCATCCAGCAGCTGATGGACGAGCGGCCGGCGATCACCAGCCCGCCGGCGCCGCGGGCGCTGCCCGCCGCGGGGGGCGGGCGCGCGGTGGAGTTCCGCGGGGTGTGGTTCCGCTACCCGGTGCCGCGCCCCGGGGGGGCCGACGGCGGGCGCGGGGACCGCGGCTGGGCGCTCGCGGACGTGTCGTTCGCGGCCCCCGCCGGGTCGTGGGTCGCCGTGGTCGGCGCCACCGGCGCCGGCAAGAGCACCCTGGTCGAGCTGGTCCCGCGGCTCGCCGACCCCGACCGCGGCGAGATCCTCCTCGACGGCGTGCCGCTCGGCGAGCTGCCGCTGCCCGAGCTGCGGCGGGCGGTGGGCTTCGTCCCGCAGGAGACCTTCCTGTTCTCCCAGACCATCGGCGAGAACATCGAGGTGGGGGCGCCGGACCGCGCCGCGGCCCTGGCGGCCGCGCGGGTCGCCCAGCTGCACGAGACGGTGGCCGCCTTCCCGCAGGGCTACGAGACGATGCTCGGCGAACGCGGGATCAACCTGTCGGGCGGCCAGAAGCAGCGCGCCGCGCTCGCCCGCGCGCTCGCGCGCCGGCCGCAGGTGGTGGTGCTCGACGACGCCCTGTCGGCGGTGGACACCGACACCGAGGCGGCGATCCTGCGCGAGCTGAAGCGGACGCTGGCGGGCGTCACGACACTGGTGGTCTCGCACCGGATCACCGCCATCCGCGACGCCGACCTGATCGTGGTGCTCGAGCAGGGCCGCATCGTCGAGACCGGCCGGCACGAGGAGCTGTTCGAGCGGCGGGGTCGGTACTGGCAGCTGCTGCGGCGGCAACAGCTCGAGGAATCGTTGGAGAAGGCCGGCTAGAGACGGCCGGTGGACGGGTCGGTTGTTCTGCGCACCGAAGTTCTCAGAGCTTCGACCTGAGGAACTCGGGCGTCAGTCCCTGCAGCCATCCCGAGAGCACGGTGAAGCTCCCGCTCAGCAGCAGCAGGCCCACGGCGACCAGCAGCACCCCCGCCACCCGCTCCACCCAGCGGATGTAGCGCCGGAACCGCTGGAACCAGCGCAGGAAGCCCTCCAGCGCCCACGCGGCCACGAGGAACGGGATCGCGAGGCCGAGCGAGTAGGCCGTCAGCAACGCGAGCCCCTGCGACAGGTCGGCGCGGCTCGAGGTGTAGAGCAGGATGGAGCCCAGGATCGGGCCGATGCACGGGGTCCAGCCGGCGCCGAACGCGACGCCCACCAGCACCGAGCCGAGGAAGCCGAGCGGCTTGTCCGACAGCTGGACGCGCGCCTCGCGCGACAGCACGCCGATCCGCAGCACGCCGAGCGTGTACAGCCCGAACACGACGATGAGCGCGCCCCCGAGGCGCTCGACCCACCGCTGGTAGGACTTGAGCAGCAGGCCCAGCTCGGTCGCCGTGGCGCCCAGCGCGATGAAGATGAGGGAGAAGCCGACCACGAACAGCGCCGCGTGCACCAGCGCCAGGTGCCGGCGCGCCTCGAGCTCGGCGACGCCGCTCACGCCGGTGATGAAGGACAGGTAGCTCGGCACCAGCGGGAGCACGCACGGCGACAGAAACGACAGCAGCCCCGCCAGGAACGCGACGGCCACGCGCTGCGGCTTCCGGCTAAGCGGCGGGCTTGGGCGGCGGCGGCGCGGGCGGCGGCGGCGGGGGCACCGCCGGCGGCACCACGGACGGCGCCTCGGACCCCGAGTTGTACTCGACGTACACGCACGAGGCCACCACCGTCGTCCACAGGCCGTCCGGGCCGCACTCCGCCGTCTGGGTGACGTTGCGCGTCTTCACGATGTCGCCCGACATCAGGTACTCCGCGCGGCGCTCGTCCCACGCCTGGTTGGGATCGAACGGCACGCCGAGGGTGGTCGCGAGCATGGACGCCGCCAGGTCCTCGGCGTAGTCGCCCGCGATCTCTTCCTTCTGGCCGTAGGTGTGGTGCTCGGAGATGTAGCCGTAGTGGTTGGGATCGGCCGGGATCGCCAGCCCGATCGAGGCCGCCACCATCCGGCTCGGCTCGTTGGTCGCCATCTCGGCCAGCACCGCGAACACCACCTGGCCCGGCCGCATCAGCTGGATGCCCTCCTGCCGGGTCACGAGCTTGCAGTGCGGGGGGAAGATCGAGCTGACGCGCACCAGGTTGTACTTCTCGATGCCGGCGTCGCGCAGCGCCATCTCGAAGCTGGTCAGCTTTTCCTTGTGACGGCCCACGCCGCGGGTCAGGAACCCCTTGGTCGGCACGTAGTGCATGGGTTCGAACACTTCGCTACCTCAGTCGGACTGGGGTGGGGATGAGGGGGAGGGCGCAACGCCTTCCTTCAGCTGGCACTCCCGGCACACGCCGTAGATGTCCAGCCGGTGATGGTGGTGCTGGAACCCGTACTCCTCGGCCACGAGCGCCTTGAGGCGCTCCAGCCGGTCGTTGGTGAACTCGGTCACCTTCCCGCAGCGGGTGCAGATGAGGTGCTCATGGTGCGGGTGCCCCGGCACGCGCTCGTAGCGGCGGAATCCCTCCCCGAAGTCCCGCTCGCTGATCATCCCGCTCCGCGCCAGGATGTCCAGCGTGCGGTACACGGTCGCCTTGCCGATGTGCAGGCCCCGCTCGCGCAGCCGCTGCTCGATGTCCTCCACCGACAGGTGCCCGCGCGAGTCGAGCACCACCTCCGCCACCTGCTCGCGCTGCGTCGTCACCGGCAGGCTGTGCTCCCGCAGGTAGCGGCGGAACTCGTCCAGCGCCTGCGACTGCTCACTCGGTGGTGGACCGCTCACCCTGAACCGCCTTCCACGCGGTGAGATCCACGGGCTCGGCGTCGCCCGCCTCGTCCGCCCGGCGCCGCACGCCCTCCAGCACCTCGGGCAGGGTCCCGGCCGGGGCCTCGGCCGTCTCTTCGACGGCCACCGTCACCTTGCCCCGCTCCGGCCCCTTCAGCGGCACCACGTAGCGCGCCCGGTACACCAGGCGCCGGTCGCCGCCCACGACCCGGCTCACGACGGCCACCCCGTGCTCGCGACCCTCGCGGCGCACCGGCGGGAAGGCGTACACCGCCTCGACCTCCTCGCGCGGCATCCGCTCCGCCAGCGCCTCCAGCAGCCGCGCCACCGGGTCGCTCACGGCCGCACCCGCCCCCGCCCCCGCCCCCGCTCACCGGCGGCGCCGCCCAAGAAGAAGCCGGCCGCCGGGGCATTCCCCATCGGCCGGCAGCGCCACGCGCAACGCGCGGTCGTCTTCATGGAAGAGGGCCCGCCGCAGGAACGGGAGGCGAAGGGGGCGTTCGGGCCATAAGCGGCGCGAATAATACGAACGGCCAGAGGCGAGTTCAATAGTGCGGCTACAGCACTGACGCCGGGTCGCGGTCCACGACCATCCGCGCGCCGGCCGGCACCGGAGCGCGCGACGCCAGGTAGCCCGCGAGCCGCGTCAGCGCCGCGTCGTCGGGGGTCTTCACCAGCAGGTGCCAGCGCCACCGGTCTCGCGCCCGCTCGACGGGACAGGGGGCCGGCCCGAGCACCGTCGCGCCCAGCTCGGGGCGCGCGGCCACGAGGGCCCGGAGCCACTCGGCCACGCGCTCGGCGGCCCGCGCCACGGCCCGCTCGTCCCGGCCGCTCAGCAGCACGTTGGCCAGGCGTACGTGCGGTGGGTACGGCGGGCTGCGGCGCTCGTCGAGCTCCGCCTCCAGGAAGCCGCGGACGTCGTGGCCCGCGGCGTGGACGATCGCGTGGTGGCCGGGCGCCCAGGTCTGCACGATCACCCGCCCGCCCAGCGGCCCCCGGCCGGCCCGCCCGGCCACCTGGGTCAGGAGGTCGAAGGTGCGCTCCGCCGCCCGGAAGTCGGGCAGGTTGAGCGCCACGTCGGCGTCCACCACGCCCACGACGGTGACCCGCGGGAAATCGAGCCCCTTGGCGATCATCTGGGTGCCGACGAGGACGTCCACCGTGCCCGCCTCGACCCGCTCCAGGATCCGCTGGTGGGCCCAGCGCGCGCCGGTGCTGTCGAGGTCCATGCGGGCGATCCGCGCCGCGGGGAAGCGCTGCGCGAGGAAGTCCTCGACCTGCTGCGTCCCGGCGCCCCGGTACTGGTGCACCGCGGCGCCGCAATCCGGGCAGGCCGCCGGCGGGCTCTCGCGGTGCGCGCAGTGGTGGCACCGCAGCGCCGCGGGCGCGCGGTGGTAGGTGAGCGCGATGCTGCAGTTGGGGCAGTCCCACACGCGGCCGCACGACGGGCACTGCACGAAGCGGCTAAAGCCCCGGCGGTTCAGGAGCACCATCGCCTGCTCGCCCCGCTCGAGCGCCCCCCGCAGCGCCGCGTCCAGCGCCTCGCTCCAGGGCACGGCGAGCGACCCGGCCACCCGCGGCGCGCTCCGCAGGTCCACGACCTGGACGGGCGGGAGGCCGCGCGCGCCCACCCGCTCGGGCAGCTCGACGAGCCGGAGCGCCCCGGACTTCGCGGCGGCCCAGCTCTCGAGCGAGGGCGTGGCCGTGCCGAGGACGACGGCCGCGCCGGCGAGCGCCGCCCGCCGCAGCGCGACGTCCCGGGCGTGGTAGCGCGGCGCCTCGCCCTGCTTGTAGGACGCGTCGTGCTCCTCGTCGAGGACGATCGCGCCCAGCCGCGGGACCGGCGCGAACAGCGCCGAGCGCGCGCCGATCGCGACCCGCCGGCGTCCCTCCCGGAGCGCACGCCACGCGTCCCAGCGCTCGCCGTCCGAGAGCCCGCTGTGCAGCACGGCGACGTCGTCGCCGAACACGCCCTTGAGGCGCGAGACGGTCTGCGGCGTGAGCGCGATCTCGGGCACCAGGACGATGGCGCCGCGTCCCGACGTCACGACGCCCCGCAGGAACTCGAGGTACACCAGCGTCTTCCCGCTGCCGGTGACGCCGAACAGCAGGGCCGCGCCGCCCGGCGCCAGGGCCTCGAGGGCCGCGACGGCCGACCGCTGCGCCTCGGTCGGCTCGGACGGCGGCAGCGCCGGCGCCAGCTGCGCGAACGGGTCGCGCACCCGCGGCTCCACGATGCTGCGGGCGTCGCCGCGCTCGACCAGCGCCGCCAGCGCCGAGCGGGAGATCCCGCGGCGCTCCAGGACGGCCGCGCCGGCCCGGCCGCCGAGCGCGGCCAGGGTCTCGTACGCCTCGCGCTGCTTCGGCGAGCGCGCGAACCGCCGGTCGAGCTCCAGCAGGTGGTCGTAGCGGGCCGCCAGCTCGAACATCCGCTCGCCGCGCTCCGGCGGCGCCGTGCGCGGCGGCTGGGTCACCAGCTGCGCGAGGCCCTCGGCCGCGAGCCGCTGCACCAGCCGGAGGCCCGCCCCGCCGCCCGCGCGGCGCACGGCCGCGAGCGGGATCGCGCGGCCGGGCTTCGCCAGCAGCCGCAGCAGCGCCTGCGCGGCCGGCCCGCGCGAGCGCCGCAGTGCCGCCGCGCCGACGCCCTCCAGGGCGCCCGGCTGCACGACGACCACCGGCCGGCCCACGGAGAAGAGCGCCGCCGGCAGCATCGCGCGCAGCACCAGCCCCGGCGGCGCCGCGTAGCGGCGGCCGACCCACGCCGCCAGCTCCACGAGGTCGGGGCCCAGCACCGGTGCGGCATCCGGCGCGGCGATCACGTCGCGCGCCGGCCGCTCCGGCGCGGGCCGGTCCACGGCGGTAACGATGCCGACGGCCTCGCGGCGCAGCACCGGCACGACCACCCGGCCGCCGGGCACGAGTGCGCCGGCCAGGCCTTCCGGCACGGCGTAGGTCAGCGATGTGGGAAGGGCGAGCGGCAGGGCGACGTCGACGAACGCGCCGCTCTTGGCGATGGCGGTCATCGCTTCGTGACGCCGAGCCCCGGTGCGGTGGGGAGCGCGATCCGGCCCCCGTCGATCGAGGCGCCCGTGAACGGGTCCTGCGCCAGCAGCGCGGCGCCGTCGAGGTCCACGACGTCGAGCAGCGGCGTGAGGTGCGCCGCCGCGGTGATGCCGAGCGACGTCTCGACCATGCAGCCCACCATCACCGACAGGCGGTGCGCGCGGGCCACCGCGACCATGCGCAGCGCCTCGCGCAGGGAGCCGCACTTGGCCAGCTTGATGCTGATGCCGTCCACCGCGCCGGCGAGCGGCGGGATGTCGGCGGCCACGCGGCACGACTCGTCGGCGACGATGGGGATGCGCGACGCCCGGTGCACGGCCGCGAGGCCGGCGACGTCGCCGGGCGGCACCGGCTGCTCGATCAGCTCGACGCCCATCTCCTCGAGCAGCGGCAGGCGCGCGATGGCCTGCTCCGGCGTCCAGCCCGCGTTCGCGTCCACCCGCAGCGGCTTGTCCGTCACCTCGCGCACCGCGCGCAGCACCCGCTCGTCGTCGGGCGTGCCGACCTTGATCTTGAGGATCGGCCACGCGTCCGCCTCGCGCACCTTGGCGCGCAGCACCTCCGGCTCCGCCAGGCCGATGGTGAACGAGGACAGCGGCGCCCGGGCGGGATCGAGGCCCCACAGCTTCCACAGCGGCACGCCCAGGCGCTTGCCCACGAGGTCGTGGAGCGCCGCCGACACGGCCATCCGGGCCGACGCGTCGCCCGGGTCCGCGCGCACCAGGGCCGCTTCGGCGCCCTCGAGGTCGAACGGATCGGTGGGCAGCGCGGGCTCCAGGCGGTGCAGCGCGGCCACGACCGTCTCGGCCGTCTCGCCGTAGTACGGGGACGGATCCGCCTCGCCCCAGCCCTCGCAGCCGTCGGCGTCCGTGAGCCGCACCCACACGCGCCGGTATGCTTCGGTCGTGCCGCGCGCGATCGTGAAGGGATGCCGGGTCCGGACCTCCAGGACCTCGTACGCGAGCCGGAGCGCCGCGCTCACGCGCCCGCCCGCCGGAGCGGCGCCGCACCCCGCGGCCGGAGGCTCACGCGGCCAGCGCCTCCACGTGCCGCACGGCCGCCGCGGCCAGCCGGGCGGGGTCGTAGCCGCCCTCCAGCACCGACATGAGCGCGGCGCCCGGCGCGCGGCGGTGGATGGCGCAGGTGAGGTCGTGGTAGTCGTCGGGCTCGAGGGTGAACCCGCCGAGCGGATCCCCGGCGAGGGCGTCGAAGCCGGCCGAGAAGATCACCAGCGAGGGCGCGAACCCCGCGACCGCGCGGTCGACCGCCACCAGCAGGTCCGCCACGTACCGCTCCCGCGGCAGGCCGGGCGGCCGCGGCACGTGGAACAGGTTGCCCGCGCCCGTGTCGTCCTCCGCGCCGGTGCCGGGATAGAAGGGCCACTGGTGCAGCGAGACGTAGCGGACGCGCGGCTCGGCGCGGAACGCGTCCGCGGTGCCGTTGCCGTGGTGCACGTCCCAGTCCACCACCAGGACGCGGTCGGCACCCAGGCGCTCGAGCGCGGTCCGCGCCGCGACGGCGGCGTTGTTGAACAGGCAGAAGCCCATCGCCCGCGCGGGCGTGGCGTGGTGGCCCGGCGGGCGCACCGGGCAGAACGCCGCGCCGCCGCCGCCGAGCGCCAGCTCGGCCGCGTGCACGGCGGCGCCCGCGGCGCGCCACGCCGCCTCCAACGAGCCGGGGCCGAGGTAGGTGTCGGGATCGAGCGCGCCGCCGCCCGCGCGGTCGAGCGCCTCGAGGCGGGCGACGTGATCCGGCGCGTGCACCCGCAGCACGTCCTCGCGCGCGGCGCGCGGGGCCTCCACCCAACGGGCGATGCCCCGCCCCACCGGTCCCGCGGCCAGGGCCGACGTCACCGCCTCCAGCCGTGCCGGCGACTCGGGGTGCCACGGTGGATTGCCGTGCTCGAGGCACGCCCGGTGGGTGATCAGGCTGACCGTCACCGGCCGCTCCGGTCCCGCGCCCGGCGCGGCCGCCGGCGGGCGCCGCCCGGTCTCATCGCACGGCGCGCCGGCGCGCCGGCAGCACGACCAGCGCCGCGCCGTCGGGAACGGAGAGGTCGGCGAGCGAGCTGGCCTCGTTCGCGACCAGCGCCCCGCCGAACTTCACCACGTACTCGGGCGCGCGGCCGGCGCCGATGTGCGCCGCGGCCAGCGACCGCTGCTTGACGGCGGCGATCTTCTCGTTGGCGCGCGCCTCGAGCGCGCACACCTGCCACGCGTCCGCGACGGTGACCCGCAGCCGCAGCGTCGTCGGCACCGGCGTCATGGAGCCTCCCCGAGCGTCGAGAAGAAGCGCCGCACCTGCTGGTCGAACAGCAGCGTCGAGCCGCGCACCGCGGCACCGGAGGGGGCCGGGGACGCCGCGATGACGATCTCCTCGCCGCCCTGGCCGCGGAACGCCACGTGCCGCGGGCTCTCCCGCTCCAGGAACGCACCGGTGGCCGGCACGCGCGTGGTGAAGAACTCCTTGGCGCGCCGGAGAACCTCCTCCGGCGGCAGCGACGTGGACGTCTCGTACGTCATGCCCGCTCCTCGGTGGGTGACCGAATGCCTGCCGCTCTGACCGCCCGGTTGCTGAAATGACCGGGCGCCTCCGCCGCCGTGGCCGACTCCGGCGCCCGAAAACCGGCATGCCGCTTGCTTTTGCGGCGGGCGGAGGCCGGCACGGGGCCGGCCACGACAGGCAAAGGTAAGCGACGACGGAGGAGGTTGCACCATGATCGCCATCACCCGTTCCACCGCGCCGGTCCTGGCCGGCGCGTACACGCTCAACGGCCGCCTGACCCGGCTGTTCGACGACGCGTTCCGCGGCTGGCCGTTCGTGCAGGAAGAAGGGGGCGCGCCGGAGGCCGCCCGGGTCCCGCCGGTGGACGTCTCCGAGGACCGGGACGCCGTCCAGATCGTGGCGGAGCTGCCCGGCGTGAAGCCGGAGGACGTGAAGATCTCGCTGGAGAACGACCTGCTCACCATCCGCGGCGAGAAGCATCAGACCGCGGACGAGAAGGCGGACCGCGCGCACCGCGACGAGCGGACCTACGGCGCGTTCGTGCGCACCTTCACCGTGCCCTCGACCGTGGACGCCGAGCACGTCCAGGCGACCTACGACCTCGGCGTGCTGACGGTCCGGCTGCCGAAGCTCGAGCGGGCCAAGCCGCGGCAGATCGAGGTGAAGGTGAAGGACAGGGTGTAGGGTGTAGGGTGTAGGGTCTGGGGTTTACGGGGGTGGCGGGGCCGAGCACGACCCCGCCATCCACCAGACGCTACCCGCCAACCGTCTCAGCCTTCATCTCCACCTGCCCAACTACGGGCCTCCGGAACAAGTCCATCCACCCCGGCTTCCGCCGCACCACCAAAACCAGCTCGCCCGCCGGCTCCGGCTCGACGCCGCTCACGGTGACGAACAGCACGTCCGGCACGCGCTCGGGCAGCGTGACGCGCCAGGACCGGCCGTGCCACGCGAACGGCACCGCGGTGCCCGCGGCGCGCCGCCAGGCGCGGCGGCCGAGCGGGACGTCCAGGAACACGTCGTCCTCGACCTTGGTCACGCCGGGCGCGACGCGCTCGCCGTCACGGAAGAACAGCGGGTCGAACGGCTCTCCGTCCTGGCGCGCGTAGTTGGCCTCCGCGGCGTCGTCGAACGCCTCGAGCGCGGCCTCGTCGGCGCGCCACTCGAGGTGGTGTCGCACCTCGTGGGTCAGCGTCTCCCAGGTCTCGTGGCGCCAGTCGAAGCCGGGGTCGCCGTCCGCGAGGGCCGCGAACGACCCGTGGTGGAGGTAGATGGCTGAGCGGAGCTGGGCGCCCTCGTCGCCGGGGGCCCCGAAGGCGTGCGGGACGCATTCGCCCAGGGTGTAGATCCCGGCGCGCACGGGGTGCGGCACCCGCTTGGCCGTGACCTCAATGTCGACGATGCCCTCGCGGAACTCGGGCGGCAGGTCGCGGATCATCCCGCGGACCATCGCCTCGAAGTCGCGCCGCCGCATCCGCCGGGCCGCAGCTAGGCCAGCGCGGCCTCGGCCCGCTCGACCAGCGGGCGGAAGTCGAGCTGGCGGCCGAGCACCGCGGCGGCCAGGGCCACCGCGTCGTCGCGCTGGCCCCGAGCGAACAACTCGCGCAGCCACGCGCCGCAGCGCGGGTTGCGGAACCAGTCCTCGTCGAACCGGTCGCGCAGCGAGGCCGCGAGCAGCGCCTCCAGTTGCCACGCCCGGAGGTAGCGGGCGGCATAGAAGCCGTCGTCGAGGTCGAGCAGCGCGTCCTCGCTCGCGTAGCGGAACCCGGTCGCCGCGGTCAGCAGCGGCGCGTACGCGTCCGCGCCCGCCGCGAGGTCGGCGGCGCGGTGCAGTTCAAGCTCGTAGCGGAGCTTGGCGGCGTAGCGGCGCAGGATCGCCAGCAGCGCGAAGGCCTGCGAGCGCTGGAAGGCGCGGCGCCGCTCGCCGCCGAGCGTGGTGTAGCGGTCCAGCCAGCCGGGCGCCACGACCATGTGCTCGAACAGCATCGCGAACGCCTCGGTCACCGAGTTGTCGCCGAGCCAGCGGTGCTCGAACGGCAGCGCGCGCGCGATGTTCGCGAAGTGCTGGGCGTGGCCCAGCTCGTGCCAGAAGGCGCGGTAGTCGGTCTGCCCGCCGAACGGCCGGATCACGAGGTACACCTCGTCGGGCACCCGCACCGGCGAGCAGAAGGCGCGCGAGCGCTTCCGCTCCCGGTCGTCGGCGTCGTAGCGGATCCGCCCCGCGGCCTCGGCGT
This sequence comes from Gemmatimonadales bacterium, assembly GCA_035623755.1. GTDB lineage: Bacteria > Gemmatimonadota > Gemmatimonadetes > Gemmatimonadales > JACORV01 > Fen-1245. The sequence goes on from DASPSV010000006.1 coordinate 21,525, forward strand.
CGAGGCCCATTTCGCCGAGCTGCCGGCGCGCGGTGGACACCAGCTCGGCGCCGGGGAAGTACTCGTCGAAGCCCGCGCCGCGGAACAGGTAGGCGGCGTCGGCGCGGTCCGCGTCGCTCGGCCCGAGGCCCAGCTCGCGCCGCAGCACGTCGCGCAGGGCGTCGCGGTAGAGGTCCTCGGTGGCCGCGAGGAAGCCCGCGCACGCCTCGCCCAGCGCCGGCAGGTCGACGCCCGCGAGCCGCGACCGCGCCGAGACCACGTCGCCCAGCCCGAGGTCCGCGAGCAGCCCCCGCTCCGACTCCAGGCGCTCCCGGCGCATCGCGGCCGGCGCGGCGAGGAGCGAGCGGCGCGAAGCGTCGATGGCCAGCCGGCGCCCGCGGCTCGACTCGTTCGCGATCTCGATGGCGGCGCGCTGGTAGGGCAGCGTCTCCCCGTCGCCCAGGGACAGCACGGCCTGCGCCTCCCACGCGTGGAGGCGGTCGTCGAGCGCGGCCACGGACCGCCCGACCCGGTTGTCCACGACCCACTCGAGCAGCTCGGGGTGGCCGCGCGCCGCGGCGACCGCCGCATCGTCGGCCAGATCCGGGTAGCGCCCGAAGATCTCCGCGAAGTGCGACTCGGCCACGAGGCCGGCGCCGGTGCGGTAGCTCTCCAGCCCCAGCTCGCCGCACATCGCCTCGCCGCGGCGCCGCAGCTCGTCGACCGTCACGTTGCGAGGCGCTCCGCGAGCCAGGTCCCCAGCGCCGCGGAGGCGACGCGGTCCTGCGCCAGGGTGTCGCGGTGCCGGACCGTCACCGTGCCGTCCTGGCCGGTCTGGCCGTCCACCGTGATCGCGAACGGCGTCCCCGCCTCGTCCTGGCGGCGGTAGCGCCGGCCGATCGACCCGCCATCGTCGTAGAACATCGTGAACCGGCCGCGCAGCTCGTCGTAGATGCGCCGCGCGATCTCCGGCATCCCGTCCTTCTTCACCAGCGGGAGCACCGCCGCCTTGATGGGCGCGATCTCGGGGCGGAAGCGGAGCACCACCCGCGACTCGCCCTCGACCACGTCTTCGTCGTACGCGTCGCACAGCACGACCAGCGCCAGCCGGTCGGCGCCGAGCGACGTCTCGATGATGTAGGGCAGGTAGCGCTCGTTCCGCTCCTGGTCGAAGTACTCGAGCTTCTTCCCCGACGCCTGCTGGTGGCGCGACAGGTCGAAGTCGGTGCGGTTGTGGATCCCCTCGAACTCGTTCCACCCGAAGGGGAACGCGTACTCGATGTCGTAGGCCGCCTTGGCGTAGTGCGCCAGCTCGCCCGGCCCGTGCTGGTGCCAGCGCAGCTTCGCCGGGTCGCGCAGCAGCGCCTGCTGCCACGCCATCCGCTGCTCGCGCCAGTACTCGAACCACCGCTCGTCCTCGCCGGGCCGCACGAAGAACTGCATCTCCATCTGCTCGAATTCGCGGGTGCGGAAGATGAAGTTCCCCGGCGTGATCTCGTTGCGGAACGCCTTGCCGATCTGCGCGATCCCGAACGGCACCTTCTGCCGCGAGCCCTGCAGCACGTTGAGGTAGTTGACGTAGATGCCCTGCGCCGTCTCGGGCCGCAGGTACACCACCGCCGCGTCCTCCTCCACCGGACCCATGAACGTCTTGAACATCAGGTTGAAGAGCCGCGGCGCGGTGAGCGTGCCGCGCATCCCGCACGCGGGGCACTGCGCGTCCGGCTGCCCGGGCGTGCCCTTGATGCGGGGGTCGTCGGCGCGGAAGCGCTGCTTGCAGTGCTTGCAGTCCACCAGCGGGTCGGTGAAGCCGGCCACGTGGCCCGACGCCTCCCACACCCGCGGCGACATCAGGATCCCGGCGTCGAGCCCTTCGATGTCGTCGCGCGCGTGGACCATCGAGCGCCACCAGCGGTCCTTGACGTTGCGCTTGAGCTCGACCCCGAGCGGGCCGTAGTCCCACACCGAGCCGAGGCCGCCGTAGATCTCCGACGACTGGAACACGAAGCCGCGCCGCTTCGCCAGCGACACCAGCTTGTCCATGCGATCCGTGTCTGACATGAGCCCTGCTGAACCCGAGGTGAAGGGTTTGGGAGGCCGAGGAAGTTACCCCGGTCCCGACGGCGCGAGCAAGCAGCGGCCGTGCCGGGCGCGCGGCGCCCGCGTCCCGCCCCCGCCGGCCCGCGCGGCGACCCCGCCGAGCGGCGTAACCGAAAGTCGTCCCAAGACTTGTGCAATCCGCAACAGTTTCCTATCTTGGCCGTTCATGACGACAGCGGGCGTCCTTTCACGCCCCGTGGCCCGGCCCGACCTGCTGCTGAGGCGGATCGGCTCCGAGTGGGTGCTGTACGACGCGGCGCGGGCCAAGGCCCACGTCCTCAACCTCACCGCCGCCGTCATCTGGACCTACTGCGACGGCACCTTCGACCGCGCGGCGATCGCGGACGCGATCCTGCGCGAGGTGCCCGGCCTCGACGCCACCCGCATCCGGGACGACATCGACGACGTGCTCCGCCGGTTCGCCGATGAGGGCCTGCTCGGCTAGCGCGCGTGCGGCGGATCGCCGTCGCGCCCCAGGTCCTGGAGTTCGCGAGCGACGACCCCATCGCCGCACGGGTGCTGGGCGCCCTGTACCACGCGGCGCCGGCCACCACGGCCGCGCCGACGCTCCGCTACGCGCTGCGGCGCTCGGCGACCGGATCGGCCGCGGGCTGGACCGCGACGGCACCCGCGCGGGCGGACTTCGGTCCGGCCTCGCTCGGCGACGCGTGGGCGTTCCTCGAGTGGCGCGCGACGGAGGACCTCCTCAACGGTGCGGGGGCGGACGCGGTGTTCCTGCACGCCGCCGGCGCCGACCTCGGCGGCCGGCTGGCCCTGATCGTGGGCGATTCCGGTGCCGGGAAGTCCACGCTGCTGGCGCAGCTCATGCTTCGCGGCCATCGCGTGCTCGGCGACGACGTGGTGCGGTTTGCGGCAACCGACGGGCTGTTCTCGGCGGTCGGCCGGTCGGTGAAGCTCGACGCCAACTCGTTGCGCGCGATGCCCTTGATCGCGGCGCGGTGCGCGGCGGCGGCGGTCGGAACGCTTCTTGCCGCCGGGAGCTATTACGTGAGCCCTGCGGCCATTCGCCGCAGCTGGGCGGCCGAGGCGGGGCGACCGTGGGCGGTGATCCTGCTCGACCCGCGGGACCGGGCGGGTGCTCCGGGCCTCGTGCGCACCAGCGAGGGTGAGGCCGCGGTGATCGTCACCGAGAAGGTGCTTGGCGAGGCCGCCGGCGGCGCGCGGCGGCGGGAGGACGTGACGGTGCGTCTGCTCGATGTGCTGGCCGACGTGGCCGCGTACCGCGCGACCGGGAGCGATCCGGCCGCCGTGGCCGGGGCCCTGGAGCGCGAGGCCGAGCGGTGAGCCGCGGCCCGTTCGACGGACCGGGCGGCACGCTCGACCGGCGCGCGATGCTGGCGTCCCTGGCGCGCTGGAGCGTGCCGACGGTCCTCACGATCGCGCTCGCGACGCGGCAGGCCGCGGCGGCGTCGTGCCCGCCGTGCACCAAGAAGACCGGCGGCCGGTGCCAGGCCTGCAGCATGAACCAGATCCTCAACTGCCAG
>DASPSV010000012.1:0-112911 GCA_035623755.1 Gemmatimonadales bacterium
CAGTGTCCTCGGGCTCCTGCTCCAGCGCTACCCCACCGACCGCCGGCTCACCAACGGCGGGACTCCGAACGAGTTCGAGCGGCTGGTCCGCCGCTACGGCGTGCGTCCGGCGCCGCAGCGCGAGCACGTCCTCGGCCTCCGCCACGGCGACGAGCGCCCCGGCGATCCGATGATCCGGCACGACATGAGCACCTGCATCCTGTGCACGCGCTGCGTCCGGGCGTGCGCGGACATCCAGGTGGTGGGCGTGCTGGACGTGGCGCAGCGCGGCGAGCACGCCGAGATCGTGGTGGGCGGCGACGGCGACCCCGATCACGCCGCGTGCACCTGGTGCGGCGAGTGCGTGCGGGTCTGCCCCACCGGCGCCATCCACGAGGTGCTGCCGCGCGAGAAGTTCACCGCCCCCGAGATCGCCGCGCCCGAGCGCGTGGTGCGGTCGGTGTGCCCCTACTGCGGCGTGGGATGCCAGGTGGACCTCCAGGTCCGGAGCGACCAGGTCGTCCGGGTCACCAGCCCGTGGATCGAGGAGGACACGCCCAACCTCGGCTCCACCTGCGTGAAGGGCCGGTTCGGGTACGACTTCCCGCAGCACCGCGACCGGCTCACGGTCCCGCTCGTCCGCCGGGGGTGGGTCAAGCGCGGCGGCCGCTGGATCTGGGAGGGGCCGACCCGGGGCGACCGGCGGCGCGGCCCCTGGCTCTCCATCGAGGACGAGGGGGAGCGCGTCAAGCCGCGCCCGCCGGAGCGCGCGGTCGGGAAGCGGCTCGACCAGCTCACCCGGACCTCGCGCCGGCCCGACGACGTGCGCGACCGCGTCGCCACCCCCGCCGCCTGGTACGAGCCGTTTCGCGAGGCGACCTGGGACGAGGCGATGGAGCTGGTGGCCCAGGAGCTGACCCGCATCCACGGTGAGCGGGGTCCCGGGGGCCTGGCGGTGTTCTGCTCGGCCAAGTGCACCAACGAGGAGAACTACGTCCTGCAGCGCATCTTCCGCGGCCGCTTCGGGACCAACAACGTGGACCACTGCACCCGGCTGTGCCACTCGTCGTCGGTCGCGGCCATGCAGCGCGCCCTGAGCACCTCGGCGGCGTCGGGCTCGATGCGCGAGGTGGAGGCCGAGGCCGACGTCATCTTCGTCGCCGGCGCCAACGTCACGGAGGCGCACCCGGTGTTCGGCGCCGCCCTCAAGCGGGCGCAGCGCCGCGGCGCCACGCTGATCGTCGCCGAGCCCCGCGGGATCGAGCTGGCACGCCGCGCCGACCTCCACCTCCAGCTGATGCCCGGCACCGACGTGGCGCTGTTCAACGCGATGCTGCGGCACATCGTGCGCCTCGGGCTCCACGACCGGGACTTCATCGCGCAGCGCACGCACGGCTTCGACACGGTCGTCGCCGCGGTCGAGCCCTACACGCTGGAGCGCGCCGCGGCGATCACCGGCGTCCCCGCCGCCGCCATCGCCCGCGCCGCGGAGCTGTACGCGCGGGGACCCAGGACGAGCACGCTGTGGGCGATGGGGCTCACCCAGCACTCGACCGGCACCGACATCGTCACCGCGCTGCTGAACCTCATCCTGGCGACCGGGATGATCGGGCGCTGGGGCGCGGCCATGATCCCGATCCGCGGGCAGAACAACGTCCAGGGCGCCTCGGACGTCGGCGGGATCCCGATGTCGTACACCGACTACCAGCCCGTCGGCGACCCCGCGGTCCGCCACCGCTTCGCGGCCGCGTGGGGCCTCGCGGACGAGGCGCTCTCGCTCGCGCCCGGCCTCAAGGTCACCGAGATCGTGGGCGCGGACTCCCCGGTCCGGGGGATGTACATCTTCGGCGAGAACCCCGTCATCTCCGATCCCAACGTCGCCCACGCCGAGGACTGGTTCCTGGGGCTCGAGTTCCTCGCGGTGCAGGACCTGTTCCTCACCGAGACGGCGCGGTTCGCCGACGTGGTGCTCCCGGGCGCCTCGTTCGCCGAGAAGGACGGGACGTTCGTCAACACCGAGCGGCGGATCCAGCGGGTGCGCGTCGCGTGCGCCCCGCCGGGCCGGGCCCGGCGCGACCTCGACACGCTCGTCGAGCTGTCGGAGCGGGTGGGGCTGCGGGCGCCGTTCCCGGACGCCGAGAGCGTGATGCGCGAGATCGCGGCGGTGACCCCGTCCTGGGCCGGCGTGACCTACGCGCGGCTCGACATGGCGGGGCTGCAGTACCCGGTGCCCGACGCGGCCAGCCCCGGCACCGCGTTCCTGTTCGACGCGCGGTTCCCGACGGCGGACGGGCGCGGCACCCTGGTGCCGGTGGAGTACCTCCCCCCCGCCGAGCTGCCCGACGACGACTACCCGTTCACGATGAACACCGGGCGCCAGCTCTACCACTGGCACACGGGCACGATGACCCGCCGCGCCCGGGGGCTCGACGCGCGCGAGCCGGTCCCCACGATCGAGCTCAACCCGGACGACGCCGCCGCCCTCGGCGTCCGCGACGGCGACCAGGTGCGGGTGACGTCGCGGCGCAACTCGATGCTGATCGCGGCGCGTGTCTCGGACCGCGTGCGGCCGCGCCAGGTGTTCGTGCCGTTCCACTTCCGGGAGGCGGCGGCCAACCTCCTGACCAACACGGTGCTCGACCCGTACGCCAAGATCCCCGAGTTCAAGGTCACGGCGGTGCGGGTGGAGCCGAGCGACTAGGGGTGCCGGCAGGGCAGGCGGCGCAGTTCTTGCCGGGGACGGTGGCTACCTCCGCAGCATCGGGACGTCTTCTGCCTTCCGAGGAGCCATGAAAGCGATCGTCAAGGCGGCGCCTGGGCCGGGCCTCGCGGTGCGCGACGTGCCCACGCCGAAGTGCGGGCCGTCCGACATCCTCATCCGGGTGCACCACGCCGGCGTGTGCGGCACCGACCTCCACATCTACGACTGGAATCCGTGGGCCCAGGGGCGCTGCAAGCCCCCGTTCACGGTCGGGCACGAGTTCGCGGGCGAGATCGTCGAGGTCGGCAGCGACGTGCACGAGGACTTCCGGAAGGGCCAGCTGGTCACCGCCGAGGGCCACGTCATCTGCGGCCACTGCCTGCAGTGCCGCACCGGCAACGGCCACGTGTGCCGCCGCACCTCGATCATCGGCGTGGACCGGAACGGCTGCTTCGCCGAGTACATCGCGATGCCCGCGAGCAACGTGATGCTCCTCGACGGCATCCCCACCGAGATCGGCGGCATCATGGACCCGATGGGGAACGCGTTCCACACCGTGCTGAGCACCGAGGTGTCGGGCAGCATCGTGGTGATCCTCGGCTGCGGGCCGATCGGCTGCTTCGCGGTCGGCATCGCGAAGGCGGCCGGCGCCGCGGCCGTGATCGCGGTGGACGTGAACCCCAAGCGGCTCGAGCTGGCCCGGCGGATGGGCGCGACCCGGGTCCTGAACCCGAAGACGGACGACGTGGAGGCCGCCGTGCTCGAGCTGTCGAAGGGCGACGGCGCCGACCTGGTGTGCGAGATGTCCGGCGCCCCCAGCGCGCTGCACACCGGCTTCAAGGTGGTGCGCTACGGCGGGCGGGTCCACCTGCTCGGCATTCCGGACGGCGACGTGCCGATCGACTTCGCCACCGAGATCGTGTTCAAGGGCATCACGATCTACGGCGTGATCGGCCGCAAGATGTACGAGACCTGGCACCTCATGCAGCGCTTCCTGCGGTCGGGGCTGTTCGACCCGCGCCCGACCATCACGCATCGCTTCCCGCTGGGGCGGATCGACGAGGCCATCGCCGCGATCCGCAGCGGCGACGCGGGCAAGGTGATCCTCGACATCGGGACGTGAGCCCATGACATCCGCCTTCGCCGCCAGGCTGCAGGCCGAGCTGGACGAGTTCAAACGCACCGGCGTCTACAAGCGCCTCAACCATCTCGACGCGCCGCAGGGGGCGCGCACCGTGATGGAAGGCCGCGGCGACGTGGTGATCCTCTCGTCCAACAACTATCTCGGCCTGTGCAGCCACCCGGACGTGGTGGCGGCGGGCAAGGCGGGGCTGGACCGGTTCGGTGCGGGCACCGGGTCGGTGCGCTTCATCTGCGGGACCTTCACCGTCCACCGCGCGCTCGAGGGTGCCCTGGCGGACCTGGTCGGCGCCGAGGCGTCGCTGACCTACGTCTCCTGCTGGAACGCGAACGAGGGGCTGGCCGCGACCGTGCTCGGGGAGCACGACGCCGTGATCTCGGACCAGCTCAACCACGCCTCCATCATCGACTCCATCCGCATCGCCCGGCAGATCAACAAGTGCCAGTCGCTGGTCTACCGCCACTCCGACATGGCGGACCTGGAGGAGAAGCTGCGCGCGGCCCGCGGGGCGCGCACCCGGCTGATCTTCACCGACGGGGTCTTCTCGATGGAAGGCGACCTCGCGAAGCTGGCGGACATCTGCGAGCTGGCGCGCCGCTACGACGCCGTCGTCGCCGTGGACGACTCGCACGCCACCGGCGTGATGGGAAAGACGGGCCGGGGCACCGCCGAGCACGCGGGCCTCCTGGGCCGGATCGACATCGTCACCAGCACGCTCGGGAAAGCGCTCGGCGGCGCGGCGGGCGGGTTCACCGCCTCGTCCGCCGCGCTGTGCGACTACCTCACCCAGCGCTCCCGGCCGCAGCTGTTCTCCAACGCGCTTCCCCCGACGGTGGCCGCGAGCGCCCTGGCGGCCGTCCAGGTGCTGCGCGCGCACCCGGAGCTGGTGACGCGGCTCCACGACAACGCGCGCTGGTTCCGCGCCGCCCTCACCGAGGCCGGCTTCACGCCGCTGGAGGGCGAGACGCCGATCATCCCCGTCATCCTGGGCGAGACCGCGCTGGCGATCCGGATGAGCGACGCGCTGCTCGAGGAGGGCGTGTTCGTCACCGGCTTCGGCTACCCCGTCGTCCCGCAGGGCCAGGCGCGGGTGCGCTGCCAGGTGTCGGCCGCCCACACCCGCGAGGATCTCGAGCAGGCGCTCGCGGCGTTCACGAAGGTCGGACGGCGGCTGGGCGTGCTGCCGTAGCGTTGCGAGACGCCGAGTCACGAGCGGTTGCGAGGGGGGGAAGCGGGGGCGGCCGGGACCCGTCGGGGGCCGGCCCGGCGGGGTCGCGGAGCCCCCGACTCTCGCCTTTTGGGACCCATCTTCCTATTTTGTGCGGTCGGTAAGCCGTTCCCAACTGCGAGGTTAGTCATGACGCGACACCGCGCGCTGGCGATCGCCGCCCTGCTGACGCTTGCATCGGCCGCGCCGCTCGCCGCCCAGATCCAGGACTGGCAGTACCAGTGGTACTGGGGCGCCAAGGGCGGTCTGATCAGCTACTCGCTCCCGAACTCGAAGGCCAACCACCCGCAGATCGGCGCCGACTGGCTGATCACGGCGAAGCGGACCGCGCTGTACGTCTCGTACTCCTCGTCGTTCACCAAGGACGGGGACACGTTCACCACCTCGAACGGGACCACCGTGCCGGTGGTGTTCGACGCGATGCAGCGCATCCAGATCGCCATCCTCGTGCTGCCGTGGAACGGCAACATCCAGCCCTACGTCGGCGGCGGCTTCGTGATCGAGACGCTCAGCAACGCGGCGGTGAACGCGACGACGCCCACCACGACGCAGACCCAGTTCGTCAACGAGAATTCGTCCGGCGGCTTCGCGCTGGCCATGGGAGGCGTCCAGCTGCGGGTCGGCAAGCTGGCGGTCTTCGGGCAGGCGCAGTTCAGCCCGCAGGGCCGCGGGTTCATGCTGCCCAACGGCTCGCTGTCGCTCGAGGCCGGCGTGCGGTACGCGTTCCTGGGAGCGCGCGAGAGCGGAGGCAACGCCTTCCAGCGCTGAGTCGCGCCCCGGGGGCGACGAGCGGCCAGCCGGTCACCGGCTGGCCGCTTCGCGTTTCCGGTCCCCCCCCCCACCGCGGGCGGCGGCTAGCGCGCCCGGCTCACGAACGGGTCGTCGCGGATCCAGAAGCGCAGCGGCCAGTCCTTCGCCACGCGGATGCCGATCCGCGGCCCCGCCGCCACCCGCCGCGGCGGCACCCGCGGGCCCGCCGCGATCCACAGCGGCCGTTCCCCGAGGCGGTGGCCGTCGAGGCGCCGGTCGATCCCCAGCGCCTGCGTCAGGCGCGCCGGTCCCGACGCCAGCGCGACGTCGGGGACCGGGCCGCGGCGCTCCCGCATCGCCGCCAGGCCGCGCAGCGGCTCTGCGGCGCGGAGCAGCACCGCGGCCGGATAGCCCTCGCGCTCGGTGACGACGTTGACGCACCAGTGCATGCCGTAGGTGAAGTAGACGTAGGCGAGGCCCGGCGGGCCGTAGAGCGCCTCGTTGCGCGGCGTGCGCCGCCAGCCGGCGGCGTGGCAGGCCGGATCGTGGGGGCCCACGTAGGCCTCCGTCTCCACGATGCGCGCGAGGCAGCGCCGGCCTCCCACCGAGGAGACCAGCAGCTGCCCCAGCAGCGCCCGAGCGACGGCGGCGGTGTCCCGCGCGAAGAACGCCGGCGGGAGGGGCCGCGCGCTCACGACTCCGGCGAGGACTCCTCGGGCTTCTTCTTGGACCGGCCCCGGCCGGTCGGGCGGCGGCCCGCGCCGCCCCGGATCCGCCGGCGCGCCCGGCCCTTCGACTCGGCGGGCGGCTCGGCCGCCTCCGGCGTGTCCGGCGTCTCGACCTCCACCATCCCGACCATCGGCACGCCCGCCGCCGGCGCGTGCGGGTGCACCGACCCCCGGCGGTACCGGATCCCGCGCGCGTGCCCCGTGGGCGCCGGCGCGGACGGCGGCGCCGGAGCCGCCGGCGGCTCGGCAGCGGTGGCGGCCGGCGGCTCCGCCGCGCCCGCCCCCCGTCCCCGGCCCCGGCCGCGGCGGCTGCCGCGACCGGTGCGCGCCTCGCCCGCCGGCTCCTGCGCGGCTTCCTCCACCGGCTCGCCCGCCGCCTCGGCCCGCAAGGCGACCTCGAAGCCGCGCTCGTTCTTGGAGAGGTCCACGAGGTCCGCGTCGTGCGCCTGGCGCAGCAGGCGCCCGAAGCGCGGCCGGTGGAACAGCGGATCCTGCGCGCCGCCGTGCATCGCCTCCATCCGCTCGCGCACGAGGTCCTCGTTCACCGCGGTGGGCGCGAACGCCCCGACCTCGCGGAGGGCCCGCTTGAGCAGGTCGAACGCCTCGGCCAGCGACAGCGTCCCGGCTCCCGCCGCGGCTCCGGCCGTCCCCGCCTCGGCCGGCTCCGGCGCCGGCTCGCCCGCGGCGCCACGCCCGCCGCGACGGCCCCGGCGCGAGCGCCCGCCGCCGGCCGCCCGGGCCCGGTCGTGCTCGGCCCGCTCCTGCCCGCGGCGCTCGTCGGCCCCGCCCGGAATCGGCGGCAGCGCCCGCTCGCCGCCCGGCGCCGTGGCGCCGAGGTCGATCTCGTACTGTCCGTTCTCGAGCTTGGTCGCGGTCAGCAGGCCGCGCCGCTTGGCCTCGTCCACGAACTTGGAGAACCGGCTCATGCCGACGTTCTTCTCGTCGAACGAGTCGTCCAGCTCCTGCATCACCTGCTTGAGCCGGTCCGAGCGCATCACGTCGTTGCGCTTCTTCATCTCCAGCACGGCGTCCACCACGAGCTCCCACGGGTCGCGGCGCTGCGTCTCGCCCTCGCCCTCGCGCGCCAGGCCGGCGAGCTCGTTGTAGGAGTAGTACTCGTCGCAGTTCTGGATCAGCAGGTCGGACGCCGACTCGCGGATGCCGACGCCGATGATGTACTTGCCGTACTCCTTGAGCTTGATCACGAGCGACGAGAAGTCCGAGTCGCCCGACAGCAGGATGATGGTCCCGATCTCGGGGCGCGTGAAGACCAGCTCCACGGCGTCGATGGCCAGCCGGATGTCGGTGGCGTTCTTCTTGTTGGAGCCGAAGGCCGGCGCGAAGATCAGGTCGATCGACGCTTCCGACAGCGGCACGATGTACTGCGGGTAGCGGCGCCAGTCGGCGTACGCCCGCTGCACCGCCACCTTCCCCCGGATGATGTCCGAGTTCATCAGCTTCCGCAGCTCGACCTGCAGGTCGGAGCGGATGCCCATCGTCACGTTGTCGAAATCGATCAGCAGCGCGGCATTCGGCGCGTGCGCCGGCGGCTGTTTGCTCGCCGGACGCGGTGTCGGAAAGGTCATGGACTCCTTCAAGAGGCTGTGTGTTCGAGCGCCACGACCTGCGCCAGCTCCCGGCGCTTCACCTTGCCGCTGGCCGTCAGCGGCAGCGCGTCGAAGAACCGGACCAGGTCGGGCACCTTGTAGTCGGCCATCTGCTTCCGGGCGAACTCGGTGATGTCCTCGCCCCGGAGGATGGCGCCCTCGGTCGGTACCACGCAGGCGCACACCATCTCGCCGAGGATCTCGTGGGGGATCCCCACCACGCAGACTTCCTCGACGCCCGGATGCGCCCGCAGCACGTCTTCCACTTCGCGGGGGTAGATGTTGGAGCCGCCGCGGATGATCATCTCCTTGCGGCGCCCCACGATCCGCACGTACCCGTCCGCTTCCAGCATCGCCAGGTCGCCGGTGAGGAAGAACCCCTCGGGCGTGAACGACCGCCGCGTCTCGCCCGGCATCCGGTGGTAGCCCGCCATCACGTTCGGGCCCCGCACGGCCAGCTCCCCCACCGCTTCCTCGCCGTGCAGCTCTCCGGTCGTGACGTCCACGATCTTGAGCTCCACGCCCGGCAGCGCCCGCCCCACCGTCTCCGCGCGGTGCACCGCGGAGTCGTCCGGCCGGGTGATGGTCACCGTGGGCCCGGTCTCGGTCAGGCCGTAGGCGATCTCGACGTCGCAGACGCGCCGGACCGCCGCCAGCAGGTCCGGCGGCACGGGGCTGCCCGCGACGATCCCGGTCCGCAGGGCCGGCAGGGCCGCGCGCGTGAACCCGCGCTCCCGCGCCAGGAGGTGGAACGCCGTCGGCACGCCGTGGCAGACGGTGACCCGCTCCCGCGCCATCAGCTCGACGGTCGCGGCGGGCTCGCCCCGCTCGTCGAGCACCAGGGTGGCGCCCGCCGCCAGCGCACCGGCCACCACGCTGGCGCCGAAGATCGTGAACAGCGGCACCGCCGCCAGCACCACGTCCGCCTCCGTGAGGCGCAGCACCTCGTTCACCGCGGCCGCCGTCCCGACCACGTTCCGGTGCGTCAGGCACACGCCCTTGGGCTTCCCCATCGTGCCCGACGTGTAGACGATGGCCAGCAGCGCGTCGGCGTCGCGCGCCGCCGCCGGCGTGGCGAGCGCCGCCCCGCGCGACACCAGGTCCCGGTACGGCAGCACGCGATGGTCCCAGTAGTCGCCGCCGCCGACCGCCACCACGGACCGCAGGTCGGGCAGGTCGCCGAACAGCCCGTCGAACAGCTCGACGAAGTCCCGGCCCGCATGGCTCTCGGCGGTCACCACCACCGACGCCTCGGCATGGCGCAGCTGGTAGGTGAGCTCGTGGTGCCCGAGGCCCGGGTTCAGGGGGACCAGCGTGGCGCCCAGGCGCGCCGCCGCCACCGCCGCGGCGAGCCACTCCGGCCGGTTGGGGAGGTTGACCGCGATGGTGTCGCCGGCCTCGATGCCGAGATCGGCGAGCGCCGCGGCGAGACCCTCCGCCTCTCGGCTCACCTGGGCGTAGCTCTGCCGGCGCTCGCCGGCCACGGTGCACGGCCGGTCGGGGGAGCGCGCCGCGGCGGCCTCGAACACGTCGGCGAGATGAGCCGAGCCCAGCACAGTGCCCCCGGTGATGCCCAGCTTTCAATGATACTCAGGCGTCCGATGCGGAGCCAGCATCGGGCAAGGGCACAGTACCTAAGTGCCCGTGAACAGTGAAGTTGCCATACGCCAAGTTGTCAGTGGTTCCAAGCCGCCAGGCGTGAAGGGGCCAGTCCAGATGTCAGGTCTGGCAACTGGACTGGCCCTCGACCGCTCCCGTCTTGTAACCACTGTTCCCTTGCCGTCTGGCAACTGACCGGCCCACCGCCAGTTCTGCTCACTTGAGACTGATGCAGCCGCCCCTAACTTAGCCTCGTGGCTCTGGCCTTCCGCCGCCGCATCTTCGTGTGGCTCGTCGCGGTCGCGGCGATCCCTGCCGGCGTCGGCATCGGCATGGCCCTGCTCGCGCCGCGACTCGCGGCGCCCGTCGGCGGCGTCGCCGCGTGGGACCGCGCGGCGGCGACGTGGCTCGAGGCCCAGCGGTCGCTCGCCCGCCAGCCCCTGACGCCGGCCGCGCGCGAGGCCCTGCGCCGCCACGCCGACGAGCTCGGCGCGTCCCTCGGCCGCGCCCGGCAGAGCCAGGCCATCCGCGACTCGTTCCTCCGCGTGCTCGCGGGCCTCGCGGCCGGCCTGGCGGCGCTCGTCGCGCTCGGCACGGTCCGCCTCGCCGGCCACCTGTCGCGGCAGCTCTCCCGCCCCATCGACGAGCTGATCGCCTGGACCGGCCGCCTGACGCGCGGCGAGCCGCTGCCCGACGCGCCGCCGGCCAAGGGCGCCCCCGAGTTCGACGTGCTGCGCGCCGCGTTCCGGGCGATGGCCGCGGACCTGGCGGCCGCGCGCTCGCGCGAGGTCGAGGCCGCCCAGCTCCGCGCCTTCCGCGACCTCGCGCGCCAGGTCGCCCACGAGCTGAAGAACCCGCTCACGCCGCTGCGCTTCGCCACCCAGCGCCTCGCCCAGGAGGCGCGGCCCGACCAGCGCGAGCTGCTCGAGATCGTCGAGGGCGAGAGCGAGCGCATCGAGCAGATGGCGCGCGACTTCGCCACGCTCGGCCGGCTCCCGGAGGGGCCGCCGGCGCCGGTGGACCTCGCCGAGCTGATGGAAACGCTGGTGAAGGGGACCGTGCCGCCCGGGATCGCGGTGCGCATCGAGCGCGCGCCGGACCTGCCGCTGGTGAGCGCGCACTACGAGCCGCTCCGCCGCGCCCTGCACAACCTCGTGCTCAACGCCTGCGACGCCTGCGAGGAGCGGCGCGCGGGCGCGCGGGCGCGCGGCGAGATCGCCGTGACGCTGCGGCCGGTGCCGAACGGCGCCGCGCCGGCCGTGGAGATCGCCATCCGCGACACCGGCGTCGGCATCCCGCCCGAGCAGCTCGGGCGCGTCTTCGAGCCATACTTCACGACCAAGGCCAAGGGCACGGGCCTCGGGCTGGCGCTGGTGCGGCAGACGATCCACGACCACGGCGGCTCGATCGGCGTCGCCAGCGAGCCCGGCCGCAGCACCACCTTCACGGTCACGCTGCCGGTGACGCGCCCGTGACGCGGCACCCGGTCGTGCTGGTGGTGGACGACGAAGCGAACCTGCGCCGCATGCTGTGCGCCGTGCTCGCCTCCGAGGGCTACCGCACCGCGGAGGCCGCGTCCGGGACCGACGCGGTGGCCGCCGTCCAGCGCCGGCGGCCGGACGCGGTGTTCCTCGACCTGTCGATGCCGGGCGGACCCGACGGCCTCGAGACGCTGGAGCGCCTCGGCGTCGAGGCGGCGGGCGTGCCCGTGATCATGATGAGCGGCCGCGCGGGCCTCGCCGACGCCGTGCGCGCGACCAAGCTCGGCGCCTACCACTTCCTCGAGAAGCCGCTCGCCCCCGAAGCGGTGCTGCTCACGCTGCGCTCCGCGCTGGAGCTGGCGCGCGCCCGCGCCGAGGCGTCCGCGCTGCGCGAGGCCCTCGGGCCCACCGCCACCCTGGTCGGCTCGAGCCCCCAGCTCGCGGAGCTGCGCTCCCTCATCGCGCGCGTCGGGCCGACCGAGGCGCGGGTGCTGGTCTCGGGCGAGTCGGGCACCGGCAAGGAGCTGGTGGCCGGCGCGATCCACGCCGCGAGCCCGCGCGCCGACGGGCCGTTCGTGCGGGTGAACTGCGCCGCCATCCCGCGCGAGCTGGTGGAGTCGGAGATGTTCGGGCACGAGCGCGGCTCGTTCACCGGCGCCACCGAGCGCCGGGTCGGCCGCTTCGAGCAGGCCGACGGCGGCACCCTGTTCCTCGACGAGGTGGGCGACCTGTCGCCGGAGGCGCAGGCCAAGCTGCTCCGGGCGCTCGAGGGCGGCGAGATCGAGCGGGTGGGCGGGGACCGGCCCATTCCGGTCGACGTGCGCGTCGTCTCCGCGACCAACAAGGACCTCGCGCGCGCCGCCCGCGAGGGCGCGTTCCGCGAGGACCTCCTCTACCGGCTCAACGTGTTTCCGATCTGGATCCCGCCGCTGCGCGAGCGGCCCGGCGACATCCCGGAGCTGGTCGCGCACTTCGGCGCCCTGGTGACGCAGCGGATCGGGCGGCACGCCGTGGCGGTCACGCCCGAAGCCATGGACCGGCTGATCCGCCACCCCTGGCCCGGCAACGTCCGCGAGCTGGCCAACATCGTCGAGCGGCTGATCATCCTCTCCTCGCGCGCCACGATCGGCGAGGCCGACGTCGCGGCCGCGCTGCCCGCCGGCGACGGCCGGGAGGAGCCGCTCCCGCATCCGGCGGCGATGACCCTGCCCTTGAGCGACGAGCTGGACCGCTTCGAGCGCGTCCTCATCGCGCGGGCCCTGTCGGCGGCGGGAGGCAGCGTGGCGGAGGCCGCGCGCCGGCTCTCGACCGACCGCGCCAACCTCTATAGGAGAATGAAGCGGCTGGGCATCGAGCCGTCGTCCTGACGTGTCCGAACGACACGGGCCCGCTGCCCTCCGGGAGACAGGGGCGCCGCGAGGCGGCCGGTTGCGGACCGCCAAGTGTCGGGATTCATTTGACTTGAGAACGGCCGGGCTGCGGCATGGGCCGTGCCTTCAGGCGGCGCGGCACTCCTGCAGGAGCAAGGCATGACCAAGGCGGCACTGGCAGCACTGCTGGTCCTCGCGGCGGCGGCCCAGGCACGCGCCCAGGACAGCACCATCCGGATCCGGCCCGCGCCCGTCGGCGCGGGCGAGCGGCTCACGCTGCGGCAGCTGCCGCGCGACGTCGCCGAAGAGGTCGTCCGGCTGTTCAACGCCGACAGCACGATCCGCCTCACCGGATCGACGCGCATTCCCGCGGCGCGCGGCGTCGAGGGCGACCTCGCCGTGCTCGGCGGACCGGTGGTGATCGGGGGCCGTGTCAGCGGCACGCTGGTCGTGGTGAACGGCGACGTGATCTTCGAGCCGGGCGCGTCGGTCGGCGGCAACGTGCTGGTCGTGGGCGGCGCCGTGCAGGGCGCGGACCAGGCGAGCATCCAGGGCGACGTGCGCTCGTACCGCGATCCGCTGCGCTACCACCGGCAGGGCGACCAGCTGGTGTACGCGCCGGAGCGCGTGTTCCAGCCGCCGCGCTGGATCCAGCAGTACGACTGGGGCGAGGACCAGGGGAACCGCACCGGGATCCTGCTCGCGCTGGCGGGGACCTACAACCGCATCGAGGGCCTGCCCATCGTGTTCGGCCCGCGCGCCGACCTCCGCCTCGCGGACGACCTGCGCTTCCAGGCCGACGCGACCGCGATCTTCCGCACCAGCGACATTTCGTTCGACGGCAACGACATCGGCTACAACGCGCGGGCGGAGCTCGTGGTCGGCGGCGCGACCCGCAACGTCGGCATCGGGGTGCGCGGCTTCGACGCCGTCGCGCCGGTCGAGACCTGGCCGCTCAAGGACTTCGAGGTCGGGTGGGCCTCGTTCCTGTTCCACCGGGACTACCGCGACTACTACCGGCGCCACGGCGGCAGCCTCTACGCCACGTTGCGGCTCTCCCCGCAGCTGTCGTTCACGGCGGAAGGGCGCGACGCGCGCGAGTCCTCGCTGGAGGCGCGGACGCCCTGGACCCTGTTCCGCAGCGACGAGGCCTGGCGGCCGAACCCCGCGATCACCGACGGCAAGTACCGCGCGCTGATCGCGTCGTTCCGGCTCGACACGCGCAACGACCGCGGCTCGCCGAGCGCCGGCTGGTACGTGACCGGCGAGTACGAGCTCGGCCACGGCGGCGGCGTCACCGGCGGCCTCGGCCCGCTGATCTGCGTCGTCGCGCCGTGCGTGGATCCGGCGCTCGCCGACGGCAACCTCGGCTACGAGCGCCTGGGGTTCGACGCGCGCCGCTACCTGCGCCTCTCGCCCACCGGCCGTCTCGACCTGCGGCTGGCCGGCGGGGGCTGGCTGGGCGGAGAGCCGCTGCCCCTGCAGCGGCGCCTGTCGCTGGGCTACCCCGACCCGCTGCCCGGCTACGGCTGGCGTCAGTTCAGCTGCGGCGGCGGCGCGGTGCTGGGGGAGCCGGCGCTGTGCGACCGCGCCCTGGTCGCCCAGGCGGAGTTCCGGACCCACCTCGGCTTCGACTTCGGTCCGAAGTGGGCGAGCGACTGGGGCGACGCCGGCGACGAGCACTACGAGCCGTTCCACGTCAGCGGGCCGGACCTGGTGGTGTTCGCCGACGCGGGGCGCGCGTGGTCGGTGTCGCGCAACGGGAGCGCGGGCCCCGACGTCCTCCCGCCCGACAAGCTCCCCACCCTGAGCAGCTTCCGCACCGACATCGGGCTCGGGCTCGACTTCGGGCCGCTGGGCTTCTATCTGGCCAAACCGCTCGACCAGGCCGACCGCACGGTGACCTTCACCGTGCGCATGGGCCGGCGCTTCTAGGAGGGTGAACCGGGCCGCGGGGCTCCTGCTCGCGCTGGTCGCGAGCGCCGGCTCCGCGGCCCGTGCCCAGGAAGTCCGCGAGCGCGCGCCGCCCGTTCCTCCGCACCTCACCATCACCCTGGCGCGCGACTCGGGGGCGCAGGTCGAGCCGCCGGTCGTGCGCGCCGAGCGCCTCCTCGACGACCGCGTGTTCGACGGGGCGCTGAGGAACGGTTTTTCCGTCCGGTTCCATTTCCGGCTCGAGCTGTGGAGGCAGGCCGCCCTGTTCGACCACCTGCAGGGGGACGTCGAGTGGGACGCCGTCGTGCGCCTCGACCCGCTCTCGGGCGAGTTCGAGCTGATCCGCACCGGCGGCGACGTCACGCACCTCACGGCGATGGACTCGGTGAGCCGGGCGCTGGCGCGGGCCTTCACCGTGGAGATGGTACCGCCGGCCGCCGGGCCCGAGACCCGCTACTACTACCTCGCGACGCTCGACATCACGTCGCTGTCGCAGTCGGATCTCGACGAGGTGGAGCGGTGGCTGCGCGGGGACGTCGGGCCCGCCATCTCGAGCCGCGGGGGTCTCGGCGGCGCGCTGGCGGTCGGGGCCCGGCGGCTCCTGATCCGCCTGTCGGGGCTGCCGCACCGCCACCTGGAGGCGCGGACCCCCACCTTCACCGCCGGCCGCTAGGTCTTGAAGCGCGCGTCGATCGCGCGCCGGATGTCCTCGAGCGACGCGCCCTGGCCGTGCATCTCGGCCGCCATCGCCGCTTCGGCGAGGCAGATGTCGCACGACGCCGCGTGCTCCGACTCGTAGCAGGTCAGCAGGGAGACGTGGCCCATGTCCTCCTTGCAGTGGCAGTAGCAGTACAGCCCGTCGAACACCTCCGGCATCGCGCGCGCCGCGGTGTAGGCACGCACCAGGCGCTCGTCCTCGCCGAAGGTCGAGGCGGGCAGCACCCGGGCGCCGGTGATCCCCGCGCGCGGGGCGGGATGCCGCCCGCCCCCGCCGCGCGTCGCCACCAGCACCACCGCCGTCGCGGCCACCGCGACGCCCGCCACCACCCAGGGCAGCTTCAGCTTGGCCATCCGTCCTCCCGGCTCCGCGTCACGCGTCCAGCGCGTCCGAGCGCTCCGCCAGCTCCGCGCCGCGCACCGTGCGCAGCGTCTCCAGCACGGTGTTGTCCGACTTCAGCAGCACGATGGTCGGCCGGTGGGCCGCCGCCTCCTCCGGCGTCATCTGCGCGTAGGCGATGATGATCACCGGGTCGCCCACGTGCACCAGGCGCGCCGCGGCGCCGTTCAGGCAGATGGTCCCCGAGCGCCGCGCGCCCTCGACCACGTAGGTCTCGAACCGCGCGCCGTTCGCCACGTCCACCACCTGGACGCGCTCGAACGGCAGGATGCCAGCCGCCTCCATCAGCGCCGCGTCGATCGTGATGCTGCCGACGTAGTGGAGGTTCGCTTCGGTCACCGTGGCGCGGTGCAGCTTCGCCTTGCAGAGCGTGAGCAGCAATGCGGTCGTCCTCGTGGGCGGGAACGCCCGCAAGCTAACGACCCCGCCGGGCGGCGGGGAAGCGGCGCGTCAGCCTTCGGGGGCCGGCCCGCACTCCCGCAGCGCCGCTCCCATCGCGGCCGCCGACTGCCAGCGGTCGTCCGGGTTCTTGGCCAGCGCCCGGGTCACGACCTTGGCGAGCTTCGCCGGCGTGTCCGCGCGGCGCTTGCGGGCGTCGGGAATGGCGCCGCGCATGTGCATGCCGAGCACCAGCCGGTCGTCGCGGTGCTCGTAGGGCGGAGCGCCGGTGAGACACTCGTACACCACGCAGCCGACGGAGTACAGGTCGCTGCGATGGTCGATGGTCGCCTGGCCGGCGACCTGCTCCGGGCTCATGTACGCGGACGTGCCGACGGTGAAGCCGGAGCGGGTGAGCCGGGCGGCGCCGCCCGTCGCCGACTCCGCCACCGCCTTCGCGATCCCGAAGTCCATCAGCACCGCGCCCGCCGGCGAGAGCTTGATGTTGTCGGGCTTGACGTCGCGGTGCACCACGCCGAGCTCGTGGGCGTACTCGAGCGCCTCCAGCACGTCGGTGGCGCCCCGTAGCGTGTCCGCGATCGACGCCCGCCGGACCTTGTCGAGGACCTGCCGGAGCGTCGGGCCCTCGACGTAGGACATGACGAAGTACACCAGCCACTCGTGCTCGCCGAAGTCCAGCAGCCGGCAGATCCGCGGGTGGTCGATGCGCTGGAGCAGGCTGATCTCCCGGAGGAACCGCTCCGCCGTCAGCGAGACCGCCAGCTCGGGGTGGAGGACCTTGAGCGCCACCTGGGTCCCGGACCGGTCGCGCGCCAGGAAGATGCGCGCGGCGCCGCCGCGGGCGATCTCGCGCTCGACCGTGTAGCGATCGCCCAGCGCACTCTGGACGACGGGCAGCAGCTCGCGTGGCACAGGGACTCCCGGGCTTTCCGACGCTAAGGTTGCCGCCACCCGCCCGGGCCGCAAGGTGGCCGCTTGACTTTCCCCCGCCGGGACGGAGCTTGCCATCCGTGCCCGCCGCCCGCCGCTTCGCCGTCATCCAGCACCTGGGCCCCGAGGGCCCCGGCCTCATCGCCGCCGTCGCCCCCGCGCACGGCGTGACGCTGGACGTCCGCCGGGTGGACCGCGGCGCGCGGGTGCCCTCGGCGGCCGAGGTCGACGGCGTCGTCGTGCTCGGCGGCACGATGGGCGTCTCCGACGCGGCCGCCTACCCCCACCTGGTCGCGGAGCAGCGGCTGCTCGCCGACGCGTGCGACCGGGGCCTGCCGGTCCTCGGCGTCTGTCTCGGCGCCCAGCTCCTCGCGGCCGCCCTCGGCGCCCGCGTGTACCAGGGGCCCGCGCCCGAGATCGGGTTCGGGGACGTGCGGCTCACGCCGGAGGGCGAGCGGGACCCCGTGCTCGGGCCCTCGGGACCCTCGCTCCCCGCGTTTCACTGGCACGGCGACACGTTCGACCTGCCGCGCGGCGCCGTCTGCCTGGCCGGCACGGCCGCGTACGCCCGGCAGGCGTTCCGCGCCGGCGCCCGGGCCTACGCGCTGCAGTTCCACGTGGAGCTGGACGCCGCCCTGGCCCGTGACTGGGCCGCCGCGCTCCCCCGCGGCGTCAACCTGGACGAGACGCGACGCGCGGCCGTCGAAGAGACCGGCCGCGCCGTCCTGCACCGCTTCTTCGCCGGGGTGCTGCGCTAGCTAGTGGCCGGCGGAGTCATGGTGCGCCATGCCATGGTGCATCGGCCGCCTGCCCATCGCGTCCACCTGGCTCCGCTGGGCGTCCGTCAGCAGCGCCCGCGCCTGCGCCGACGCGCGCAGCATCGCCCACATCGCGTCCCCCATCAGCCGGTGCGCGGCGTCGAAGTGCGCCCGCACCGCCGCGGTGTCCGGCGCGGCCACCTGCATCACCTGCTCCAGCTCGCCCATGTGCATCTTGGCCTGGCCGGCGGCCGCGTCGTGCGCCGCCTTGGCGGAATCGGCCAGGTTGGTGAGCAGGGTGATCTGATCGGTCGTCAGGTGGAGGGTGGTCTTCTCTCTCAGCAGGTGCTGCGGGGCGTACGCCATCGCGCGCATCATCGGCGCCATCATCGAGTCCATGCCCGGCATCATGTCGTCGTGCGACATCCCGCCCATGCCCATGCCGTGCGGCGGGGGCGCCGGGTGCTGCTGCGCCGCCAGCGGTGCCGCTGCCGCGGCGAGAACGACCAGCCACGCCGTCGTCTTCATTGCGCCGTCTCCGTGGAAGTGAAGTGGTCTGAACGGTAGCCCTGCATGCCCGGCACTTGGTACCCCGCCCGCCGCCGACGAATCCCTTCGCGTGCGCGGGTCCCCGGAGGCCGGCCGAGCCGGCCGCCGGCCCCCCTCTCGGACCCGCCTGAAAACCTGTCGCAATCTGTCCATCCTGACTTTGTGAATTCGGACACAAGAGATATGCTTAGTGAGGATCAACTGGCTTGGAGCATCATAAATACCTGTACCACAACATGTTAGACCATCTCAGACAGCTGGCATGGCCAATGCTACCACGTCCGTATGACTACCTAGGCCCAGCCACTACGGGTACGGGCGCTGAAATCCTGGGACGTGCAACGAAAACGGAACGGATGCGCGAGGAACGGCTCATGAGACATTCCCTTCGGTTCGGACACGTGGTGCTCGGGGCGGCGTTCGCCCTGGTGGCGGCGGGGTGCGTGAAGGACACCACGACGGCGCCCACCGGGACGACGAAGCTGGCCGGGGCGGTCGTCGGGTACAGCAACCCGGCGACGAAGCTCACGACCTGCGGCAACTGCCACGTCCTCAAGCAGGCGAGCTGGATCCAGACCGGCCACTCGAACGCCTGGAAGGACCTGCAGGCCAGCGGCCACGCGAGCGCCGCCTGCAACCAGTGCCACACGACGAGCGCCTACTCGTTCGGCGGCGCGGACAGCGCGGGCTTCTTCGCCGCCACCGCCTCGAACCAGAACTACTTCCAGGACGTGCAGTGCGAGGCGTGCCACGGGGCCGGCCAGGCGCACGTGACGACGCCCGACGAGACGCAGCCGGTCGCGTACCTCGTCTCCCGGGACACGACCAAGGGCGTGGGCTGCGGGATGTGCCACAGCGGCCCGCCGCACAACCCGTTCTACGAGGATTGGTCGCGCGGGGCCCACAGCGTCATCGAGGCGCCGGCGATCTCGAACACCAGCGGCACCTGCCTGCAGTGTCACGAGGGCAAGACGGCGGCGATGCGGTTCGGGGCGAGCAACGTCTACGTCGAGAGCGGCACCACGACCGCGATGCAGCTCGGCTGCACGACCTGCCACGATCCGCACGGCAGCCCGAACACGCACGAGGTGCGGGCATCGATCACGGTCGCCGACACGACCAACCTGTGCATCCAGTGCCACAAGCGCCGCTCCATCCCGGACCTGACCTCGGCCAGCGGCCCGCACTCGCCGCAGGGCCCGACGTTCCTGGGCACCTCGGGTTGGCGGCCGGCCGGCTTCACGTGGGATTCGACCAGCGTGACGACCCACTCGAACCCGTCCTCGAACCCGCAGCTGTGCGCGACCTGCCACGTCGCGACGCTCGACGTGAACAACGCGAAGGGCCAGCTGGCGTGGCACTACACCGGCCACAGCTTCTACGCGATCCCGTGCGTGGACACGGCCGGCATCGACTCGACCAATTCGTGCGACGTCTCGGTGCGCAGCTTCGCGGCGTGCGCCACCAGCGGCTGCCACGCGTCCGAGGCGGCGGCGCGCACCGTCTTCCAGTCCACCTCGAACGAGCTGCAGTTCCTCGCCGGGCTGATCTGGACCGACGTGAACGGGAACGGCAAGATCGACTCCGCGGACACGGGCCTGCTGACCAAGGTGGCGGCCACGGAGTTCAAGACCCGCAGCGCCACGGTGAACAACACCCTGCCGTACACGGTGGCCGAGGGCGGGCGGTTCAACGTGCAGCTCATCGCCAACGATCGCTCGCACGGGGCGCACAACGCGCCGTACCTGCGGTCGCTGCTGGTCGCCACGATCCAGGCGCTGAAGACGCAGTACGGGCTGGCGGCCCCGGCCGCCGATGAGGCGCGGGTCGCGTCGATCGCCGCCCGGTTGGGTGTCCGCATCGCCGCCACGCGCTAGTCGGGGCGGGCGGGTAGGGACCGGCGCCGGATTGCCCGGCGCACGATGCCCAGCGAAGCTTCAGCGGGTCGGTCCTCACGGGGGCCGACCCGCTTGCTGTCCGGGCACTTCGGCACGGTGATCGAGCAGGCATGACGCGATACTACGAGTGGGTCCAGAGGGAGTGGCGGCGCCTGGCGCCGGCCTGGCGCATCGGCCTGGTGGCCGGCGTCACGCTGGTGGTGGCCGCGGCATCGGTGGCCGGCTACCGGCAGTGGAACTACATGCAGCACGACAACCGCTTCTGCACGTCGTGCCACCTGATGGTCGATCCCTTCCAGCGGTTCAGCCGCAGCGCCCACGCGAAGCTCCAGTGCCACAACTGCCACGAGGGACGCATCCCCGAGCAGCTGCACCAGCTGTGGATGACGGCGGTGGAGCGCCCCACGGCCATCGGCCGCCACGCCCGCGTGCCGAACGAGGTGTGCGCCCGGTGCCACATCTCCGGGGACTCCACCAAGTGGAAGATCATCGCGGCGACGGCGGGCCACCGGATCCACCTCGAGTCCAAGAACCCGCGGCTCGCGGGCATGCGGTGCGTGGAGTGCCACGGGGTGTCGCTGCACGAGTTCGCGCCCGTGGATCGCACCTGCGGCCAGGCGGGGTGCCACGACCACAACACCATCCACCTCGGCCGGATGGGGCAGCTCACCGAGCTGCACTGCACCACCTGCCACAACTTCCTCGCCCAGGCGCGCACCTTCGCGGTCGACTCCCTGGGCAAGCCGCTCACGCCCGCGGCCGCCCAGTGCCTGTCGTGCCACGCGATGCAGCAGAAGATGGCGCGGATGGACATCGGCCGGGATCCGCACAACGGCGTGTGCGGGGACTGCCACAACCCGCACACCCAGACCAAGCCGCAGGACGTCAGCTGCACCACGGCCGGGTGCCACGCCGGCTGGCAGCGCGTCAGCTTCCACGTCGGCGTGCCGCACCCCGACCGCTGCACCACCTGCCACCAGCCTCACAGCTGGCGGGTGGAGGGCCAGAACTGCACGCGCTGCCACGCCAACATCCCGCGCGAGACGCCGTCCCGGGGCCGCCGCGTGACGCTCGGTCCACGGACCCGGCTGGAGGCGCCCACGGCCGTCGCGGATTTCGCCGCCGCGGGGCCGACGTGGCTGCCGCAGGAGCCGCTCCAGGGGCCGACGCGGCCGGCGCCGGCCGCGGGCGCGGGCGCGATGCCGCGCTTCTCCCACGGCGACCACCGCGGCCAGTCCTGTGCGGACTGCCACTCGAGCCGGCTGCGCCACGGCGAGCTGCTGGTGCGCTCCGCGGCGGACTGCCAGCGCTGCCACCACTCCGCGCCCGAGCGCACGCAGTGCGCCGCCTGCCACGACGTGGCCGCGCTCGGCCGGGCCGTGCTGCAGCCGCTGCGCACGTTCCCGATCGCGGCCGGGCACGAAACCGTGACGCGGCGGCTCCCGTTCGAGCACCAGCGCCACGCCACCGTGCCCTGCGTGCAGTGCCACACCAACCCCGTCTCCCGCGCGCCGGACGGCGCGGACTGCGCGTCGTGCCACGCCCCGCACCACCGCGCCGCGGCGAACTGCGTCGCGTGTCACGCCGGCGCCAACGCCCTGGCCGGCCACAAGGCGGCGGACCACCCGAACTGCGCGAGCGCCGCCTGCCACGGCGCGCGCGCCGCCAACCTGCCGGCCACCCGCGAGCTGTGCCTCGCCTGCCACACCACGCAGGCCCGGCACGTGCCCGGCAAGCCGTGCGAGCAGTGCCACAAGGTCATGGCCCGGAGCTGACGATGCGCCACCGGTTCCCTCCCGTCGCCGCCGCGCTGCTCGGCCTCGCCGCCGCGCGCGCGCCCGCGCTCCGCGCCCAGCAGTTCCTGGTGCACGGCACGACCACGTCCCAGTTCGTGCAGCTGCGGCCGATCCAGTTCGACCCCACGGCCAACTTCGACACCGGGGCCTTCGTGGCGCTGCCGGCCACCTACGCCGCGCCGTTCACCCAGGACGTCGAGCTGTCCGCCTGGGGCCTGGGGATCGACGGCCTGCGCGCGTATGCGCTGGTGCGGGGCCGCGCCGCGCTCGGCTCCGGGCTGGTGTGGCCGGAGTCCGACGAGCACTTCCAGACCCTGTACGCCTACCTCGAGCTCGAGCGCACCCACTACCTGTTGCGCGCCGGCCGCCAGCAGCGCGCGTCCGGGCTCGGGTGGTACGCCTTCGACGGGCTGACCGCGAGCTGGCGGCCGCTGGCGGCGGTGCGGATCGAGGGCTACGGCGGCCGCGGGCTGGCGCGCGCCTCGCTCGACGCCCCGAACGCCTCGGCCATCACCTCGCTCGACCCGCTCCAGCCCGACCAGGGCACCGTCCTGCTCGGCGCCTCGCTGTGGGCGGCGCCGTCGGCGCGGTCGAGCTTCTCGGCGATCTACCAGCGCGAGCTGCTGGCCAACCAGAGCGGCCTGGTGTCGGAGCGGGCCGCCTTCGACGGCCGCCTGGGCCTGGGCTCGCACCTGGTGCTCGCCGCGTCGGCCGACGCCGACGTGGCGCGGCAGCAGTGGGGCAAGGCGCGCGTCAGCGCGACGGTGCTGCTGGGCGGCGCCTCGGTCGTGCTCGAGGCGTTCCGGTACCGGCCGACGCTCGACCTCTCGACCATCTGGGGCGTGTTCTCGCCGGAGTCCCACGACGGGTACTCGGCGACACTCATCCTGGCCGCCGCGCGCGACGTGTCGCTCACCGGCGCCTTCACCTACCGGCGCTGGCAGCCGCTGAGCATCGGCTCCCCGTTCCTCGTCGACGTCGGCAACGACCAGAAGGAGGCGACGGCGGGCGTGCAGGTGCGGCAGGGCGCCTGGACCTTCGACGGCGACTACCACCTCGAGCTGGGCTTCGGCGGCGACCAGAGCGCGGGCGACCTCCACGCCGCCTGGTCGCCGGGCGGCGGCTGGCGCGCGGGCGTCTCGACCAGCGCGTTCCAGCAGACCGATCTGTTCCGCGTCTCGGGCGGCACCGTCTACGGCCTCGGCGCGGACTTCGGGACGGCGCTCGACCGCCGCGTGGCGCTCAAGGTCGACGTGACGCGCTACTTCCAGCGGCGCCAGACCGGCGCCACCGGCGTGGACTGGAACCAGACCCGCGCCTCGGTCACCTTCGACTGGACGGTCGGCGCGGACGCCGATCGCGTCGGGAGCTACCGATGATCGCCCGCGCCGCCTCCGCCCTGCTCGCGCTCTCGGCGCTCCTGGCCGGCGCGTGGGCCCCGCGCACCGTGCGACCGCGTCCCGCCGCCGGCGCCCGCGCGGCCGCCGACACGTTCCCGCACGCGCGGCACGCCAGGCTGTTCACCACCTGCGCGGCCTGCCACGCCGGGATCGCGACGGGCGACACCGCCGAGGTCTGGCCGTCGCCGGAGCTGTGCGCCGGCTGCCACAACGGGGACCTGGCCCGCACCGTCAGCTGGACGCCGCCGCCGCCGCGGGCCACCAACCTGACGTTCGAGCACGTGCCCCACGTGGCCATGTTCGAGGCGATGGACAGCGGCGGTCCCAACTGCCAGAAGTGCCATGCCGCCGCAGACTCGCAGCCGTTCATGGACGTCGGCCGCGCCAACCCGGAGCGTTGCGTCTCGTGCCACGGCCAGGGCGCGCCGAGCCACCTGGCCCAGCAGGCGTGCGAGCCGTGCCACACCACCCTGCACGACGCCGCCGCCCTCGACGCGGAGGCGATCCGCGGGTTCCCGAAGCCGCCCTCGCACGACTCGACCTGGGTGCTGGGGCACCGCGGCGCGGCGACGGGCACGACCTGCGCGGTGTGCCACGCGCAGCAGTTCTGCGCGTCGTGCCACGTGAATGCGCGCGCCGTCCAGGCCATCCGCGACCTGCCGGCCGACGACCGCGTGGCCGCGCTGGTGCGCGGCCGCACCGCCGGCTATCCGCGCCCGGCCTCGCACGCCGCCTCCGACTGGACGCGTCGCCACGGCGTGCTCGCGCGCGCCGGCGCCGGCGAGTGCGCGAACTGTCACGCCCAGGAGTCGTGCCTGGGCTGCCACCGGATCCAGGAGCGCGTGCCCGCGATCGCGACCCTGCCCCGGCGCGCCCCCGGCGGCGCCTTCGGCGTCGATCTCGCGGGCCTGCGGCCGGCCGACCACCTGCCCGACCAGCGCCTGCATCACCGCGAGATGGCGGCCGGCGGCACGGCGAGCTGCGCCACCTGCCACCGGCCGTCGTACTGCACCACCTGTCACGCGGCCGCGAAGGCGCCGGGCTTCCACGGCCCGAACTTCGTGCAGCGCCACGCCATGCAGGCGTACGCCGCCGAGGCCGAATGCGCGGCGTGCCACCAGGTGCAGGTGTTCTGCCACGACTGCCACCAGGTGCTCGGGCGTTCCAACGCCACGGCCCCCGCGTCGGCGAATTACCACGACAGGCAGCCCGGCTGGCTGTTCGGGCACGGCGGCGTCGCGCGTCGCGCGATCGAGACCTGCGCCAGCTGCCACGCGCAGGACTTCTGCCTCCGCTGCCACTCGGCCACCACCGGCCAGCACATCAACCCGCACGGCGCGGGCTTCAACCCGTCCGTCGCCGGGAAGAACCGGGCGATGTGCCTGATCTGTCACACGACAGGCATTCCGACGCAGTGATCAGTCGGTCGGTGGACCGGACAGTTGCCAGACGGCAAGTTGCCAGCGGTTGCAAGACGGAAGATCCGAGGGGCCAGTCCAGTTGTCAGTACTGACGACTGGGCTGGCCCCTTACGTCTTGCGTCTGGTAACCACTGACAACTTGCCGTCTGGCAACTGACCGCTCTACGGCGTCCTGCTCACTCCCACCCTCTCCGCCCGTCGCCGCGCATACGCCGCGGCGCCCACCGCCGTCGCCACCGGCGCCACCACGGTGACGATCCACAGCACCGGCACGCTGAGGCCGAGCTCGGTGCCGAACCCGGCGAGCGAGAGCGCGAGGAACAGCACCAGCACCGCCAGCCCGAGGGCCAGCCGCCGCGGGCCGGCCGTCGGCGCCTCGGCGTAGTAGAGCGTCGACGGCGTGCGGTCGAGCCACGGCACCAGGACCACGAGCAGGCTGAGGATCCCCGGCACCAGCATCGCGCCGATCGCCTCGGGCCCGATGGTCGCGCCCAGCACGCGCACGCTGAGCGTGCCCGGGATCAGCCGCAGCGCGCCGTAGACCCACAGCAGGTACCAGTCGGGCTTCACGTCGGGCGTCGCCGGCTGCGGCGGTCCGAAGTAGGCGGACGGGTGCACCGGCAGGAAGGCCGCCAGCGCCGCGGCGACCGCGACGATGACCAGGAACAGCACGCCCATCAGCGCCGTCTGCTCCGGCCACAGCGGGATGCCGCGGATCCACTTGCCCTCGGCGGCATCGGCGCGCGCCGCCACGCCGAACTCGGTGTGCTTCTGCTTCAGCACGATCACGAGGTGCAGCGCGATCAGCGCGCTGAGCGCGAGCGGCGCCAGCACCACGTGGTAGGCGAAGAACCGCGGCACCGTCTCCGGCGACGGGAACTGGCCGGCGAACACGTAATCGGCGAGCGTCGGCCCGATCCACGGCACCGAGCGCGCGATGCCGTAGCCGATCGCGGTGGCGGTGACGGAGAACTGGTCGTAGGGCAGGAGATAGCCGGCGAACGACGCCGCGATGGTCATGCCCAGGAGGCCGAGCCCCAGCACCCAGTTCGCCTCCCGCGGCCGCTTGTACGACGCCGTGAAGTAGACCCGCAGCAGGTGCAGCACCACCGAGGCGATCATCAGGTGCGCCGCCCAGTGGTGGATCCGGCGCATCAGGGCGCCGAACGGGTGGGCGTCGATCGCCAGCGTGCTCGCGTACGCGGCCGGCAGCCGGCCGCCCTCGGCCGCCACCGCCGCCGCCGACGGCTCGTAGAACAGGGCGAGGTACAGGCCGGTGCCCACCAGCACCACGAAGCAGAACAGCGCGATCTCGCCGAAAAAGAAGGTCGAGTGGACCGGGAACGGCTTGCCGAGGTACTTCGCCCGGAAGCGCTCGAGCGCGAGGCGCTCCTCGAACCAGCGGGGAATCGTCACGGCGCCGTGCCCCCTAGGCCTTCACGCCGACCGGCGCGGAGAAGGCGCCGGCCACCAGCACCTCCCCCTTGTCGTTCAGCTTGATGGGCAGCTGCGGCAGCGGGCGCGGCGGCGGGCCGCCGAGCACGACCCCGCCGCGCTGCGGGTCGAACATGGCGCCGTGGCACGGGCAGTGGATGTGGGGGAACGGCGCCTGGTCCATCGGCTCCTCGGAGAAGCGCACCGTGCAGCCGAGATGGGTGCAGATGGCGCTGTAGGCGACGACGCCGTGCGCCGTGCCCGCGAGGTCCACCGGCGGCTTGAGCGCCGCCGGATCGAGCTTGCACACCAGCACCAGGTTCTCGTGGTTGTCGGACTTGCCCTCGGGATAGGCGAGGACGGCCTCGTTCTGCGTGAAGCTGCCCTCGGTGATCGCCTGGCCGGCGTTCTGCCCGAGCGCGAACACCAGCCGGTCGCCGGCCTCGACGCCCTTGGTCGCCGCCGAGCGCGAGCGCCCCCGCAGCGTCAGGACGCCCGGAATCACGGAGGCGATCGCCGCCACGATGGCGGTCTTCAGCGACCTCTCGGCGAACCGTCTACGATCCACGCGTCTCCCTCCACCCGCCCTGCCGCGGCGCTCCGCGCGGCCGCGGCGCCGTCGTCACCACGGGATCCCGTCGTCGCGCTCGGCGCGCGTCGTCTCCCAGCGCACGAACGCCCGGCTGTAGAGCACCACGACCCCGGCCAGCGCGAGCATGCCCACCGCCAGCGCCAGCCCGAGCACCCACACCGGCCAGGCGAGCACCACCCCCACCGCGAACGAGCCCAGCGCCGCGAGCTCGAGCACCATCATCACCACCGTCAGCGCCACCGCGACGGCGGTGCGCTCGTCCTCGTGGGCCGCGGGCTCCGCGGTCCGCCCTTCCGCCCAGCTCGAGGCCACGCCGTGCAGGCCGATGATCAGCAGGATCGCCATCCACGCCGCGATCATGATCTGCACGTCCGTGAGATGGTCCGGCAGCAGCGCGCCGGCGCCGGCGGCCGCCGGCGGACCGTTGAACATGTCCAGCAGCGCCACCGCCTTGTGGCCCTCGACGTGGTACGCCATCAGGTCCGGCGACTCGGACGACGCCATGATCACGTGCATCTGGCCCGCCACGATCGGGCGGTCGGTGCTGTCGTGCGCCGCCAGCGGCCGCTCGAACTCGATCGTCGTGCCCGCGGCGGTCCTGAGGCCCGCGCTGCCCAGGATGTCGTCGTGCCCGCCCAGCGCGGTGTCGGCGACGTGGCTGGTGGGCGTGTTCGCGTAGTGGTCCTCGACGTGCGCCCCGTGCGCGTCCACGTAGCCGATCACGATGTCCGCGCCGTACATCAGCGGCCCCTCGCCCCCGAAGCCGACCGCGACCCAGCCGGTGTCCGGCGAGGTGACCGCGCCGATCAGCCGGTCCCCCACGATGCTCCACTGGAACACCAGCTTGCTCGCGTCGTCGGTCCAGCGGAACCGGTACTCCCCGGACGTGACCCGCCCGTCCAGCCGGTGCACCGAGCTCGTGCCCGCGGCGGACACCAAGCGCTGCGGCAGGTGCAGCGTGAAGGCCAGCAGCACCGCCAGCACGGCCCCGCCGGCCAGGGCCAGCGCGGGAACGCGGTCCGCGTTCTTCATCGGCCGCCGCCCGTCCGGCCCAGCCGCGCCTCCAGCGGCGCCGCGTGGCCGAGGGCCATCCAGGCCGCCACCAGGTTCTCGCGCGCGTCGCCCAGCCGCGCGGACGCCGAGTCGAGGCGGAAGCTGTGCCAGATCTCGGCCGCCGCCGTCAGGTGGCGCTCCGCGTCGTCGAGCATGACCCGCGCCCGGGCGGCGCCGCGGGCCGTGCGCTGCGCGGCCGCGTCCGCCGACACGACGTCGAACAGGAGGTTCTCCACCCGCACCAGCGCCAGCACCTGCGCCGCCTCCCGTGCCTTGTCCGGCGGCGCCACGCCGCCGGCCGTGTGGCACGCGGAGCAGGTCTCGAGCAGCCGCTCGGGCGTGAGCACGGACGTCGCCATGGCCCCGTGGCAGGTCACGCAGTTGGGGCCGCGGCCGTCGGCCCGCAGCCGCGCGTAGTGGATGCTGGTGCGGAAGTAGCCCACCTCGGAGGCGTGGCACCGCCCGCAGGTGTCGGGCACGCGGATGAAGTAGACGCGACTGTCCGGGTCGGTCGAGACCGCCACGCCGCGGTGCGCCGCCTGCCGGTCGCGCGCCGCCGGATCGCCGCCGTGACAGGCCTCGCAGCCCACGCCCGCCGCGGCGTGCGGCGACTTCCGCCACGCGGCGAACCCGTGCCCCGCCCCCGTCGTGTCGGCGAGGCTGCCGTGACACGCGACGCATTGACTCGCCGCCGCGCGCGATGCGCCCGCGCCCCGCGGCTGCTGGGCGCCGGCCGCGCCGGCGCCGGCCACGGCGCACACCGCGGCCAGCGCGAACGCCAGGCGTTCCACGGTCATGGTTCCTCCGACCCGGCCGCGGACGCGGCCGCTAGTGCTTGGCGAGCGTGCGGATGTAGGCCAGGACGGCCGTGATCTGCTCCGGCGTCAGCCGGCCCTTGTACGCCGCCATCATCCGGCCCTTCCCGTTGGTGATGACGTCGCGCAGCACGCTGTCGGTGACCGACGCCATCGAGGCGGCGGTGAAATCCGGCAGCCCTGCCATCGCGTGCACCATCGCGGCGCTCGGCGCCCCCTGCGGCCCGTGACACGACGCGCACGTCCGCGCGTACGTCGCCGCGCCGTCGGCGGGCTGCTGCGCCGCGAGCGAGCCGGCCGCCACCAGGCCCAGCACCATCGAAACCACCAGAACCTTGCCCGTCATGTGCATCCTCCGCAAATCCCGCGGTTCGACTTCCGGCCGGCACCGTCCCGTCGAGGTCACGCAGGACCCCCTGCGGCCGGCCGGTCAGCCGGCGTAGGACGACGCCCAGCCATGGAACGCGACTGGAACGGTCGTTCGAGAGGGGCAATTTCTATGCCGATTCTGGAAATGACCATTTTCGGTTTCTTGATCTGGTTCCGAGCCGAACTCGGATGCCGCCGGGCTCATCGGCCCATACTACCCGAGGCTTGGCCTCGCTCGCGAGGGGGTGGCCGGCTCGAAACGGGAGCCCAATGGGCGCCATTATTGCGAGACTGACGCAACTTGACCAGCTTTCGGGACAGGATGACTCACACCGCGACCCAGCCGGACCCAGCCCTCATCGCCGCCATCGTGGACATGGCTGCCGACGCCATCATCTGCGTCAGCCCGGAGGACCTGATCCTGTCCTCCAACCGGGGAGCCGAGAAGATGTTCGGCTGGACGGCGCAGGAGCTGGCGGGCCAGCCGTTCGCGATCCTGCTGCCGGAGGAGGAGCTGGCGCGGGGCGAGATCGACTGGATGCGCCGCACCACGATCGCCCACGGCTCGCTGCGCGACTACGAGACGCGCCGCAAGACCAAGGACGGGCGCATCATCGACGTGAGCATCACCCGCACGGCCGTCTACGACGACGCCGGCAACCTGATCGGCTACTCGGCGATCCTGCGCGACATCTCCGATCGCAAGCGCATCGAGCGGCAGCTGCTGACGGCCGAGCGGCTGGCCACCGCGGGCCAGGTGGCGGCGGGCGTCGCGCACGAGATCGGCGCGCCGCTGACGGCCATCTCGGTCGCGGTGGACCACATGCTCCAGTCGCGCTGCAACTTCTGCGGCGGCGGCGAGGAGATGCAGGTGCTGCTGTCGCAGACCGACCGGATCGCCAAGCTGGCGCGCCGGCTGGTGAACCTGGCCAAGCCGGCGGGCCTGGTGTTCACGCCCACCAGCGTGAACGAGGTGGTGGAGCAGGCCACGAGCCTGGTGCAGCCGCAGCTGAGCCGCAGCCGCATCCGCCTCGAGCTCGACCTGACGCGGGACCTCCGCGCCATCCACGCGGACGAGGCCCAGCTCCAGCAGGTGCTGATCAACCTGTTCCTCAATTCCCAACGCGCGATGGCCGATTCGGGGGGCACGCTCCGCGTCTCGACCGGTGCGGCCGGTGCGGACACCGTCGAGATCGTCGTGGCGGACAACGGCCCGGGGATTGCAGAGGCGGACCTGCCGCACATCTTCACGCCCTTCTTCTCGCGCTCCGGCGGCACGGGCCTGGGACTGGCGCTGGCGGCGCAGATCGTCAAGGCGCACCGGGGGACGATCGACGTGGCCTCGCAGGTCGGCAAAGGGGCGACCTTCACCATCCGGATTCCTGCAGCGGTGGCGCATGACTGAGCCCGAAGTCGTCGAGCAGCCCGCCCAGCGGCGGCGCGTCCTCGTGGTCGAGGACGACGCCGTGGTGCTCGGCCTCCTGACCAAGATCATCGGGGAGGCGGGCTACGACGTGGTAGGCGCGCCCACAGGAGAGGCCGCGCTCGCCGAGCTGGACAAGCAGCTGTTCGACGCCGTGCTGCTCGACCTGAACCTGCCGGGCGTGCAGGGCATGGACGTGCTCTCGGTCGGCCCGACGCTGCAGACCGACACGCCGTTCATCGTCATGACCGCCTTCGGCTCCGTGGACACCGCGGTCGAGGCGATGAAGCGGGGCGCCTTCGACTACGTGAGCAAGCCGTTCCGCACCGAGGAGCTGCTGCTCACGCTGCGGCGCGCCCACGAGGAGACCGAGCTGCGGCGGGAGGTGGCCCGGCTCCGGCGCAACGCCAAGGAGGACGCCCCGGGCGTCGAGATGGTCGGGCGCAGTCCGGCCATCGAGCGGGTGCGCGACCTGATTGCCCGGGTCGCCCCCAGCCGCGCCACGGTGCTCATCACCGGGGACACGGGCACCGGCAAGGAGCTGGTGGCGCGCTCGATCCACGCCTTGAGCGGCCGGGCCGAGCGCTCCTTCGTCGCCGTGAACTGCTCCGCCATCCCCGAGACGCTGCTCGAGTCCGAGCTGTTCGGGCACGTGAAGGGCGCCTTCACGGGCGCGATCGCGAACAAGCGCGGCCTGATGGAGGAGTCGAGCGGCGGGACGCTGTTCCTCGACGAGATCGGCACCGTCTCCGCCAACATCCAGGTCAAGCTGCTCCGCGCGCTGCAGGAGCGCAGCATCATGCGGGTCGGCGGCCGCGAGCCGGTGCCGATCGACATCCGGCTCATCGCCGCGACCAACCTCGACCTCGGCGAGGAAGTGCGCGGGGGCCGGTTCCGCGAGGACCTGTTCTACCGGCTGAGCGTGTTCCCCATCCGCGTGCCGTCCCTCGCCGAGCGGCGGGACGACATCCCGCTCCTGGCGGCGTACTTCCTGCGCCGCGCCGCCTCCGAGCACGCGGTGACGCCGCCCACCATCCCGCCCACCACGATGCAGCGGCTGATGGAGTACGAGTGGCCCGGCAACGTCCGGGAGCTCGAGAACTTCATCGAGCGGTCCGTGATCATGCACGCCGGCGCGAAGACCATCCCCTTCGACCCGGCCGAGGGGCTGTACCGGCGCCGCGAGCACGACGTGCTGAAGACGGCACGCACCGAGCGGTGGAACCTCGACCACCTCGAGCGCGAGTACATCCTCGCCGTGCTCGAGGAGGTGAGCGGGCACCAGGGCCGGGCGGCCGAAGTCCTCGGCATCGACCGGCGCACGCTGTACCGCAAGCTCAAGCGCTACCGCGGCGAGCCGGAGGAAGGCGAGCCGGACGACCTGGGCGACGAGCCCGAGGCCAGCCGGGTTGAGACGGGCTAGATACGCCCCCGCCCGTTCCACGCGGTAAAGTTGTCTCATGACTTCCCGAGGCCCCGGCGCCAGCGCGCCGGGGCCTCGTCGTAACAGCCAGCCCGGCAACGAGTTACGAAACCGGCACCGATTGGCTCCCGTGGTACGCGATGCGCAACGGTGCATGGGCGTGATCGAGTCCCTTCTCATCGCCGTGGATGCGGCGCCCTTCGCGGATCGTGTGGCCGGGTGGCTGCCCGACCTCGTGAGCGCGGGCGTGCGCCGGGCGACGCTGTTCCACGCCATCGAGGCGGTCGGCGCGGACTGCGTGAAGGAGCTCGACGCCCTTCGGCCCCGGCTCGACCGGCTGGCGGTGCAGCTGTCGGCGCGCGAGGTGGAGGCGGAGATCGCCCTCAAGCGCGGCGACCGGGTGCGCTGGCTCACGTCGCTCGCCGAGCTGCGGACGAGCCAGGTGCTCGTGGTAGGCGTGCGCTGCTCGCTGGAGACGCGCGAGCGCACCATCGGCGCGACGCTGCGGCTGCTGCTGGAGGAGTCCCACGTGCCGCTGCTGGTGCTGCCGGGGCCGTTCGACCCGTCGGCGCCGCGGATGTTCGACCAGCCGACCCTGATCACCGGCGGCCGCGACGGCGCCGCGCTCGAGGCCCGGGCGCGCGCGCTGATCCCCGTCCCGCTGCGCGTCGCGACGCTCGGCCCCGACCAGGCCGTGCCGTCGGGCGCGTCGCTGCTCGTCGCCGGTCCCGAGATCTCCGGTCACGCGTTCGAGCGCGTGATCGCTGGATGTGCCTGCCCGGTGCTCGCATTCCCGGCCCCGTCCCTTTCGATCCAGCCTGAGAAGGGCCCGAGCACCGTTGTCACCCCACCGTCGGAAGCATCGGGCGCCACACGTAAGGGCTAAGTCAGCCATTGACCGCGGCCGGCCGTGTGGTGCCCGACTTCCGAGTCGGGCACCTTCGTTTTCCGGGATGCGCAGCGGGAAGCGGGAGCCCTACAGGCCGGACAGCTCGGCGAGGACCTCGGCCCCGTAGAAGAGGCGGATGTACTTGGCCTGGGTCGGCGTGAGCCGGCGCACCGCCCACGCGAGGTGGACGAAGTGCGGCTCGACCGGCGGCCGGAGCGGGTGCATGCCCAGCTCCTCGGGCAGGTGGCTGCCCTTGCGGGCGTTGCAGCTCGAGCACGCCGTCACGACGTTGGTCCAGGCGTTGGTGCCGCCGCGCGAGAGCGGGACCAGGTGGTCGCGCGTGAGGCACTCGCGCGGCCGGAGCTGCGCCGCGGAGCGCGCGCAGAACTGGCACCGGTAGCCGTCGCGGGCGAACAGGAAGGTGTTGGTCACCTGGCGGCGGAAGCGCCGCGGCACGTGGACGAACTTGACCAGCCGGATGACGGCGGGCCGCGGGATGGAGAGGTGCGCCGAGCGCGCGAGGCGGCCGGCGTCGGACTCGACGATCTCGGCCTTGCCGTCGATCACGAGCCGCAGCGCCCGCCGCACCGGTACCATGGTGAGCGGTTCGAACGACGCATTCAACGCGAGGCATCGCACCCGGAACACCCTCCGAGGCTCAGCCGCACACCCACACACAACAAATCCCGTCTCGCTCGGGGCGAACGGGACGGGATGCTGCGGGTGCTACGGATGTCTTCACCACCACGTCCCAAGGGTGCCCTACCCGGCACCCGAGTTTCAACCTAGCGCGCCACCGGTCCGGCGGCAAGCGCGGCCGCCGCCGGGTGACGCGTCCGTCACGACGCGACGGCCGCCCGGGCGGCCGCGAGCTGGGCGGCGACGGCGTCCCGCGCGGTGCCGCCCGGGAGCCGGCGCCGCTCCACCGCCGCCTCGGGTCCGCCCAGCGCCGCGAGCGCCGCGGGCAGGGCCGGCGAGAGCCGCGCGGCCTCCTCGGCCCCCACCCGGTCGAGCGCGACGTGCAGCTCTTCGGCCCGCCGCACCAGCGCCCCCACCACGCCGTGCGCCTCGCGGAAGGCCATGCCGCCCTGCACCAGCAGGTCGGCCAGGTCGGTCGCGAGCACCGCCGGCTCGAGCGCCGCCGCCATGCGGGCGGGATCCGGCGTCATCGTCTCCACCACGCCCGCGAGCAGCGCGGCCGCCTGCTCGGCCAGGTCCAGCGCCTCGAACAGCGCCGCGTTGTTCTCCTGCAGGTCCTTCTGGTAGCCGGTCGGCATCGCCTTGAGCGTGGCCACCAGGCCCACCAGCCGCCCCAGCAGCTGGCCCGCGGCGCCGCGCACCAGCTCCAGCGCGTCGGGGTTGCGCTTCTGCGGCATCAGGCTGCTGCCCGTCGTGAACGCCTCGCCGAGCTTCACGAAGCCGAACTCGGCCGACGAGAAGAGCACCAGGTCCTCGGCGAGCCGCGAGAGGTGCGTGCCGGCCAGCGTCGCGGCGAACACCGCCTCGACGGCGAAGTCGCGGTCGCCCACCGCGTCCATGGAGTTGGCGCTCACCTCCGCGAAGCCGAGGTCGGCGGCGAGCCGCTGCCGGTCCACGGCGAAGCCGGAGCCGGCGACGGCCCCCGAGCCCAGGGGCAGCACGGCCGCGCGCCGGCGCGCCTCGCCGATCCGGCCGCGGTCGCGGGCCAGCGGCCACACGTGGGCGAGCGCCCAGTGCGCCATCCGGACCGGCTGCGCCCGCTGGGTGTGGGTGTAGGCGGGCATCAGCGCGTCCATCCCGCGCTCCGCCTGGGCGATCAGCGCGCGCGCCAGCGACGCGAGGGCCGCGTCGAGCCTGGCCAGGGCGGCCACCGTCCACAGCCTCAGGTCGGTGGCCATCTGGTCGTTGCGGGACCGGCCGGTGTGGAGCTTGCCCGCCACCGGACCCACGGTCTCGCCGAGCAGCCGCTCGATCAGGGAGTGGATGTCCTCGTCGCCCGCCGCATCCGCGGCGCCCGCCGCGAGCGCGGCCTCGACCCGCGCGAGGCCGGCCAGCAGGGTCTCGCGCTCCGCCGCGGCGAGCACCCGGCAGCGCTCCAGCGCGCACACCCACGCCCGGTTGGTGGCCAGGTCCTCGCGCCACAGGCGGCGGTCCACCGGGAGGCTGCGGTTGAGGCGGTCGAGGCGCGGATCCATCGGCTCCGCGAACCGGCCGCCCCACATGACGTGCGACGGCTCAGGCACGCGCGGCGACCGGGACGTGGACCAGCTCCGACAGGGGGCGCGGCGCCCAGCCCAGCAGCGCCGCCGCGCGGCGGGAGTCGAGCGACGTGTCCCGCGGACGCGACGACGGGCGGTCGGTCTCCACGATCAGCGCGGGATCGAAGCGGTACAGGGCGCAGACGAGGCGGCCGATCTCGACCCGCGACAGCCGCTCGGGCCCCGCGACGTGGTAGACGCCCGTGACCTCGAGGGTCGCGAGCTCCCAGGCGGCCCGCGCCACGTCGTCGACGAAGGTCGCGCTGCGCCACTCGTCGCGGTACAGCTCCACGCGCCGGCCGCGCACCAGGCTCTCGCACTCGTAGGCGGGCCGCAGCATGATCCCGCTCTCGCCGACCAGGAGCGAGGTCCGCACCACCAGGGCGTTGGGGTGCTCGGCGCGCACCAGCGCCTCCGCCTCGGCCTTCATCGCGCCGTAGGTCTCGATCGGCGCAACGACGCTCTGCTCGCTGTAGCCGCCGCTCCGGCCGTCGAACACCATGTCGGTCGAGAACAGCACGAACCGCGCGCCGGCGGCGAGCGCCGCCCGCGCCGCGCCGACCGCGGCGTCCACGGTGACGGCACTGTTGGACTTGTCGTAGGCGCAGAAGAAGACCACCGACGGCCGCTCCTGCTCGACCAGCGTGCGCACGGCCGACGGCGCGGTGAGATCGACGTGCAGCTCCCGCCAGTTGCCGGGCCGGACCGGGCGGCGCCCGCCGGTGCCGGCCAGGTCCACGTCGCGGGGGGCGAGCGCGAGGAGGCGCGAGCCCAGGAAGCCCGACGCGCCGACGACGAGCGCGCGAACGGGCCTCGGGCTCAGTCGGCGGCCTCCGCGTGCCGGGCGCCGAGCCGCCGGCCCCGCTCGGCCGCGGTCCGCACGGCGAGCCCGTACAGCCGGATGAAGCCCTCGGCGTCGCTCTGACGGTACACGTCGTCGGCGCCGAAGGTCGCGAGGCCCTCGTGGTACAGCGACAGGGGCGAGGAGCGGCCGACCACCTGCAGGCCGCCCTTGTACAGCTTCATGCGCACGCTCCCCGTGACGTAGCGCTGCAGCGAGCCGACCAGGGCGTCGAGCGCCTCGCGCTCGGGCGTCCACCAGCGGCCGTCGTACACCAGATCAGCATAGCGCCGCCCGAGGTCGTCGGCCAGCGCCAGGCTGCGCCGGTCCAGGACCAGCTGCTCCAGCTCGCGGTGCGCCTGGAACAGCACCGTCCCGCCCGGCGTCTCGTACACGCCGCGCGATTTCATGCCGACCAGCCGGTCCTCCACCACGTCGGCGCGCCCCACGCCGTGCTCCGCCGCGAGGGCGTTCAGCGTCTCCAGCAGGGCCACCGGGGCCATCGCCTCCCCGTCCAGCGACACCGGCTCGCCGGCCTCGAAACCGACCGTGACCACGGCCGGGATGTCCGGCGCGTCCTGGGGCGAGCGGGTGAGCACGTACATGTCGGCCGGCGGCTCGGTCCACGGGTCCTCGAGGACGCCGCCCTCGTGCGAGATGTGCCACAGGTTGCGGTCGCGGCTGAACGGCTTCTCGGCGCTCGCCGTGGTGGGGACGCCCTTCGTCTTCAGGTAGGCCAGCAGGTCTTCGCGGCCGCGGAACTCCCACTCCCGCCACGGCGCGATGACCGGGAGGTCCGGCGCGAACGCGGCGTAGGTCAGCTCGAAGCGCACCTGGTCGTTGCCCTTGCCGGTGCAGCCGTGGGCGAGGGCCGTGCCCCCGACCCGCCGCGCGTGCGCCACCTGGCGCTCGGCGATGAGCGGCCGGGCCATCGACGTCCCCAGCAGGTAGGTCCGGGCGTAGATCGCGCCCGCCTTCAGCGTGGGCCAGATGAACTCGCGGACGAACCGGTCGCGCACGTCCTCGACGACGCACGACTCGGCGCCCGAGCGGCGCGCCTTCTCCTCGATCCCCTTCAGCTCGCCCGTGCCCTGCCCGACGTCCACGGCGACGCACAGGACGGTCGCGCCGTACCGCTCGCGCAACCAGGGAACGATGGCCGACGTGTCGAGCCCGCCGGAGTACGCCAGCACCACGCGCTGTGCCATGACCGCGACCCTTCGCTGAGGAAACGGCTGTTTATG
Organism: Gemmatimonadales bacterium; assembly: GCA_035623755.1. Lineage (GTDB taxonomy): Bacteria > Gemmatimonadota > Gemmatimonadetes > Gemmatimonadales > JACORV01 > Fen-1245. The sequence continues at coordinate 37,108 of DASPSV010000012.1, forward strand.
CAAAGCAACGCATAAACATACAGGCGCGTGGCGGGGGGTTCAATGCCTCGGCGCGGTGTAGTCGGCGAGCCGGCGCGCCAGCTTGCGCCGCGCCGCGGGACTGCGGGTCACGATCAGGACGGTGTCGTCGCCGGCCAGGGTCCCGAGCACCTCCGGCCAGGCCTCGCGGTCGAGCGCGGCGGCCAGGGCGCCGGCCCCGCCGGTCGGGGTGCGGATCACCAGCAGCGGCCCGACGCCGTCCGACCGGAGCAGCAGCGAGGGCACGAAGCCGGCGAGCGTGGGCGAGGGCACGGTCTCTTCCGGCGGCGCGGCGTAGAACAGGGCGCCGTCGGCGTCCTGCTGCTTCACGAGGCCGAGCTCGTGGATGTCGCGGGACAGCGTGGCCTGGGTGACGTCGAAGCCGGCGTGCGTCAGCAGCGCGCGCAGCCGCTCCTGGCTCGGGATGGAGTGCTCGCGCACCAGGCGCAGGATCGCCGCGTGCCGCTGGGCTTTCATCCGCTCCTCGTCGTCAGGACCGCGCCAACATACCGCCGGGAGCCGGCGCGCGCGACACGGCGGCCGCCGCGCGCGCGTACCCGTCGCGCTCGGCCGCCAGCGCGACCCCGGGGAACCGGCCGCGGTCGTAGACCACGCGGCCGGCCACCGCCGCGAGGGTCACGTCGGACGCGGTCGCGCCCCACGCCACGGCCTCCTCCACGTCGCGGGCCGCGGCGAAGGCGGGCCCGGACAGATCCACGGCCGCCAGGTCGCCCCACGCGCCCGGCGTCAGGGTGCCGGCGTCCGCGAGGCCGAGAGCCGCGGCGCCGTCCGCCGTCATGAGGCGCAGCATCTCGCGCGGCGCCAGCGCGACGCCGGTCGCCGCGAGCCGCGCCTCGGCGAACAGGTCGAGGCGCCCTCCGGCCGCCACCGAGTCGGTCCCGAGGCCGACGGCGAGGCCCGCGCCGCGCATCGCGCGGAGGTCGGCCCGGCCGTGCCCGAGCACGGCGTTCGACCACGGGCAGTGCACGGCCGTCGCTCCGAGGCGCCGGGCGATGCGGAAATCGTCCGCCCCCGCCGTGACGCAGTGGATGAGGAGCGGCCGCCGCGCCAGGAACCCGACGCGCTCGAGCCAGCGCACGATCGTCATCCCGCGAGCGTCCACCCGGATCCCGCGCGCGCGCAGGTCGTCGGCGAACGGGCCGCGCGCCTCCTCCACCAGCTCGCGCTCCTCTCGCGACTCGGCGACGTGCATCGCGGTCTTGAGGCCCCGGGTCGCGGCGACGGCCGTGACCGCGGCGAGCAGCGGCTCGGACACCGTGTACGGTGCGTGCGGAGCCAGGCCCACGGTCACCCGGTCGGAGGCGCACGGCGCGAGCTCGTCCAGCGCGCGCTCGAGCCCGGCCACCACCTCCGCGCACTGCGCGGGATCGGGGCCGTACACCTCGTGGTAGGCGACGCCGCGGCCGCCGAGCGCGGCCAGGGCCGGCGCCACCTGCTGCCCCGAGCCGGTGTCGCCGAAGGTGGTGATGCCCGCCGCGAAGCCCTCCAGCACGCCCCAGCGGGTCGAGGCGCGGAGGGCCTCCGGATCCAGGGCGCGCTTGAGGGCGCGGACGGTCTGCAGCCAGGCGGGGAACGGCAGGTCGCGCACCAGGCCCCGCAGCGCGGTCAGCTCGAGATGGCAGTGCGCGTCGACCAGTCCCGGCAGCAGCGCCGCGTCGCCGAGGGCGAGCGCGGCGGCGCCGGCCGGCCGCGGCACCGCGGCCTCCGGGCCCACCGCGGCGATGCGCCCGTCGGCGCCCACCAGCACCGCGCCGTCCGCCACGGGGGGGCCGCCCACGGGCAGCACCCACCGCGCGCTCACGCGCAGGGCCGCGGCCGGCTCAGCCGCCGGTGCGCGGCCGCTTCGGGGGTTTGACGCCGCCATCGGCGGGCGGTGCCGGCGCCGCCGCCGCGGGCGCGGCCGGGGCCGCGTTCGGCCCGGTGTGCAGCGGGCAGAATTCCGTCGGCACCGCGTCGGGCGCGAACACCTCCCAGCGGCGCGACGCCGGCGGACAGTAGGGGGTGGCCAGCTTGCCGCTCTGGACGTCGATCTCGCGCTGCACCATGCCGGTGGGCCGCACCCAGTCGGTCGCCGGCGGCCGGCGCTCGTACACTTCCTTCATGAAGCTCGCCCACGCCGGGGCCACCAGCAGCCCGCCCTGCGCGTTGCTCTTGATGGTCTGCGGGTTGTCGAACCCCATCCAGAAGCCCGCCACCAGCTCGTGGGTGTAGCCGATGAACCACACGTCCGTGTAGTCGTTGGTGGTGCCGCTCTTGCCGCCCGCGGGCACGTCGAACCCCGAGCGCTTGACCGCCCCGGCCCCGGTGCCGTAGCGCAGCACGTCGCGCAGCATGTCGTTCAGCACGTAGGACTGGTCGGTCGACATCACCCGCTCGCGCCGCGGCTGCTGCTCCCACAGCACCTTGCCGTCCGCGTCCTCGACCCGGACCACGGCGAATGGCGCCGCGCGCACGCCCAGCGTGGGCGGCGCCGTGTACGCCGAGACCATCTCGAGCGGGATCACGCTGGCCGACCCGATGAACATGGACGGCACCGCGGGCACCTGGGTCGAGAGCCCGTAGCGCTGCGCCTCGCTCACCACGGCGTCCACCCCGAGCTCCATGCCCAGGCGGATCGTGACCAGGTTGATCGACAGCGCCAGCGCGCGCCGCAGGGTGATCGGCCCCGGCGACTCCTCCTGCTCGAAGTTGTGCGGCTCCCAGATCGTGCCGTCGGACATGGGCAGCGCGATCGCCGAGTCGGGCAGCATCTCCTCCGGCGAGTGGCCCGAGCGCAGCGCGGCCGAGTACACGAACAGCTTGAAGGTCGAGCCCGGCTGGCGCTCGGCCTGCGTGGCCCGGTTGAACTTCGAGTCGTCGAAGTCCCGCCCCCCGACCATCGCCCGCACGGCCCCGGTGGTGTCCATCGCCACCATCGCGCCCTGGAGGTACGGCGTGGAGGTCTGCTCCTCGGTCTCGTTCCCGGTGGCCGCCGCCACGTACTGCGCGTAGGTCTTGTGCTGGAAGCGGCCGTAGGCGCCGGCCTCGATCGCCTCGAGCTGGGCCTCGAGCGTCCGCTCGGCCGCCTGCTGCATGTCGAGGTCGAGCGTGGTGTAGATCCGGTAGCCCTTCTCGTACAGGTCGCGGCCGAACCGCGCGTCGAGCTGCTCCCGGATCCACTCGATGAAGTACGGCGCCACGTCGCCGTAGTCCTGGCGCGCGGACAGGGTGAGCGGGTAGGCCTCGGCCTCCTCCGCCTGCGCCGCCGTGAGGTAGCCCTGCTGGCGCATCAGCTCGAGGACCACGTTGCGCCGCTGCACCGCGCGCGCCGGATAGCGGCGCGGATTGTAGCGCGCGGGCGCCTTGGGGAGCGCGGCCAGCAGCGCGGCCTCCGGAATGGAGAGGTCGCGGGCCGACTTGCCGAAGTAGCGCTGCGCCGCGGCCTCGACGCCGAAGGCGCCGTTGAAGCTGATCTGGTTGAGGTACAGCTCGAGGATGCGGTCCTTGGAGTAGGTCCGCTCCAGCTCCAGCGCGACGCGGGCCTCGCGCAGCTTGCGCACCAGGGTCTTCTCCCGCGAGATGCGGTCCTGGAACACGTTGCGCGCCAGCTGCATCGTGATCGTCGAGAAGCCCTGCACCATCGAGCGGGCCCGGAGGTTCGCGAACGCCGAGCCGAGGATGCGGGAGTAGTCGATGCCGTGGTGCTGGTAGAAGCGCTTGTCCTCGATGGCGATGAACGCCTGCCGCAGGTACGGCGGCATCTCCTGCAGCGGGATCACGGTGCGGCGCTCGTAGCCCAGCTCGGTGATGAGCCGGTCGTCCATGGCGTAGACCTTCGACGCCATCTGCGGGCGGTACTCGTCGAGGATGGCGATCGACGGGCAGGCGCGTCCGGCGCACACCCGGGTCCAGCTTCCGATGGCCAGCCCGAGCACGAAGCCGACGACCAGCAGCAGGTAGGAGACCGTCCGGCGGGCCCGGTCGGGGGCGAACCACCGCCGGAGATGGGCGACGAGGGGCGTATCCGCCATGAGCGACGGAAGTTACCGGGACCGCCGTGCGCTTGCCAGCGGGCGGGGGCCGCGGCTACGATAGCGCATGCCCGCCTTCCCTCCTGTCAACGAGCAGATGGACGCGATCCGCCGCGGCACGGTGGAAATCGTCCCCGAGGACGCCCTGGTCCGGAAGGTCGAGCGGTCCGTCGCGACCGGCGTGCCGCTGGTGGTGAAGCAGGGCTTCGACCCGACGCGGCCGCACCTCCACCTCGGCTACATGGTCTCGATCCGGAAGCTGCGGACCTTCCAGGACCTCGGCCACACGGTGGTGTTCCTGCTGGGCGACTTCACCGCGCTGGTGGGCGACCCGAGCGGCCGCAGCGAGACGCGGCCGCGCCTCAGCGAGGCCGAGGTCGCCGCCAACGCCGCGACCTACAAGGACCAGGTGTTCAAGGTCCTCGATCCCACGCGCACCGTGATCGAGCGCAACAGCCGCTGGCTGCGCCCGCTCGCGCTGCCCGACATCCTGACGCTCACCAGCCACTACACGGTCGCCCGGATGCTGGAGCGGGACGATTTCGCGAAGCGGCACGCGGCGGGGAACCCGATCTCGCTGTTCGAGTTCCTCTACCCGCTGCTCGTGGCCTACGACTCGGTGGTGCTCAAGGCCGACGTGGAGATGGGCGGCACCGACCAGAAGTACAACCTGCTGGTCGGCCGGACGCTGATGGAGCGCTACGGGATGGAGCCGCAGGTGGCGTGCATCATGCCGCTGCTGCGGGGCACGGACGGCGAGCGCAAGATGTCGCAGTCCTACGACAACTACATCGGCATCACGGAGCCACCCGAGGACCAGTACGGCAAGACGATGTCCATCCCCGACACGCTGCTCGAGGAGTGGACCACGCTGGTCTCCTCGGTCCCGGGCGCCGGCCTGGCGGCCGCGCTGGCGCGCTGCCGCACCGAGCCGTACGCGGCCAAGCGCGCGCTGGCCCGCGACATCGTGGCGCAGTTCCACGGCGCGGACGCCGCGGCGCGGGCCGAGGCGCACTTCGACCGGCTGTTCAAGTCGAAGCAGGCGCCGGCGGAGCTCCCGACGCTGCCGTTCACCCCCGGCTCGACGCTGGCGCAGGTCATCAAGGAGATCGGCTTCGCCGGCTCGACGAGCGAAGCGAGGCGGGTCGCTGCCCAGGGTGGTGTGCTGCTCGACGGCGTGAAGGTCGAGGACCCGAACCGCAAGCTCGAGGCGGGCGAGCACGTTCTGAAGTTCGGGAAGCTGAAGTTCGCGAAACTGGTGCCGAGAGCGACCTGACGGGGAACGAGGAAGTGGTGCGGTGAGAGGGGCCGCGCTCACCTCTCACGGCTTCTGCTTCTCACCTCTCACGTGGACGTCTCACCTCTCACCCCTCACCTCTCACGATCCGCGCACCACCCCCTCCAGCACTTCCACCACCTTCTCCATCTCCTCGATCGTGTTGTAGCAGTGCGGCGCCAGGCGAATCGCGCCCTCGCGCAGCGAGGCCACGATGCCGGCCTGCCGCAGGCGGCGATAGGCCTCGCGCGCGTCGGGCGGCGCGACGCACACGATCTGCGACCGGTGCCGCTCGTCGGTCGGCGACGTGAGCCGGACGCCGTGGCGCTCCGCCCACTCCACCACCGGGTCGCCCAGCCAGCGCAGGTAGGCCGCGATCGCCCCGATGCCCAGCTCCAGCAGCAGGCCGATCGAGGCGGTGAGGCCGAGCTGGTCCTGGGTCGCGGCGCCCGAGGCCTCGAAGCGCCGGGCGTCGTCCACCAGGCGCTCGTCATAGCTCAGGAGGTTGGAGTAATCCTCCATGCCCTCGTAGGACAGCCAGCCGGACATCGGCGGCGCCAGCTCCGCCACCAGCTCGCGCCGCACGTAGCAGAATCCCGAGCCCCACGGGCCGAGCAGCCACTTCTGCCCGCCACACGCCAGCAGGTCGACGGGCAGCGCGCGCACGTCCAGCGGCACCACGCCGAGCGCCTGGATGGCGTCCACCACCAGGAAGGTCCCCGCCGCCCGGCAGGCGGCCCCGAGGCGGGCCAGGTCGGCGCGGAACCCGTTGGAGAACTGCACCGCGGAGATGGCGAGCACCTTGACGCGCGGGTCGGCCACGCGCTCGACCAGCCGGTCCTCGTCGGGAAAGCCCTGCGCCGTGACGGGCACCCGCTCCACCACCACGCCGCCGCGGCGCCGCGCCAGCCACGGGTAGACGTTGGCCGGGAACTCGCGGTCGCTCACCAGCACGACGTCGCCCGGCGCGAGCGGCAGCGCGAGCGCCGCGGTGTGGAGGCCCGTGGACGTATTGGGCGCCAGCGCGATCTCGTCGGGGCTCGCGTGCACCAGCTGCGCCGCCGCGCTCCGGGCCGCGGCGTGGATCGCGAGCAGCTCGCGGTCGGGCAGCAGGTGCGGCGCCGTGCGCTTGGCGTTGAAGGCCTCGATGGCGAGCCGCGCGCGCTCGGGCAGCGGCCCGATCGACGCGGCGGCCAGGTACACGGTCTCGGCCGTCCACGGGAACTCGCGGTTCCGGAGCTCGCGCACGAGCTCGCCGAGCTGCGGGGCGGGCGCGATGTCCGTCATCGCGAGAGTGGCGTTGGCATGGGTGCGGCGGCTACGTTAACCACCCATGAGCGGACGCGGCAAGCGGCGGTGAGCGCGGCCGGCTGGCGCTTCGCGCTCGTCCTCGGCGGCGGCGGGATCAAGGGCCTCGCGCACGTCGGCGTGCTCCGCGCGCTCGCCGAGCGGGACTGGACCCCCGACGTCGTGGTCGGCAACAGCATCGGGGCGCTGATCGGCGCGGCGTGGGCCGCCGAGTTCACGCTGCGCGAGCTGCAGGCGGTGGCGCTGAGCATGCGGCGCCACGACGTGTTCGCGGTGGCCCGCAGCGACATGGCGACGCGGCGCCTGCGCGCCCCGGGGATCTACAAGGCCGGCCCGCTCGAGGACCTGGTGCGCGGCCTGCTCGGCGACACGACCTTCGACGAGCTCCCCCGCCGGCTGGTCGTCTCCTCCGTGGACATCGACAGCGGCATGGTGCTCTACTGGGGCCTCCCGGGCCTGCGCGACGTCGCCGTCGCGGACGCGGTGTTCGCCTCGTGCGCCCTGCCCGGCTTCTTCCCGCCGCGCGAGATCCGCGGCCACTGCCTGGTGGACGGGGCGCTGGTGGACAACCTCCCGGTGCGGGTGGCGGCGGCGCAGGACGTCGACGGCATCGTCGCCGTGGACGTGGGCTCCTCGAGCGTGCTGCGCGCCGAGACCCGGGAATCCGGCTTCGCCGCCGTGGTCGCCCGCGGCTCGGAGATCGTCTTCCACCACATGCTGGAGCTGCGGCTCGCGGCGTGGACCACGCCGCCCATGCTGTTCGTGCAGCCGCGGGTCGAGCACATCCCGATGCTGTCGTTCGCCCACAACCGCGAGCTGATCGACGAGGGGTACCGCGCCACGGCCGCCGCGCTGGACCAGGCGCAGGACGCGGTGCGCCGCGGCGGAGCCGGCATCCATCCCCGCCGGCTGGTGGAGGTGGCCGTCGACCGCGAGCGCTGCATCGGGTGCGGGGTCTGCGTCGCCCTCGGTCCGCCGGGCACCTTCCGGATGGACGCGGCCGGGAAGGCCGTCGGACCCGCGACGCCGCAGGAATGGTCGCCGGTGAGCGGCGCCGTCATCCGGCACTGCCCGACCTACGCCATCACGGCCCACCCGGCGCGGGCGGCTGACGGTCCCACAGACGGTGGGTCCAGAGGTACTGCTCCGGCGCGCGCCTGACCGCGGCCTCGAGCCGCTGCCGGAACAGCGTCGCGATCCGCACCACCGCCGCCTCCACGTCCCTGCCGGGCCGCTCCTCGAGCATCTCGACCGCCGCGTGATAGCGGCCGCCGGGCGCCGCCGTCGCGGTGCCGACCAGCACCGGCGCCCCGGAGCGCGCCGCGAACAGCCCGGGGCCGACCGGCGTCTGCGTCGGCCGGCCGAAGAACGGGACCCACACCGGGCTCCGCATCGCGCCCTGGTCGGCCACCAGGCCCACCACCTTGCCGGCCGCCAGCGCGGCCGGGACCGCGGCGCGCGCCTCGGGCAACGGGATCGTCTCCAGGCCGGTCCGCCGCCGTGACCGCTCGACGTAGCCGGCCACCCACGGGTTCGACGGCGGCTTGACCACCGCCGCCACCGGGATCCCCATGGCGGCGATGTACGCGGCCCCCACCTCCCAGTTGCCGAGGTGGCCGGTGAGCAGGATGACGCCCCGTCCCTCCGCGACCGCCGCGCGGAGCACGTCCTCGCCGTCGAACCGGCCCAGCAGCTTCACCGCCGTCCGCGCGCCGCCGGCCGTGAGCCGCAGCGCGTCCATCGCGACGCGGCCGAAGTGCGCGTACATCCCGCGCGCCAGCGCGGCGCGCTCGTCCGCCGAGAGCGAGGGAAACGCCGCGGCGATGTTGCGGTCCGCGACCTCCCGCCGCAGCCCGAGCGGATCGCGGGCCAGCCGGCCGAGCGCCGCGCCGGCCAAGAGGGCCGCCCCGCGGGGCAGCGGGCCCAGCACGCCGAGCGCCGCCCGCATGAGCAGGTAGGCCGGGTAGTCGCTGCGCCGCCTCATCGCCGCTGCGCCAGGGCGATGCGGTAGACGGCCTCGGTCGCCGCCGCGGTCCGTGCGACCGGGAACCGCCCGCGCGCGGTGAGCCGCGCCCGCGCGCCGAGCCGGTGCCGCAGCGCGGGATCCGCCAGCAGGACCGACAGCGCGCGGGCGAAGGCGAGGCTGTCCCTGGGCGGTACCAGCCACCCGTCCTCGCCGTGGGTGACGAGGTCGGTGTTGCCGCCCGCGCGCGACGCCACGACGGGCAGGCCGAGCGCCATGGCCTCGAGCAGCGCCTGCGACAGCCCCTCGTGGCGCGAGGGCAGCACGACCACGTCGAACAGCCGGTAGAAGGCCAGCACGTCGGGCCGGAACGGCACCCAGCGCACCTCGTGCCGCGGCGCGGCGGCCGCGAGCGCTGCGAGCTCCGGGTCGCGCGCCACACCCACCAGCGCGAGGCTGATCGGCGGCTCCAGCGCCGGCAGGGCGCGGAGCAGCACCGCGTGGTCCTTGCGCCGCGCGACCACGCCGACCGTGGGCCGCCACGGGCGCCACCCCGCCAGCGCGCGCGCCGTCTCGATCGCGGCGCCCGGCACGTCGCGGTCCACCCGCGTGAGGTCCACGCCGTTGGGCACCACGCTCACCCGCCACGGCGGCGCGCCACGCCGGATCAGCGCCCGGGCCACCGGGCGGCTCACCGCGATGGTGCGGTCCGCGACGAAGCCGTTGAGCAGCACCGACAGCGGCAGCGAGCGCGGCATCTGGCGCCGGGTCATGACGCACGCGGCCGGGAGGCGGCCCGCGAGCCGCGCCCGCCGGCAGGCGGCGCGATCCCGCGAGCTGTGGGAGTTGACCACGTCCACGCCGGCCTCGCGCACCACCCGCGCCACGTCCATCGCCAGGCGGGCCGGGCGGTCGAAGGCGAGCGGCACCACGTCGAGCCCGCGCGCGCGCGCCGTCGCCGCCAGGAGGCTCAGGGGCCGGCAGCCCACCAGCACGCGGTGGCCCGCCGCCCGCTGCGCGGCGGCGAGCGCCGCGATCGAGACGGTCGAGCCGGCCCCGTCCCCCTGGTGCGTCAGGTGGAGGATGGTGAGCGGGTCCGTGCCGCCCGCGGTCCCGGCGGGGCCGGCGGCGCCGGCGCGCTCAGTCCGTGAGGACCGGACGGGATTCCCCACGGAACTGCAGGTCGTGGAGGCGGCGGTACACGCCGCCGGCGGCGAGCAGCGCCTCGTGGCGGCCGCGCTCGACGACGCGGCCGTGATCGAGGACCAGGATCTGCGTGGCGTGCTGCACCGTGGACAGGCGGTGCGCGATGACGAACACCGTGCGCCCCTCGAGCAGCCGGTCGATCGCCTCCTGCACGAGGTGCTCCGACTCCGAGTCGAGCGCGCTGGTGGCCTCGTCGAGGATCAGGATCGGCGGGTCGCGCAGCAGCGCGCGCGCGATGGCGATCCGCTGGCGCTCGCCGCCCGAGAGCCGGGTGCCCCGCTCCCCGAGCGTCGTGTCGTATCCCTGCGGCAGCGCCGCGATGAACTCGTGCGCGTTCGCCGCCCGCGCCGCCGCCTCGATCGCCGCGGCGTCGAACCGGTCGAGCGAGCCGTAGGCGATGTTCGCCTTCACCGAGTCGTTGAACAGCACCGTCTCCTGGCTCACGATGCCCATCAGGCTCCGCAGCGAGGGCAGCGTGATCTCGCGCAGGTCGCGCCCGTCGAGGGTGATGCGCCCCTGGCTCGGCTCGTAGAAGCGCGGCAGGAGGTCCACCAGGGTGCTCTTCCCGGCCCCGCTCGCGCCCACCACGGCCACGACGTCGCCCTTGCGGGCCTCCAGCGTCACGTCCTGCAGCACCGGCGCCGCGCCGTCGTAGCTGAACGACACCTCGCGGAACGCGATCGCCTCGCGGAACTCGCGCACCTCGAAGCGCCCCGGCGCCAGGGCCTCGGTCGGCGGCTCGTCGAGCACCTGCAGCACGCGCTCGCCCGAGGCGAGGGCGTTCTGGTACTGGGCCGGCCAGTTGGACAGGAACTTGAGCGGGACCAGCAGGCGCAGGGCGACGAACAGGAACATGATGAAGCTCTCGGGATGCATCGAGGCTGCGGGCCCGGTCGCCATCCGCGCGCCGACCCACAGCAGCACCACGGTCACCAGCGCCCCGAAGCTCTCGCTGATCGGCCCGCCGAGGGTGGCCAGCCGCTGCATCCGGATCACGCCCCGCGCGTAGCGGTTGGCGGCGTCGAAGAACCGCCGCCGCTCGTAGGGCTCGGCGGCGTACGACTTCACCAGCCGCACGCCGGCCACCGTCTCCTGCATCAGCGCGGTGAGGTCGCCCCGGTCGTCGAGGGTGCGCAGGTAGCCGCGGTGCAGCCGCCGCACCAGGGGGCGCAGCCCCAGGATGAGGACCGGGGCCAGGACCAGCGACAGGATCGTGAGCCGCCACGACAGCGCGACCAGCATCACCAGGTACACCGCGAGCGTCGCCACCGACTGGACGAAGTTCAGCGCCTCGTTCCCGACGATCGGCTTGACGTTCTCCGCGTCCGCCAGCATGCGGCTCAGCAGCTGCCCGCCGCGGGTCTGCTGGTAGTACGCCAGCCCCATGCCCTGGAGGTGGGCGTACAGCTTCATCCGCATGTCGCGCACGACCTTCTCCTGCACGACGGCGACGCTCACGCGGGAGAAGTAGACCAGGAGGTTCTTCGCCGTCATCGCGACCAGGATGACGACGATCACGTTGCGGAGCGCGGTGCCGATGTCCCCGCTGGGCAGCAGCGGCCCCACCAGGCGGTGCAGCACCTGCTCCACCAGGTTCGCGCCCTCGGGCGGCAGCAGCGAGGAGGAGCCGAACACGGCCCGCAGGAACGGGATGACCAGCGCGAAGGTGAAGCCGTCGAACAGGGTCCCGACCACCGTCGCGAGCAGGGCGGCCACGACCAGCGCGAGGTACGGACGGACGAACCGGAACAGCTCCGGGTAGCGCCCCACGCTAGCGGGCCTGGCGCGGGACCAGCAGCGCCACCGGCAGGATCATCTCCTCCGGCGAGGCGCCGCCGTGCAGGAAGGCGCCGCGGTAGCGGGCCTGGTACTCGCGCAGCTTGGTCGGGTAGACGAAGAACCGGTCCTCGGTGGCGATGACGCAGCGCACCCCGAGGCCGCGCGGGGGCAGGCCGTAGGTCCGCAGATCCTCGACCGTGATGGCCGACGCCGCGTCCTCGGGCCGCAGGTCCTCGCCGAACTTGAAGCGGAGGTTGTTGGTGGCGTCCCGCTTGGCGTACACGGTGGCCGGGCTCAGGCAGTGGATCGAGCCGTGGTCGCTGGTGAGCACCACCGGCACGCGCCGCCGCTCCGCCTCGACCAGCGCGGCGCGGAGCGGCGAGCGCTCGAACCAGGCGCAGGTCAGCGCCCGCAGCGCCGGGGCGTCGCGCGCCACCTCGTAGAGGATGGCGTTCTCCGAGCGGCCGTGGGTGAGCTGGTCCACGAAGTTGAACACCATCGCCGTCACGCCGTCCTGCGCCAGCATCGACGGGAGCCGCCGCTGCACGTCCTCGCCCTCGCTGGTGCCGAACAGCTTCTCGTAGCGGCACGGCACCGGCCGGCCGGTCACGCGCTCGAGCTGCCGGCCCAGCAGGTCGTGCTCGTGCGCGTTGAGGCTGTCCTCCTCGTGCTCCGTCCACCACCCGGGATACTGGGTCGCGATGTCCCGCGGCAGCAGCCCGGCGAAGATGGCGTTGCGGCTGTACGGCGTCGCGCTCGGGAGGATGCTGAAGTAGTGGCTGGTCTCGACGTCGAACAGCGGCGTGACCTGCGGCAGCAGCGCCTCCCACTGGTCCAGCCGCAGGCAGTCCACCACCACGAACAGCACCCGCCCGTGCTCGCGCAGCACCGGGAGGACCATCTCCTCGACCACGTCGGACGAGAGCGCCGGCCGGTCGGCGTCCGGCTGCGCGATCCAGCGCGGGTAGTTCCGCGCGACGAACCCGCCGAAGTCGCGCCGCAGGCCGCCCATCAGCGCGTGCAGCGCCTGCCCCAGGCCCGGCTCCGCCGCCTCGGCCAGCTTGAGGTCCCACTGCATCAGCTCGCGCCACACGTCGATCCACTCCCGCCAGCCGAGCGCCGTGCCGCGCCGCGCCTCCAGCTCCCGGAACCGGGTGACGAACTCGCGCGAGAGGTGCTGCTGGCGGATCCGGTCGCCCTCGAGCAGCCGGGTGACGACCGAGAGGATCTGGCGGGGCTGCAGCGGCTTGACGAGGTAGTCGTCCACCGACATCCCGATCGCCTCGCGCAGCACCGCGGGGTCCTCGGACTTGGTGACCATCACGACCGGCACCGCGGGATCGAGCTCGCGGATGGCGTGGAACAACTCGAGGCCGCGGCGCCCCGGCATCTGCTCGTCGACCAGCACCAGCCCGTACGCCTGGCGCCGCAGCAGCTCCAGCGCGTCGTCGCCGTGGGCGGCGGCTGCGACTTCGTATCCCTGGTCGGTGAGGAACCGGCGGTGCGACTCGAGGCTTTCGATCTCGTCGTCCACCCACAGGATGCTCTTGGGGCGCGAGGCCATCGGGGCAACCTAGCCGCTCCCCCGGCCGGGCGCTACATTGCGCGCGTCCCCGCTCGACGCCGCGCCCATGAGCCATCCAGCCCTCGCGACCACCGACGACGCGTTCGCCAAGGTCCTCGCGGACACCGCCCGCGGACCGCAGCGCGACGGCGCGTTCGCCCTGTGGCTGGTGGTGCGCGCCGCGCTCTCGGCGGCCCCGCCCGCCCCCCCGGCGGCGCGGCAGGCGGACCGGCTCCGCGCGCTGGCCACGCGGATCCGGAGCCTCAACGCCCCGGCGCCGCTGCGCCGCTCGCTCGTCGCGGCGATCGCGGACCTCGGCGCGCCCCGCGCCCCCGCGGCCACGCTGGTGCTCGCGGCCCTCGCGGCCCCCGCCGCCGAGTGCCTCGGCCGCACCGCCGCCGACGCGGTGCAGGCGGCTGCGCGCGCCGCCCGCCCGGGCAGTCGGTCCGCGGCGTCCCCGTGAAGACCCCGCCCGACATTCCGCGGCGCTCCAACCCGGTGACCGACGTGGTCGGCCGCGTCGACGCGCGGCTCGGCGGCGCGGCGAGCGGCGACACCGTCGCCACCGGCTTCCCCAGCGTGGACCGGATCCTGGGCGGCGGCCTGCGGCAGGGGGACCTGGTCGTGCTCGGCGGCGACGTGGGCGTCGGCAAGTCGTCGTTCGCGCTCGCGATCGCGTTGCGCATCGCCGAGCGCGGCGAGAGCGCCGCGTTCCTCTCCGGCGAGATGGACGAGGACCGGCTGTGGGAGCGGGCGCTGGCGATCGAGGCGCGCACCCGGCTCGACGACATCCGCCGCGGCACCGTCTCCGACGAGACCCGCGCCGCGCTCGGCGCCGCCGCGGTGCGGCTCCGCCACCGCCCGCTCGTCTACCGCCCCATGGCGGCGCGCTCCTTCGAGGAGGTGGCCGACCGCATCCGCGCGCTGCACACGCCGCTGGTCGCCGTCGACTACCTGCAGCTCCTGCCGCCGGCCCGGCTCGAGATGGAGCGCGAGGAGCAGGACGCCGTCGCCGTGCGGCTGCTCAAGGAGATCGCCCTCGACGCCAACGCCGCGCTGCTGCTGGTGGCGCAGCTGCCGCGGCTCAACGCGAAGCGCCGCGACCCGCGGCCCGCCCTCGACGACTTCGCCGCCCGCGGCGCGGTGAAGTACCACGCCGACGTGGTGCTCGGCCTGTACCGGGAGGAGATGTACCAGCTGACCCGCGGGGTGGAGGGCGCGACCGAGCTCATCGTGGCGAAGAACCGCCACGGCCCGACCGGCTTCGTGGACCTCTACTTCTACCGGGAGTGGATGCGCTTCGAGGACATGCTCGAGCCGGACCGCTAGCGCGGACCCCGCCGCGGCGTGGTGTCGGCCGCCGGCCCGGGGCCCGCCGCCGTGAACGCCACCCGGCTCTGCGGCCCCTGCGCGTCGATCTGGATCCACAGCGGCAGGCCGCGCCGCGTCAGGTACAGGCTCACCCGCAGCGTGTCGCCCAGGTCGCTCACGACCCGCCAGCCCATCGCCGGCATGCTGTGCCGGTAGAACCGCGCCACCGAGTCGATGGCCGCCGGCGCGATCAGCACCACGTGCTGCACCTCCGGCGTCCCGGTCGTGTCCTCGAGGAGCGACTGGGCCAGGTAGGGCACGTCGAACAGGTAGTTCGGGCGCTGGGCGCGGGCCTTCGGCGCGGGCTCGCCGCAGGCCGCCGCGCACGCGGCGAGGGTGGCGATCAGAACGGAGCGGGCGGTCATGGCGGCATAGTATCGGAGCGCGCTCCGGCGCGGTCAAGGCGTCGTTGCTGCGCCTTTGGCCGCGGACTACATTAGCCGTATCCGCGGAGGCTCCGGTGGCCGGCCACAATGTCTGGAAGAAGATCAAGCGCAAGAAGGCCGTAACTGACGCCCGGCGCGGCGCCCAATTCACCAAGATCATCAAGGAGATCACCGTCGCCGCACGCCAGGGCGGCGGCGACCCCGCGGGCAACGCGCGGCTCCGCGTCGCCATCGAGGCGGCCCGGGCGGCCAACATGCCCACGGACAACGTCGACCGTGCGATCAAGAAGGGCACCGGCCAGCTCGAGGGCGTGCAGTACGAAGAGGTCGCCTACGAGGGCTACGGCCCCGGCGGGGCGGCCATCTACATCGAGGTCACGACCGACAACGCCAAGCGCACGGTGGCCGACATCCGCCACCTGTTCACGCGCTACGACGGCAAGCTCGGCACCACCGGCTCCGTCGCCCACCTGTTCGAGAAGCGCGGGGAGTTCTACGTCCCGGCCGCCAAGTACGACGAGGACGCGACCATCGAGGCCGCCCTGGAGGCCGGCGCGCTCGACGTGGTGAAGGAAGGCGAGCACTACCTCGTCACCACGGCGCCGCACGACTTCCACGCCGTCCAGGAAGCCCTCAAGAAGCACCACATCGCGTGGGAGTCGGCCGAGATCGCGATGATCCCCCGCTCGACGGTGCGGGTCGAGGGCCGCGACGCCGAGAAGCTGGTCAAGCTGATGGGGGAGCTCGAGGAGCACGACGACGTGGCCCGGGTGTCCTCCAACTTCGACGTCGACCTCGAGGCGCTGGCCGAGGTGTGATCGTGCTCGGGCTGGACCCGGGTGCCGCCGCCACGGGGTACGGCGTGGTCGAGCTCGCGGCGCCCGGCGCGACCCGCCTGGTCGAGTGCGGGGTCGTCCGCACCGTCCCGTCCGCCCCGCTCGAGCAGCGCCTGTCGCAGATCTTCGACGCGGTCGCCCAGCTCATCGCCCGCCACCGGCCCGACGCCGTCGCCGTCGAGAGCGTGTTCGTGGCGAAGAACCCGCGCAGCGCCCTGGTCCTCGGGCACGCCCGCGGCGCGGCGCTGCTGGCCGCGGCGAAGGCCGCCGTGCCCGTCGCCGAGTACGCCCCGGCGATGATCAAGAAGACCGTGGTCGGCGCCGGCGCGGCCACCAAGATCCAGGTGCAGGTCATGACCGCGCGGCTGCTGCGCCTGAGGACCCCGCCCTCACCCGACGACGCCGCCGACGGCGTGGCGGTGGCCCTCACCCACTGCATGCGGGGCGCGCGCCGCTTCCGACCGGCGGCGGTTGGATGATCGCGCTGCTCGCCGGCACCCTGGCCGTGAAGGAGGCGGACCGCGTCGTGGTGCGCACCCCCAGCGGCGTCGGCTACGAGTGCTTCGTCCCCACCCGCGCGCTGGCCGACCTGCCGGGCCCGGGCCAGCCGGTGGAGCTGCACACGTCGCTGGTCGTCCGCGAGGACGGCCAGTCGCTGTACGGCTTCACCACCGCCGAGGAGCGGCGCGTGTTCCAGCGCCTGCTCTCGGCGAGCGGTATCGGCCCGCGGCTGGCGCTCGCCATGCTGTCGCAGTACACCGGCGAGCGGCTGGTGCGCGGCATCCGGGAGCGCGACGTCGCCACCCTCGTCGCGGTGCCCGGCGTCGGGAAGAAGACCGCCGAGCGGCTGATCCTCGAGCTGGCCGACAAGACCGACGACCTGGTCGCCGAGACGGCGGCGCCGGCGACGTCGGTGACCGACGCCGCGACCCAGGCCCTGATCCGCCTCGGCTACAGCGCACCCGAGGCCGACGACGCCGTGCGGCGCGCCCTCGCGCAGGACGGCCGGCGCGACACCGCCGCGCTGCTCAAGGCTGCCCTCGGCTTCCTCGTGGGCGGGCGGCGTTGAGCCCCGCGCGCTCGGAGATCACCACGCCCGACGTGCTGCCCGACGAGCGCAGCGCCGAGGCGTCGCTCCGCCCCTCGCGGCTCGACGAGTTCGTCGGCCAGGGGAAGGTCAAGGAGAACCTCCAGATCGCCATCGACGCGGCCCGCGGCCGCGGCGAGCCGCTCGACCACGCGCTGTTCTTCGGTCCACCCGGCCTGGGCAAGACCACGCTCGCCATCCTGCTCGCCCGCGAGATGGGCGTCAGCATCCGCACCACCTCGGGACCGGTGCTCGAGCGGCCGGGCGACCTCGTGGGGCTGCTGACCGGCCTCAAGCGCGGGGACATCCTGTTCATCGACGAGATCCACCGGATGCGCCCCACCCTCGAGGAGTTCCTCTATCCCGCGATGGAGGACTGGCGCGTGGACGTCCGCGTCGGCGACGGCCCGCACGCCGAGACGATCCCGATGGCGCTCGAGCCGTTCACGCTCGTCGGCGCCACCACGCGCTACGGGCTCCTGACCCCCCCGATGCGCGCGCGGTTCGGGATGGTCGAGCGCCTCAACTTCTACCCGCCCGAGGACCTCGCGCGGATCGTCACACGCTCGGCGGGCATCCTCGGCGTCGCGACCGACGGCGACGGCGCGGACGAGATCGCCAAGCGGAGCCGCGGCACGCCCCGCGTGGCCAACCGCCTGCTCCGGCGGGTGCGGGACTACGCGGCGGTGCGCGCCGAGGGGAAGGTGGACCGCGAGACAGCGCGGCAGGCGCTGGCGCGGCTGGACGTGGACGAGTTCGGGCTCGACGACATGGACGCCCGCCTCCTCAAGACCATCATCGAGAAGTTCGAGGGCGGGCCCGTCGGCCTGGGCACGCTCGCCGTGGCGGTGGGCGAGGACGCCGGCACGCTGGAGGAGGTGTACGAGCCGTACCTCATCCAGCAGGGCTTCCTCCAGCGCACGCCCCGCGGCCGCATGGCGACGCCCACCGCGTACCGCCACTTCGGTTTCGCCGCGCCGCCCCCCCCCGCCCCGCCCGGCCAGGGCGCCGGCCAAGACTCCCTGTTCGACCGCTGAAGACCGCCGACTTCGACTACGCGCTGCCCCCGGAGCTGATCGCGCAGGCGCCGCTGCCGGAGCGCGACGCGAGTCGCCTCCTGGTACTCGACCGGCCGGCCGGCACGGTGCGCCACCTCCACTTCGCCGCCTTCCCCGACCTGGTCTCGCCCGGCGATCTCGTGGTGATCAACGACTCCCGGGTGATTCCCGCGCGCCTGCCCGCGCGCCGCTCGGGCGGCGGCGCCGCGGAGGTGCTGCTCGTCGCGCGCGAGGCCGACGGCGCCTGGCGCGCGATGGTGCGGCCGGGCGCCCGCATCCGCCCCGGCTCCCGCCTCCTCCTCGGCGGCGACGACGCGATCGAGGTCCTCGCCGGCCTCCCGGACGGCCTCCGGCGGGTCCGGCTGGAAGGACCCGGTGGCGACGAGGCGGTCATCGCCCGGCGCGGGCAGGTTCCCCTTCCTCCTTATATCACCCGCGCCCCGGAGGAGGCCGACCGCGAGCGCTACCAGACCGTCTACGCCGCCGCGCCCGGCTCCGTGGCAGCCCCGACCGCGGGGCTGCACTTCACCGCGGGGACGATCGAGCGGCTGGAGCGGGCGGGCGCCGGCGTGGCCCGCCTCACGTTGCACGTCGGCCCCGGCACCTTCCGCCCGGTGGCGGCCGCGCTCGTCGAGCACCATCATCTCGAGCCGGAGGCCTACGTGCTGCCCGAGGCCACCGCACGGGCCGTCGCCCAGGCGCACCGGGCCGGCCGCGCGGTCTGGGCCGTGGGCACCACGGTGACGCGGGTGCTCGAGGCGTGCGCCGACGGCCAGGGGGGCGTCCGGGCGGGCGCGGGCTCGACGGCGCTGTTCATCCGGCCGGGCCACCGGTTCCAGGTCGTGGACCGGCTGGTGACGAACTTCCACCTGCCGCGGAGCACGCTGCTGATGCTGGTTGCGGCTTTCGCCGGCACGGAGCAGGTGATGAGGGCCTATCGGGAGGCGATCGGGGAGCGGTACCGATTCTACAGCTACGGCGACGCCATGCTGATGCTGTGAGACTGTGCAGGTCCGCGTCCGCTCGTTTCACTGAATTCATCGAGGTAGCGTGTTCGAGTTCGATCTTCAGGCCACCTCCGGCAAGGCCCGAGCGGGCACCTGGCGCCTCCCCCACGGCGTCGTGTCGACGCCGTGCTTCATGCCGGTCGGCACCCAGGGCACCGTGCGCACGCTCTCGCCGCGCGACCTCGAGGCCTGCGGCGCGAGCCTGGTGCTGGCCAACACCTACCATCTCCACGTGCGCCCCGGCGAGGACGTCGTCGCCCGGCTCGGGGGCCTGCATCGGTTCATGGGCTGGCCGCATCCGCTGCTCACCGACTCGGGCGGTTTCCAGGTCTTCTCGCTCGAGGGCCGGCGCCGGGTGGACGAGGAGGGCGTGGAGTTCCAGAGCCACGTCGACGGCACCCGGCGCCGCCTGACGCCCGAGCGCGCCGTCGAAATCCAGTGGGCCCTGGGCGCGGACGTGGCGATGGCCTTCGATCACGTGGTGCCCGGGCCGAGCGGCCGCGAGGCGTCGGCCGACGCCGCCGCCCGGACACTGCGCTGGCTGAAGCGGGGCGCCGCGCGGTTCGCCGAGCTGGCGCGCGAGGCCCCGGAGCGCCAGACCCTGGTGCCCATCGTGCAGGGCGGGACCTTCTCCGACCTCAGGCGCACGGCGCTGGCGGGCGTGCTGGAGGCCGGTCCCTGGCGGGCCGTGGCCGTCGGGGGCCTGTCGGTCGGCGAGCCGAAGCCGCTCCTGGAGGGGGTGCTGGACGACCTCGAGCCCGTGCTGCCGCCCGCGCTCCCCCGTTATCTTATGGGGGTCGGGTTTCCCGAGGACTTCCTCTCGGCGCTGGCGCGGGGCATGGACCTCGCGGACTGCGTGGCCCCGACCCGGATGGGGCGGAACGGGGCCGCCTTCACCGACGACGGTCCGGTCAACATCCGCAACGCGCGCCACCGGGAGGACCCGGCGCCCCTCGACGCGGGGTGCGACTGCGAGACGTGCACGACCTTCTCGCGGGGCTACCTCCGGCACCTGTTCGCCGCGGACGAGCTGCTGGGGCTGAAGCTGCTGTCGCTGCACAACGTGCGGTTCCTGATCCGGCTCGCCGCGCGTGCCCGGGACGCGATCCTGGCCGGGACCTTCGAAGGGTGGAGCCGCGCGTGGCTCGCCCGCTACAGGAGCAGGGAGCAGGCGTGATGGTACCTCCGGCATTCGCGATGATGGCGCCGTCCGGCCAGCAGGGGAGCGGCGCGATCTCCGTGTTCGTGCTCCAGATCGCCGCGTTCATCGCGATCTTCTACTTCATCCTCATCCGGCCGCAGCGGCAGCAGCAGAAGCGGCACGAGGAGCTGCTCAAGCAGGTCAAGCGCGGCGACGAGGTCGTCACCTCGGGCGGCGTCGTGGGGGAGGTCGTGCACGTCAAGGACGACCGGATCACCGTCAAGAGCGGCGAGGCGAAGCTCGTGATCGAGCGCCGCGCGATCGCGCGGGTCGTGACGCCCACCGCCGAAGAGGCTCCCGCGAAGTGAGCCTCCGCCAGCTCCACCTGCTCGGCTCTCCGGTGCTGCGCCAGCGGGCCCACGAGGTCGCGGGCGTGGACGACGGGGTCCGTGCCCTCGTGGCCGACCTGCTCGAGACGATGCGCGCGGCGAAGGGCGTGGGGCTCGCCTCCAACCAGATCGGGGTCGCCCGCCGCGTCGCGGTCGTGTCGGTCGAGAACGAGGGCGAGTTCCCGCTCATCAACCCGGTGATCGTGGAGAGCGGCGGCAAGCAGGTCGGCGAGGAGGGATGCCTGTCGATCCCCGACATCTACGCCGACGTGGAGCGGGCGGAGCGGGTGGTGGTGGACACGCTGGACGAGCGCGGGGCACGCCGGCGGATCGAGGCCACGGGGTACCTGGCCCGCGCGATCCAGCACGAGATCGACCACCTGGACGGGATCCTGTTCCTCGACCGGGTGGGGCCCCTCAAGCGGCGCCGGCTGCTCGCCGACTGGAAGAAGGCCCGCCAGGGCGCCGAGGGGCACCTCAAGGACGTCGTGCCGGAGGGCGCGACCAAGCTGTAAGGGCAACCGTGCGGGTCCTCTTCTACGGCACGCCCGATTTCGCGGTCCCGTCGCTGCGCGCGCTCCTCGGCGAAGGCTTCGACGTGGCTGCCGTGGTGACCCGGCCCGACAAGCCGACCGGCCGCCACCGCTCGCACGCGCACGCCTCGGCGGTCAAGACGGTGGCCGCGGCGGAGGAGCTCCCGGTGCTGCAGCCGGAACGCCCCGGGACGCCCGAGTTCCTCGACGCCGCGCGGTCGCTCGCCCCGGATCTCGCCATCGTGGTCGCGTACGGCCATATCCTCCCGCAGGCGCTGCTCGACGTCCCGCGCCAGGGATCGGTCAACGTGCACGCCTCCCTGCTGCCGGCCCTGCGCGGCGCCGCGCCGATCCAGCGCGCGATCCTGCAGGGCTGCACGGAGACCGGCGTCACGATCATGCGGATGGAGGCCGGCATGGACACCGGGCCGATCCTGCACCAGGTCGCGACGCCGATCGCGCCGGACGAGACGGGGGGCGAGCTGTCGGCGCGCCTGGCGGAGCTGGGCGCCGAGGCGCTGATCGAGGCGCTGACGCTCATGGAGGAGACGGGCCTCGAGCCCAGGCCGCAGGACCACGCCCGGGCCACGCTGGCGCCCAAGATCGCGCGCGAGGAGGAGCGGCTGGACTGGACGGGCGGCGCAGAGGACGTGGCGCGGAAGATCCGCGCCTTCGACCCGAGGCCGGGGGCTTGGACCTCGTGCCGGCAGCGCGACCTCAAGCTGTTCGGGGCGGCCGCCGCGCCCGAAAGCGGCGAGCCCGGCTGCGTGCTGGCGGCGGGCGACGTGCTGCGCGTGGCCTGCGGCTCCGGGTCGGTGACGGTGGCGGAGGTGCAGCCGGCCGGCCGCGGGCGCATGCCCGCCCGGGCGTTCGTCAACGGCCGCGGCGTCGCGGCGGGCGACCGGCTCACGTGATCGCGCCGCTGCCGCGGCTGCACGCGGTCACCGACGACCGGACCGTCGCGGCGGGTGGAATCGTCGAGCGGGCGGCGGCGCTGGCCGTCGCGGCGGGTCCCGAGCTGGCCGTGCACGTGAGGACACGGGCCCTGGGCGGCGCCGCCCTGCTCGACCTGGCGCGCGCCGTGGGCGCCGCGCTCGCCCCGCACGGCGGCTGGCTGGTGGTGAACGACCGCGCCGACGTGGCGCGCGCGGCCGGCGCCCGGGCCCTGCAGCTGGGACGCGGCGCCCTCGACGTGCAGGCCGCCCGGCGCGTCGTTCCGGGGATGCCGGTGGGCCGCTCGGTGCACGACGAGGCATCGGCGCGTGCGGCGCGGGCCGAGGGCGCCGACTACCTCGTCGCCGGACCGCTGTTCGCGACCGCCAGTCACCCGGGCACCGCCGCCGCGGGACCGGCGCTGGTGCGGCGGGCCGCCGCCACCGGGCTGCCGGTGATCGCGATCGGGGGCCTGACGCCCGAGCGCGCAGGCGCGGCGCTCGAGGCCGGTGCGTGGGGCGTCGCCGCGGTGCGCGCCCTGTGGGACGAAGCCGATCCCGGCGCCGCCGCGCGCGCGTTCCTCGCCGCGCTGCCGGCCGCCGCGACCCTGCCCGTGGTCGTGAACGGGGAATCGCGCGTCGTGCCCGCGGGTACTACGCTGCGCGGGTTGCTGGAGCAGCTGGATCTCGATCCCCGCGCGGTGGTCGTCGAGCACAACCGCCGCATCGTCCGCCGCGACGCGCTGGAGACGGCGCGGCTCGCCGCGGGCGACGCCGTCGAGCTGGTGCACTTCGTGGGCGGAGGATGATCGGGACGGACGAACGGACGCACGGACGCACAGGAAGGAAAGAGACGATGGCGACCGCAGTGACCGAATCGGTCTTCCAGGACACGCCGCTGGTGGTCGGCGGCCGGACCTTCCGGTCCCGCCTGCTGGTGGGCACGGGCAAGTACAAGGACAACGCCGTGATGGTCCGCGCGCTGGAGGCGTCGGGCGCGGAGGTCGTGACGGTGGCGGTGCGCCGCATCAGCCTCGACCGGACCAAGGAAGAGGGCATCCTCTACCACCTCGATCCCGGCCGCTTCTTCCTGCTGGCCAACACCGCCGGCTGCTACACGGCGGAGGACGCGGTGCGCTACGCGCGCCTCGCCCGCGAGGCCGGCTTCAACCAGTTCGTCAAGCTGGAAGTGATCGGCGACCAGAAGACCCTGCTGCCGGACGTGGCCGGCCTGCTCGAGGCGGCGCGCACGCTGGTGAAGGAAGGCTGCAAGGTCATGGCCTACACCAACGACGACCTGGTGACCGCGCTGCGGCTCGAGGACGCCGGCTGCGTGGCCGTCATGCCCCTCGCCTCGCCGATCGGCTCCGGCCTCGGCCTCCTCAATCCGTACTCGATCCGCACCATCAAGGCGCGGCTGACGGTGCCGGTGATCGTGGACGCCGGCGTGGGCACGGCGTCGGACGCCTGCGTCACGATGGAGCAGGGCGTGGACGGGTTGCTCATGAACACGGCCATCGCGGAGGCCGCGGACGCGGTGGCGATGGCCCACGCGATGCGGCTCGCGACGGAGGCGGGGCGGGCGGCGTTCCTCGCCGGGCGGATGCCGCGCCGCGAGGTGGCCGTGCCCTCCAGCCCGACCGCGGGGATGCTCGCATAGCCCCGCTGTTCGAGCGGTTTCGCCCCGCGGGCCGGCCGCCCGCCGCCGGGCCGGACGCGCCCCCGGGCCCGCCGGTCCCCGCCGTCCCGGCGCCGCCTCCGCCGCGCGCGCGGCGCGTGCTGATGCTGATCGGCGGTGTCGCTCTCACCGCGCTCGCGGGCTATCTTGTGGCGGCCGTGCTGATCTTCCCGGCTCCGCTGCTGCCGAGCGAGCGCCGGGTCCCGCGCGTCATCGGCGCCCTGGTGGACGAGGCGCAGCGGTCGCTCCGCAAGGAGGGGTTCCGCACGGAGATCGCGGACAGCGCCCCGCATCCGGCGTACGCCCCCGGCGTGGTGTCCTGGCAGGACCCGTCCCCGGGCGTCGCGGCGCCGCGCGGCTCGACCGTCGCGCTCACGCTCAGCGAGGGCGCCCCGCGGCGGATCGTCCCGGACGTGCGCGGGATGGACCCGGAGCTCGCGCGGCGGCTGCTGGCGGCCGCGGGCTTCGCGGTCGGCCGCGTGGATACGGTCCCGGGATCGCTCCCCGCCGGCGTGGCGGCCGGGACCGACCCGTCCGCGGGCGACAGCGTGGGAGCCGGCACCAGCGTCGTGCTCCAGGTGGCGAAGGGAGCCAAGTGACCGTACGCATCGCGCCGAGCATCCTCAGCGCCGACCTCGCGCACCTGATGGACGAGGTCGAGCGCGTGCTGGCCGGCGGGGCCGACCAGATCCACGTGGACGTGATGGACGGGCACTTCGTTCCCAACCTCACCTGGGGCGCGCCCATCGTCGCCGCGCTGCGGCGCTTCACCGACGCGCCGCTCGACTGCCACCTCATGGTGGAGCATCCGGAGGCGTACATCGCGCCGTTCGCCGAGGCCGGCGCGACGTTCCTCACCATCCACGTCGAGGCCACCGCGCACCTCCAGCGGCACGTCGCCGAGATCCGCCGGCACGGGATGCGCCCTGGCGTCGCGCTCAACCCCGCCACGCCGCTCGGCGCGGTGACCGAGATCGTGGACGAGCTCGACCTGCTCCTGGTGATGACGGTCAACCCGGGCTTCGGCGGGCAGCAGTTCTGGGATCCGGCGATCGACAAGGTGCGCCGCGCGCGCTCGCTCCTCGCCGAGCGCGAGAGCCGGGCGCTGCTCGAGGTGGACGGCGGGGTGGCGCGCGAGACCATCGCCCACCTGTCGGCCGCGGGCGCCGACACGTTCGTGGCCGGCAATGCGATATTCACGGTGGCCGACGCCGCCGCCGAGGTGCGGGAGCTGCGGCGCCTGGCGGAGACGGGCGCGAGCGGGAGGAAGGTCAAGCGATGAGAGCCCAGTGGATCGCGGTCGCCGTCGTCGTGCTGGTGCTGGGCGCGGGGCTCGTCCTGGGCCTCAAGCTGAAGCCGGAGATCTTCCCGGTCGAGGTCGGCTCGACCGCGCCGACCTTCGCCGCGACCGACCTGGCGACCGGCCGCCACGTCACGCTGGCGGACTACAGGGGCGAGGTGGTGCTGCTCAACATCTGGGCCACGTGGTGCGAGCCGTGCAAGGTCGAGATGCCCTCGCTCGAGCAGCTGCAGAAGGACATGGGCCCGCAGGGCCTCAAGATCGTCGCCGTCAGCATCGACGAGGGCGGCCCCGACGTGGTGCGCCAGTACGCCCGCGACCTCGGCCTGACCTTCGCCATCCTCCACGACCAGTCCGGCCACATCAAGGAGATCTACCAGACCACCGGCGTGCCCGAGAGCTTCGTCATCAACCGCGAAGGGCGGATCGAGAAGAAGGTCATCGGCGCCACCGACTGGGATGCGGCCGTGAACAAGGACCTCGTGCGCCGTCTCCTGGCGCGGCAGGGCTGAGGTGTCGGTCCGGGAGGCGGTCGTCCGCCACTGGCCGCTCAAGCTGGCGGCGCTCGCCCTCTCGGTGATCCTGTGGGTGGTGGTCGCGCTCGAGGAGCCGGCCACCCACCTCGAGGACGTCCAGCTCGAGCTCACGCTCGCCCCCACCACGGCCCTGGCGCAGCCGCTGCCGCCCGTCCAGGCGCTGATCGCCGGCCCCCGGGGCGAGTTCCTCAAGCTCGGCCCCGCGGCGCTCGTGATCCGGGCGTCCATCCCCGACTCCGTGGTCGGCAGCCACCACCGTTTCGCGATCTCGCCGGGCGACGTGGAGCTGCCGCGCAACGTGAAGGTGTCGGTGCGGGAGGTGCTGCCCCGCGAGATCGACCTGGTCCTCGACCGCCGCGCCCGCCGCACCGTCCCGGTGGCCGTCCGCGCGATCGTGGAGCCGGAGTCGGGCTACGCGCTCGAGGGGCCGGTGACCGCGGTCCCGCCCGCCGTGCAGGTCAGCGGAGCCCGCTCCCTGCTGGGCGCGCTCGACTCGATCGCGACCGAGGCGCTCGAGCTCAAGGGCGTCTCCGGCGTCTTCGAGCGCACCGTGCGGCTCGACACGGCCGGGCACGCCGTGCTGCAGATCGTCCCCGCCGCCGTCACGCTCTCCGGCAAGACCAAGAAGACGTGAGGGTCCTCGGCATCGAGACCTCGTGCGACGAGACGTCCGCCGCCGTGGTCGCCGACGCCGGCGGCGCGGCGCGGGCACTCTCGTGCGTCATCCTCTCGCAGGACGTCCACGCCGTCTACCACGGGGTGGTGCCGGAGCTGGCCTCGCGCGCCCACCTCGTGGCGATCGGGCCGGTCGTGGACCGCGCGCTCAAGGACGCCGGGACGGCGCTCGCCGACGTGGACCTGATCGCGGTCACCGAGGGGCCGGGCCTGATCGGCGCGCTCCTGGTGGGCGTGAGCTACGCGAAGGGCCTGAGCCTCGCCGCCCGCCGGCCGCTGGTGGGCGTCCACCACCTCGAGGCCCACCTGTTCGGCACCTCGCTCGACGACCCGGCCGCCGCCCCGCCGTTCGTCGCGCTCATCGTCTCCGGCGGCCACTCGCTGCTGCTGGACGTCCCCGCCTGGGGCGACTACCGGCTGCTCGGGGAAACCCGCGACGACGCCGTCGGCGAGGCCTTCGACAAGGTGGGCGCCCTGCTCGAGCTGGGGTACCCGGGCGGACCCGCCGTCGAGAAGGCGGCGCGCGCCGGCGACCCCGCCCGCTACCGCTTCCCGCGGCCCATGCTGCACGCGAAGCAGCGCCCGGGCGACCCCGACTATTTCGACCTGTCGATGAGCGGGCTCAAGACCGCGGTGATCCACGCGGTGAAGGCCTCGAGCGATCCGGCCGCCGACCGGCCGCACCTCGCGCGCGGCTTCCAGGACGCCGTCCTCGAGGTGCTGGTCACGAAGACCGTGCGGGCGGTGGAGGCCTGCGGGCGCCGCCGGGTAGTGCTCGGCGGCGGCGTAGCCTGCAACCGCGCCCTGCGCGAGGCCATGGGCGCCGCGCTCGCCGCCCGGGGCTGCACGCTCCACGCGCCCTCGCCGCGGCTCTCGACCGACAACGCCGCAATGATCGCCCGCGCGGGGCTGTTCCGCGCCGCCGACGCCGGCCGGCCCATCGACGCCGCGGCGCGGCTCCCCTTTCCCGGTCTGGTGCGAGCATGACGATCTACCCGCTGCTCATTCACATCGGCCGCTTCACCGTCACCGGCTACGGCATCATGATGATGGTGGGCTTCCTCGTCGCCGGCTGGATCTACGCCCGCGAGCTCCGGCGCCGCGGCTTCGATTCCGCCATCGCGTGGGACACCGTCGTCATCGCGGTGGCCGGCGGCCTGGTGGGCTCCAAGATCTACTTCGCCATCGCGGTCGGGCGCATCGGCGCGGTGTTCTCGCGCGGCGGCCTGGTCTGGTACGGCGGCCTCGCCGGCGGCACGGTCGCCGTGCTGGCCTACATGTGGCTGCGCAAGCTGCCGGTCCGCACGCTGCTCGACACCATCGCGCCCTCGCTCGTTGTCGGCTATCTGCTGGGCCGGGTCGGATGCTTCATGGTGAACGACGACTACGGCCTGCCGTCGCGCCTGCCGTGGGCCGTCGCCTTCCCCCAGGGCTCGCCGCCGACGACCGCCGCCGTGCTCCAGCAGCAGTTCCACGCGGCCGTCCCGGCGGGCACGCCCCCGGGCCAGCTGCTCACCGTGCACCCCACGCAGCTCTACGAGATCGCGCTCAGCTTCCTGGTCTTCTGGCTGCTGTGGCGCTGGCGGGAGCACCGGCACGCGAGCGGATGGCTGTTCGGCGCCTACCTCGTGCTCACGGCCTCGGAGCGCATCGTCGCCGAGATCTTCCGCGCCAAGGACGACCGCGTGCTCGGCGCGATCACCGTCGCGCAGATGCTGGCGGCCGGGCTCGTCGTGATCGGCGTGGTATTGATGCGGCGACTGGCCACGCCGGAGCCTGCGGTGCAGGCGGCGAACCGTCCAGTCTCTTGACAGGTGTAGCGAAGTTCGACAGGCGAAACCGGTATCCGCGGAGGTTGCCACAGGGGGGCTGACTACCCCAAACGAAGGAGCTCCAATCGCTTACGCAATAATGGGACCGGAGGCACAGCCTATGCTTGTACAAGCGATAGCAGTACTTCCGGTGGCGATGGAGTTCCTGAGGGGGGCGTCGCCCCGGTATCCACGGTAGCCTGCCGAACGGCAGGCTATCGTGTTTCCTGGGGGGTACTCGCGACCGGCGCTTCGGCTCCGCCCGCTTCGACGACGCCGACCGCAGCGTTTCGACGCCGCCGCGCCAGCCACCACACCCCCGCCACGACCACGCTCAGGGCGATGAGTCCCTGCACGGCGAGCGTCTGCACGGTGGGATAGATCCCGAAGAACTCGGAGCGCGGCGCGCCCGGCACCAGCGTGGACGGCAGGTACGCGCCCTCCTGCAGCTCCTTCACGCCGGTCCCCGCGAACACGAACGCCATGAACAGCAGCGTCGCGCCCGTCACCGCGAAGAACGGCCGCAGCGGAATGCGGATGCCGAACTTCTCGATGCCGACGTACGCGGCCACCAGCGCGACCGCGCCCGCCGCGAGACCGAGCGTGACCGGGGCGGCGGCGCCGGCGCCGCCGCTCACGTACAGCGCCTTGTAGAACAGCACCGTCTCGAAGCCCTCGCGGTACACGGCGAGGAAGGCCACCGTCGCCAGCGCCAGGCCGCTGCCGCTCGCCGCCGCGCGCTCGACCTTCTCGCGCAGGAAGCGCTGCCAGGCGGCGACCTCCACCTTGGAGATGAGCCAGTACGAGACGTAGAACAGCACCGCGCACGCGACCAGCATCACCAGGCCTTCCAGCGCCTCGCGCTGCGCGGCCCGTCCCTCGAGCGCCCATTCCAGCAGCCCCGCCGTGGCGAAACTCGCCAGGATCGCGAGCCCGACGCCCCAGCGCACGCTGCGGCGCAGGCCCACGCCGCCGCTCCGCAGCACGACCGCCATGATGGCTGCCACGATGAGCATCGCCTCGAAGCCCTCGCGCAGGATCAGGAGGAAGCTCTCGGCGAGGAAGCCCCAGCTCGTGGCCCCGCGGCCGAGCACGACCTCCGCGGAGTCCAGCGTCGCGCCCAGCTCGGCGTAGCGCGAGGCCAGGCGCGGATCCGCGCCCTGCGCCATCTCGCGCAGGCCCGCGAAGCGGGCTTCGGCGCGCGAGGCGAGACCGGCGTCCGCGATCCGGACGCGCCCCTCGACGCTCTCGAACTCGAGGTACGCGTCGAGCATCCGGTCGGCTGCCCCCTTCGCGTCCCCGGCCCGCGCGCGATCCATGGCCGCACCCAGCTTCGCGCGCACCGTGCCGAAGCTGACGGCGTCCGCGCCGCTTCCGGAGCGGCGGGCCAGCGTGTCCGACAGGCTGAGGACCCAGGCGATCGCGTCCCAGCGCTCGTCCTTCGAGAGCGACTGGGCGAAGGAGGGCATCGCCGTCCCGGGGACGCCATAGGTGACGCGGTGGAACAGATCGAGCGGCGCCGCGCGCCCGGCCACCGAGGCGACGAGGTCGGCCGGGCGCGGGGTGAGGCCGGCCGCCCCCGGTCCGTCGCCCCGCCCGCCGGCGCCGTGACACTGGGCGCAGCGCGCCGCGTAGGTGTGCTCTCCCTCGGCGAACGACGGGGCGCGCGAGGGCAGCTCGTCGCTCGCGTCTCCCGCCGTGCCCGCGAGCAACCGCTCCAGTGCGGCGGCGTGCGACGCGACCGACTCGGCCGGCGCCGCCGCATCGACCATGCGGGCCAGCACGCTCAGCTCGGCCCCCGCCTCGCGCGCGAGATCGGGAGGCAGCGCGCTCACGGCGCGGCGCGCCTCGCCGACGAACAGCCTGGCCTCGTCCGCTTCCTCGCGGACCGTCAGCGCACCGCCCTGCCAGGCCAGCGCGTACTCCTGCGCCGCCAGGTGCGTCGTCGCCACGATGCGCCGCGCCGCTTCGCGCGCCTGGGGCGAGGGTGCGGTCGTCGCGAGTGGGAGTGTCCGGCTGAGCGATGCGAGCAGCAGAGCGGAAACAGTTCGGCTCAACAAGTGAGACTCAATCTCAGGCTAGAGGACTCCGCAACGTAGCGGCGCCCCGCGGGCCGTGCAACTCGACCCTACTCGAGGATGACGACGGCGGCGGCAACGCCGCCGGCGTGGGTCAGCGAGAGATGGCAGCGCGTCACGCCCAGGTCCTGCATGCGGCGCTCCGCCGCGCCGTGGAAGACGAGGTCGGGCCGGCCGTCGGGGCCGCGGCGCACCTCGAGGTCCTGCCAGCCGATGCCGCTCGCGCCGAAGTCGCCGGACAGCGCCTTGTACGCGGCCTCCTTGGCGGCGATCCGGGCCGCCAGGTGCAGCGACGCCTGGCTGTAGTCGGCCGCGCGCTGACGCTCGGCCGGCGTGAACAGCCGGCGCATCGCGCGCTCGCCGTGCCGGGCGATGAGCGCCTCCACGCGGGAGGCCGGCACGAGATCGATGCCTACGCCCAGGACGGCCACGGGGCTCCCTTCCCGGCTTCCGGGCGCCGGCGCCCGGGCGCGCTCACGGCGCCCACGGGGGCCACTGCGGCTTTTCGCCGCCGAGAGCGGCGAGGCTCAAGACCGGCGCGGTGCCCGTGCGGTGCTCGAACCGCGCGCCGAAGTCGATCAGCCGGTCGGTCGTGAACGCCGCGCGCGGCATCCCGGTCGCGGCCACCGCGGCTTCGATCGCCGGCGGCGGGCCCTCGACCTCGACGAGCGTGTCCATCCGGGGATACCACTCCAGGCGCAGCGTCGCCTCGTTCAGCTCGTGGAACTCCACGCAGCGGTCGATCGCGTCCACGACGGACAGGCCCAGGCGCGCGAAGATGACCTGCATGGGCCCGGCGTCGGCCACCGTGAACTGCCGTTCCTCCCGCTCCTTGTATCCGCCCTCCTGGCGGGTCGGGCCCTTCCAGGCGACCTCCGCCGGCCACGCCTGGCTTCCGGCGGCCGCCGCGTAGGTGCGGATCCTCAGCACCTCGTCGCGCGACTCGAGGGTGCCGGAGGGCAGGTCGTAGCGGCGGTCGGACATCAGCCCGCGGAAGGTGCGCACGGCGCCGCGCGCCGCGATCCGCGCGATCAGCTCGTCGGGCCGCTCCACCGCGGCCTTGAGCTCGAGCTCGCGCGCGCTCACGGCGCGAACGCCGACGCGACGACCGCCGCCGTGTCCGAGAAGTCGGAGAACGCGGTGAACGCCCCGGCCGCGATGAGGTCCGGGACCGAGTACGAGCCGGTCGCCACCGCGATGGCGCGCGCGCCGATGCCGCGGCCGCAGGTCACGTCGGCAGGCGTGTCGCCCATGATCACGACGTCGTGGCCGTGGACTTCGACGCCCAGCTCCTCGCGCAGCCGCCGCTGGGCGATGGCGGGCAGCGCGCTGCGCTCGCCGTGATCGGAGCCGAACGCCCCGACGCGGAAACGGCCGATGTCGATGCCGGCCGAGCGGAGCTTCAGGCGCGCCCCGTCGACGATGTTGCCGGTGAGGAGGCCGAGGACGCAGTCGCGGCGGCCCTCGAGCGCGGCCAGCAGCTCGCGCACGCCGGGGTACACGGTGGTGCGCTGCCCGGGCCGGCCCAGCTCCTCGTCGAGCAGCCGGACGTACGCCCGCAGCACACCGGCGACGACGTCGGGTCCGTGGTCCCGGCCGGCGGCCGCGGCCAGCAGCTCGACGATCTCGGGATCGGTCCGGCCGTCGAAGCGGAAGCCGGCCGCCGGGTGCTCGATGGCGAGCACCTCGAGCAGCGCGCGGTGGATCGCGCGCCGGCCCGCTCCGTCGGTCCAGAGCAGGGTCCCGTCGAGGTCGAACAGGATGGCTTTCACGATCGCACCAGGGCCAGGGACCCGAAGATGCCACCGGCGCCCACGATCTGCCACGCCGTGGGGACCTCGCCCAGCAGCGGCCAGGCCGCGAGCAGCGTCACGACGGGCGAGAAGTTGGAGTAGAACGCGGTGCGGGTCGCGCCCAGCCGCGCGACCCCCCGGTACCAGATCAGGTACGCCAGCACCAGGGAGCCGAGCGAGGAGAACCCGGCGCCGAGCCACGCCGCGGGCGTGACGTCGCCCCAGCGCTGGGCGAGCGCCGCCGGCGTGCACACCAGCAGCAGCGGAATGGCGCCCAGGCCCATCGTCCATGCCGTGGTCGCGGTCGGACCGAGCGTGTCCACCAGCGGCTTGGCCAGCACCGTGTACGCGGTCCAGAACACGACGGCGAGCAGCATCAGCAGGTCGCCGGCGAGGGTGCCGCGCAGGCCCACGTCGGCCCCGCTGCCTCCGACCAGCACCGCGATGCCGGCCGTCGAGAGCGCGAGGCCCGCGACGTCGCGCCAGCGCAGCCGGTCGTGCCCGAGCAGGTGGCTGCTCACCGCCGTGAGCACCGGCACGGCCGCCATGATGAGCGCCGCGTTGCCGGCCCGGGTGCGGGCCATGCCCTCGATGTAGCACAGCTGGTAGACGGTGTTGCCGAGCACGCCCAGCGCGCTCAGCCGCAGCAGCTCGCGACGGGACGGCCGGCGGGCGCCGGCGGCCCAGGCGACGAGCGCGACGCCCGCGGCCGCGAGCAGGAAGCGCACCGCGTTGAACGACAGGGGGGAGAAGACCCGGAACGCCGCCTTGATCACGATGTAGTTCACGCCCCAGATCAGCGTCATCAGCGCGAGCAGGGCGTCGGTGCCGGTGAGTCCCGCCGGCCGGACGGCCGCGGCGGGCGCCTGGCCCGGGGCGGCGCGGGGCGAGGAAACGGCCATAGGGACCGAACCTAACCGGCCGCTCACGCCCGGCCAATCGCCCGCGGAGCGGCGCGCCCGGCGGCGCGGCCCGGCCTTTGCGGGGATGGCGGGTGGTCCTTCCGGAGGTCGCCTGAGCAGCGGGACGGTCTTCGACATCCGCCGGTACGCCATCCACGACGGCCCGGGCATCCGCACGACGGTGTTCTTCAAGGGATGCGCGCTGTCGTGCTGGTGGTGCCACAACCCGGAGAGCCAGGCGCCGGGCCCGGAGACGATCGTCCACGAGGCCCGCTGCATCCGGTGCGGCGCGTGCGTCGAGGCGTGCCCGAACGGGGCTGTGACCTGGGTGGACGGGGCGCCGGTCACCGACCGGGCGGCGTGCCGGGCGTGCGGCACCTGCGTGCCCCTGTGCTGGGCCGAGGCGCGCGAGGTGGCGGGGCGCACGATGACCGTAGCGGAGGTGCTCGCCGCAGTGGAGCGCGACCGCGCCTTCTACGAGCAGTCGGGCGGTGGCGTGACCCTCTCGGGCGGCGAGCCGATGCGCCAGCCCCGGTTCGCGGCGGCGCTGCTCGCCGCGATGCACGGGCGCGGCCTCCACACCGCGCTCGACACCTGCGGCCACGCCTCGTGGGAGGCTTTCGAGCGCCTGCGCCGCGACGTGGACCTGTTCCTCTACGACGTCAAGCTGGTGGACCCTGCCGCGCACCGCCGGTTCACCGGCGTGGGCAATGCCCGCATCCTCGCCAACCTGCGCCGTCTCTCGGACGCCGGCCACCGCATCGTGCTCCGCATGCCCGTCGTGCCCGGGATCACGGACGGCGAGGAGAACCTCACGGCCGTCCGCGCGCTGGCCGCGAGCCTGCCCCGGCTGGAGCGGCTGGACCTGCTGGCCTACCATACCATCGGGATGCACAAGTACGAGCGGCTGGACCGGTCCTACCGGCTGCGGCACACGGCGGCCCCGGACCCCGGGCAGATCGACGCGATCGCCTCCTTCTTCGCGGCCGGCGGCGTGACGGCCGGCGCCGCGTGAGCGTGATCAGCGAGCGCGTCGCCTGCCTGCGGCGCCAGAGCCTCGACGCCCGCCCCGCGATCTCGCCCGAGCGCGCGCGGCTGGTGACCGCCTTCTACCGCGACCACGCGCCGGCGGAGCCGCCGCCGCTCCAGCGCGCGCACGCGCTCGCCCATCTCCTCGAGCGCCAGACCATCTGGCTCGGCCCCGGCGAGCTGATCGTCGGCGAGAAAGGGCCGGCCCCCAAGGCGACGCCGACCTATCCGGAGCTGTGCTGCCATTCGCTGGCGGACCTCGACCTCCTCGACGGGCGGGAGAAGATCCCGTTCGCGGTGAGCGCCGAGACCCGGGCGGTGTACGAGCGCGAGATCATCCCATTCTGGCGCGGCCGCTCGATCCGGGAGGCGCTGTTCGCGGCGATGACCGCGGAGTGGCAGGCGGCCTACGACGCCGGCGTGTTCACCGAGTTCATGGAGCAGCGAGCGCCGGGGCACACCGTGCTCGACGACAAGATCTACCGGCGCGGCCTGCGCGACTTCCAGGCCGAGATCGAGGCCGCCCGCGCCGGACTCGCGGCGGCGGAGGGGCCGGACGCCGCCGCCCGACGGACCGAGCTCGAGGCGATGCGGATCTCGGCCGACGCGCTGGTCCGGTTCGCGGAGCGCCATGCCGCGCGGGCGCGCGAGCTCGCCGCCCGCGAGCGCGACCCGCTCCGGCGAGGGGAGCTGGCGCGGATCGCGGAGGTCTGCGCGCGGGTGCCCGCGCACGCGCCCCGCGACTTCTGGGAGGCGATCCAGGCGTACTGGTTCACGCACCTCGGCGTCACCATCGAGCTGAACACCTGGGACGCGTTCAGCCCCGGGCGGCTCGATCAGCACCTGCGGCCCTTCTACGAGGCCGGCCTCGCCGACGGCTCGCTCACGCGGGAGCGGGCGGCGGAGCTGCTGCAGTGCCTGTGGATCAAGTTCAACAACCAGCCCGCCCCGCCGAAGGTCGGCGTCACGGCCGCCGAGAGCGGTACCTACACCGACTTCGCGCAGGTCAACCTCGGCGGCGTCCGGCCCGACGGCGGCGACGGCGTGAGCGAGCTGACGTTCCTGCTGCTCGACGTCGTGGAGGACATGCGGCTGCTGCAGCCCAGCGCCTCGATCCAGGTCAGCGAGCGGAGCCCCGACGCGTTCCTCGACCGCGCCGCGCGCATCATCGCCACCGGCTTCGGCCAGCCGTCGGTGTTCAACCACGACCTGATCGTCCGCGAGCTGGTGCGCCAGGGCAAGACGCTCGCGGACGCGCGCTGCGGCGGGTCGAGCGGCTGCGTCGAGGTCGGCGCGTTCGGCAAGGAGAACTACAACCTCACCGGGTACTTCAACCTGCCCAAGGTGCTGGAGCTGGCCCTCCACGACGGCGTGGACCCGCGGACCGGCCGCCGGATCGGGCCGGCGACCGGGGACCCGCGCGGCTGGGCGGGCTTCGACGACCTGTTCGCCGCCTTCGAGGCGCAGGTCCGGCACCTCGTGGCGGTGAAGGCGCGCGGCAACGACGCGATCGAGCGGCTGTTCGCCGAGCGGATGCCGGCGCCGTTCCTCTCGCTGCTGATCGACGACTGCGTCGCCCGGGGACGGGACTACCACGACGGCGGCGCGCGCTACAACACGACCTACATCCAGGGCGTGGGGCTGGGCACGGTCACCGACGCGCTGAGCGCCGTGCGCCGTCACGTTTTCGAGGACCGCTCGGTCTCCATGGAGGAGCTGCTCGCCGCCCTCGACGCCGACTTCGCCGGCCGGGAGCGGCTGCGGCAGCTGCTGCTCAACCGGACGCCGCGCTACGGCAACGACGACGACGCGGCCGACCAGGTCATGGTCCGCGTGTTCGAGGCCTACTTCGCGGCTGTGGACGGGCGGCCGAGCACCAAGGGGGGCACGTACCACATCAACCTGCTCCCGACCACCGTGCACGTGTACTTCGGCGCGGTGCTCGGCGCGACGCCGGACGGACGGCGGGCGGGCACGCCGGTGAGCGAAGGGGTCTCGCCGGTGCAGGGCGCCGACCGCCACGGCCCGACGGCCGTGCTGCGCTCGGTCGCGAAGATGGACCAGGTGCGCACCGGCGGCACGCTGCTCAACCAGAAGTTCACGCCGGCGCTCCTGGCCGACGAGACCGGGCGCCGCGGGCTCCGCGCGCTCGTCCGCACCTACTTCCGCCTCGGCGGGCACCACGTGCAGTTCAACGTCGTGGACGCCGACACGCTCCGCGCCGCCCAGGCGCACCCGGAGGAGCACCGCGCCCTGATCGTGCGGGTGGCGGGCTACAGCGACTACTTCTGCGACCTGGGGCGCGCGCTCCAGGACGAAATCATCGCCCGGACCGAGCACGCGGCCGTGTGACCTGCGTCACACGGCACCCCGTGCCGTTAACGGGGTACCGGGAGTTCCGTCTGACCATCCGAACGAGCCACCCCCCCTCTCCGTGGCGCGCCGTCCGCAACCCCAGAGGAGGAATGCGAGTATGAAGAGCCTCACCGCCGTACGTCTCGCCGCCGCCGCCGGCCTGCTCGGCCTGTGGGCCTGCAGCGAGAGCACGTCGCCGACGACGGCGTCGCTGGTGAACCAGACGACGCTGACGTCCGACGTCGCCAGCAGCTCGGGCGACGCCATCGCGACCGACGTCCAGGTCGTCTCCACCAACGAAGTCTTCGTGGGCCTCACGGCGCCCGTCGAGCTGGCGCCGGCGACCGACAGCGTCAGCTACACCCGGACCCGCACCTGCTTCGACTCGACCGGCACGTCCGTCACCTGCGGCACGGCCGCGGTGCGGAAGGCCGCCCTGTTCGTGTCGTTCTCGTGGGCCCGCCACGACACCGCGGCCGACGGCGCGGTGTTCCTCGGCAACGTGAAGCGCGTGGCGTACGACACGCTGTTCCGGAACTACACCAGCGGCGTCGAGACCTCGCGCACCCACGACGGCAACTCGGCGGGGACCGACACGACGTCGTTCACGGGGCCCAACGTCACCCGCACCTACCAGGAGGCGGGGACCGACTCGGTCGAAGCCGTGACGTTCAACCTGCCGCGGCTCAACAACCCGTTCCCGATCTCGGGCAAGATCGTGCGCAACGTCTCGATCCACGCGACGTTCACGAGCGCCACGCGGTCCGACACGACCGACGTGACCAAGCGGATCGAGGTGGACTTCCCGCCCGACAGCCAGGGCAACGTGGTGCTGAAGATCGACACCAAGACCTGCAACCTGAACCTGGTCACCCACCACGTGAGCAACTGCCAGTAGCACCTGGCGGCTTCGCGAGCGAAAGGCCCGGGCGCGTCCCGGGCCTTTTGCTTTCCGGGCCCCTTCGGCTGCAAACTTGAGCGCGATGACGGCGACCCCCGACGACCTCGGCGCCCGCCTCCAGGCGGCCCTCGGGCCCGGCTACACGGTGGAGCGGACGATCGGCCAGGGCGGGTTCGCCGCGGTCTACCTGGTGCGCGACCTGTCGCTCAAGCGGCCGCTCGCCGTGAAGGTCCTCTCGCCGGACCTGCTGCTCTCGGCGACGGCGCAGGAGCGGTTCCGGCGCGAGGCCGAGACCATCGCCTCGCTGTCGCATCCGAACATCGTCCCGCTGCACTTCATGGGCAACGCGAACGACATCTTCTACCTCGCCATGGCGTACGTGGACGGCGAGAGCCTCGCGGATCGGCTGGAGCGCGAGGGGACGATCGGCGTCGAGGACGCGGCCCGCATCCTGCGCGAGGTCGCCAGCGCGCTCGATCTGGCCCACCGCCGCGGCGTCGTCCACCGCGACATCAAGCCCCACAACGTGCTGCTGGAGCGGGACAGCGGCCGCGCGCTGGTCACGGACTTCGGCATCGCGCGCACCGCGGAGAACTCGTCGCTGACCGCGTCCGGCATGGTGGTCGGGACGCCGACCTACATGAGCCCGGAGCAGGTGGTCGGCGACAAGGTGGATCACCGCGCCGACATCTACGCCCTCGGCGTGGTGGGCTACGAGATGCTCGCCGGCCGGCCGCCTTTCAGCGGCACCACGCCCACCGAAGTGCTGATGAAGCGGGTCGCGACGCCGGCCGAGCCGGTGGAGCGGGCGCGGCCGGACGCGCCGCCGGCGCTCGCCGACGTCATCAACCGCTGCCTGCAGCAGAATCCCGAGCAGCGGTTCTCCTCGGGCGGCGAGATCGTCCGGGCATTGGGCGGCAGCACGCCCATCTCCGGCGGCCACACCACGGCCGCCTTCGCCCGCGGCGCGGCGGGTCCGCGCCGCGCGAGCCGCGGGCTCCTGCTCGGCGGCGGGGCGGTCCTGGCGCTCGCGGTCGCGGCGGGCCTGTGGCTGTCGCGCGGGCACGGCGCCCGCCGGCCGCCCGCGCCCCCCGGCCCGGCCCCGGCGGTCCCCGCCGGGATGGCGCTGATTCCGGGCGGCACCTACATCGTCGGGCGGGACGACGGTCCGGCGTGGGCGCGCCCCGCGCACCAGGTCGTGCTGCCGCCCTTCTACCTCGACAAGACCGAGGTGACGGTCGGCGAGTACCAGCGCGTGCTGGCCGCGTCCGGCGGCCAGGCCGTGCTGGGCGCGGCCGTCGATACCGCCGCCCGGGACTCCCTGCTCCCGGTCACCGGGGTGATGTGGTCCCAGGCCATGTACTTCTGCGGCCTGATGCACGGCGCCGGCGCGCGCCTGCCGACGGAAGAGGAGTGGGAAGCCGCGGCGCGCGGAAGCGGCGCCCGCCGTTTCCCGTGGGGCGGCGAGCGGATGGCCGGCGCCGCGAACGTGCAGTCCGCGCGGCACGGCGGCGTGGCCGCGGTCGGCAGCTTCCCGCTGGGGAACTCGCCGCAGGGACTGAGCGACCTCATCGGCAACGCCTGGGAGTGGACCGCCTCGCCGATGAAGGCCTACCCCGGCGGCACGACGCCGCCCCGCAGCGCGGACACCTACGTGATCCGCGGCGGCGCGTACAACACGCCCGACTCCATCGCCGACGCCACCTGGCGCGGCTACCAGCCCGCGGTGGCCAGCCGGGCCGCGTTCGCCGCCACCGGATTCCGGTGCATGGCGCCGGTGCCCGCCCGGCCCTAGGGTCCCCGCCCACCCTGGCGACGGCGGCGCGCGGACGCCTATCTTCCATCGTTCCCGCTAGCGACGGGTCGTCTTCCGGCGCGCCTCGGTCCGGCGCGCCCCGCTCCAGCCGTCGGGGGGCCCATGGCTCTCGCTGACCTGCTGACCACCTCGATCGCACCCGCTCCCGGCGAGCGGCCCCGCGACACGGAGCTGGATCTGTTCGGCCTCACCCACCGCGGCAAGGTGCGCAAGGAGAACCAGGACCACTTTCTCCTCGCGACCGTCCACCACCAGGTCGTGGTGCACGGCACCAGCCTGCCGGGGCCGGAGCAGCTGCCCCTGCGGGGCGAGCGGCTCGCGACGATCATGCTCGTCGCCGACGGCGTGGGCGGCGGCACGGGCGGAGGCCAGGCGAGCCGGCTCGCGGCCGAGACCGTCGCCGCATACGTGGCCTCCACGCTGCGCTGCTACCACGCCGCGGGATCGGCGGACGAGTCCGAGCTGCACGCCGCGCTGAAGGCCGCCGCGCTCGAGGCGCACGCCGCGGTCCGCGGCGCCGCCGGCGACCGGCCGGCCGACGACGGCGTGCCGGCGCGCGCGATGGCCACCACGCTGACGCTGGCCACGGTGGTGTGGCCGTGGGCGTACGTCGTCCAGGTCGGCGACAGCCGCTGCTACTACTACTGGGACGGCGAGCTGCGGCAGGTCACCCGCGACCAGACGGTCGCCCAGGACCTCGTGGACAGCGGCGTGCTCAAGCCCGAGCGCGCGGCGACCTCGCCGTTCAACCGGGTGCTGGCCAGCTCCATCGGCGGCGACGAGGCCAGCCCGGTCGTGACCCGGCTCGACATCCGGCAGCGCGGCTGCGTGGTGCTGCTGTGCAGCGACGGACTGACGACGCACGTCGCGGACGCCGAGATCGCGGCGCAGGCCCGGGCCATGGCGTCGTCGGAGCAGCTGTGCCGGACGCTGCTCGATCTCGCGCTCGAGCGCGGGGGCACGGACAACATCACCGTACTCGCCGGCAGGGCCCGGGGCCGCAGCTCGCTCGGCTGAGGCGGGGTTGGCGCCGCCCCGGCCTCGGTTGACCCGGGACACCGCTGCCCCTTAAGGTGCGGGGTGCAGCCCCGGTTCGTCGCTCTCTGCCTGCTCGCCACCGCCGCCACGCCCGCCGCGTCGCGGGCCCAGGACCGCCCGACCGGCGTGCTCGCGCGGGCCATCGCCCCGCTGGTGCAGGGCCGGATGTGGCGGCACGCCACCTGGGGCGCGCTGGTCGTCAGCCTCACCCGCGGCGACACGCTGTTCTCCTACCACGCCGACCGCCGCTTCCTGCCGGCCTCGAACGCCAAGCTGTTCACCACCGCCGCGGCGCTGCACTACCTCGGACCCGACTTCCGCTTCGTCACCGTGCTGTTCGGCGACGGCCCGGTCCAGGACAGCACGCTCTACGGCGACCTGGTGCTGTACGGCACCGGGGACCCGACGTTCGGGCTCGACACCGCCGACCTGGCGCCGTTCGCCGACAGCGTGGCGCGCGCCGGCATCCGGCGGGTGCGCGGCGACATGGTGGGCGACGCGTCGTTCCTCGGGGCCGAGCTGGCCGGCCCGGGCTGGTCGGCGGACAACCTCGACGAGCCGTTCGCCGCCCCGCCCTCCGCGCTCGGCGCCGCCGCCAACCGGATCCGGCTGATCCTCGAGCCCGGCGACGCACCGGGGTCGCCCGCGACGCTGACCGTCGACCCGCCGACCGACTACTACACGTTCACGAGCAGCGTGCGCACCGGCCGGCCGCGCAGCCGCACCCGGATCGACGTGCAGCGCGGCCCGCCGCGGGGCGTGGTGGCCCTGAGCGGCACGCTGTCGCCGCGGCGCCGCTGGTGGAGCACCGAGATCGTGGTGCGCGAGCCGGCGGTGTTCGCCGCCGGCCTGCTGCGCCAGCTGCTCGCGGCGCGCGGCATCACCGTGCAGGGCACCACGCGCGGCGTGACCGACGACGCACCGGAGCGCGCGCACGCCCTGATGGCGTGGACGCGCGCGCCCGCCGGCGCGCCGTTTCCGGGCACCATCGCCGTGCGCGCCTCGCCGAGCCTCGGGGACCTGGTGACGATGATCAACCACCGCAGCGACAACCTGTCGGCGGAGCTGGTCTTCCGCTCGATCGGCCGCTCGGAGGACGGCGCCGGCACCTTCGCGAGCGGCGCGAACGCGGTGGTCCGGTTCCTCGCCGACCAGGTCGGCATCGCGGACTCGAGCGTGGCCGTGAGCGACGGCTCGGGGCTCTCGCTCCTCGACGAGGCCACGCCACGGTCGCTGGTCCGGCTGCTCGCCTACGAGCGGCAGGTCCCCGAGGGCGGCACGTTCTGGCGATCGCTGCCCGTGGCCGGCGAGGGACTGCGGCGGCGGATGGAGGGGACGGCGGCCGAGGGGAACCTCCGCGCCAAGACCGGCACGCTGAGCGACGCCTCGGCGCTCACGGGCTACGTGACCGCGGCCGGCGGCGAGGAGCTCGCCTTCTCGATCATCGTCAACGACCCGCCGCGCATCTACCGGGCGCGCGAGGTGCAGGATCGGATCGGCGTCGTGCTGGCGAAGTTCCGGCGCGAAAGCGGCGCGTCCGGCGACACCGGCGGCGCCCGGTAGCGGCGGCGGGCCCCGCCCGCCGCGCCACGTTCACGACGGCACGACCTCAGACCGGCGGCGCCGCGCGGTCCGCGAGCCCCGGCACCCCGTCCCTGCCGCGCGCCGCGCGCACCGCGCGCTCCACGGCCGCCTCCGTCGCCGCCCGGGCCAGCTGCTCGACCTGGACGGCCGGAGCCGCGAGCGCGCCGGCCGAGCAGGCGAAGACGATGTCCCCGTCCACCGAGGTGCCGGAGGGCACGACCCGCCGGGCGACGCCGTCGGCCGCCGCCCTGGCCACGCCGGCGAGGGCCAGGCGGTCGAGGGCGGCGTTGGTCGCGACGACCACCAGCGTGGTGTGGTGGGCCGCGCGGAGCGCGCCGCCCGGGAGGCCGCCGGCGGCCAGATACTCCGCCGCGCCCGCGAAGCCGCCGCCCGCGCGGCGCGCGCCCGCCAGCACGCGGCCCGCGTCGTCGAGCACGTCGCCGAACGCGTTGACCACCGCGAGCGCGCCCGCGATCACCTCGCCGGCGCGGACCGACCACGAGCCGACGCCCCCCTTCATCGCCCACTCGAGGCCGAGCGCCTTGCCCACCGTCGCCCCCGCGCCCGCGCCGACGGAGCCCTCCGCCGGGGCCGGTCCGGCTGCGTCGCAGCAGGCCGCGCCGGTCTCCGCCGTCGGCCGCGCGTCGAAGCGGCCGAGCGGGAGCAGGTCGAAGACCACGGCCGCCGGAACGATCGGCACGACGCCGCTGCCGACGCGGAAGCCCCGCCCGCGGGCCTCGAGCCAGCGCATCACGCCGTCCGCCGCGGCCAGCCCGTAGGCCGACCCGCCGGTCAGGACGACGGCGTCCACCCGCCCGGCCAGCGATTCCGGCCGGCAGGCATCCAGCTCCCGCGAGCCGGTCGCGCGTCCGCGCACGAACGCCGTGCACGGCATCCCGTCCGGGGGAGCGAGCACGACGGTGCACCCGGTGGCGCCGGGCTCGTCGGTCGCGTGGCCGACGAGGATGCCGGGAACGTCGGTGATGGAGGGCGTCATGGCGTCGCGGGCGTACGCTAGCCCGCGCCGCGCGGCAGCGTCAAGCGGCGCGGCGGGCGCGGGGGCCGGGGGCCGGGGGGGGGCCGCGCCTTCTTGCCGCCTCGGCCGGGCGGCCCTAGCTTCGCGGCGTGACCGCTCCGGGCGGCAAGACCGGCGTGCTGATCGTCGAGGACGATCGCTCGCTGCGGTCCGCCCTGACGACGTTCTTGGAGCGGATCGGCTACCAGGTGCTGCAGGCCGACAACGGCGAGGCGGCCCTCGATCTGCTCGCGGCGCATCGCCTGTCGGCCATGCTGTGCGACATCCGGATGTCGGGCATGAGCGGCATGCAGCTCCTGCCCAGGGCGCTGGCCGCCGACCCGGACCTCGCGGTCATCATGCTCACGGGCGTGGACGAGCCGCGGGCGGCGATCTCCTGCCTCAAGCTGGGCGCGGCGGACTACCTCATCAAGCCGGTGGACCTCGACGAGCTGCAGCACGCGCTGCAGTCGGCGCTGCACCAGCGGGACCTCGAGCTGGAGCGGCGCGGGCTCGAGGAGTGGCTGGCGCACGAGGTCGCGGCCCGCACCAAGGAGCTGGTCGCGCAGTCGCGCCAGCTGAGCCGGCTGTCGATCAACGTGCTGGGCGCCCTGGTCGACGCGCTCGAGGCGCGGGACCCGGTGCTGCGGGGCCACTCGCAGCGCGTGGCCGACCTGAGCGGGCGCATCGCGGTCCGCCTCGGGCTCTCCCCCGAGGAGGTCGAGGCGGTGCGCGCGGCCGGCCGGGTGCACGACATCGGCAAGCTCGCGCTGCAGGAGCCGGGCCTCCAGCTGGCCGCGCCCGCCGACGACGAGATCGTCGCGCCCCGCGAGGATCCGGACCTGGCGCTGCGTCTGCTCGAGCCGCTGGCGCACCTCGAGGGCATGGCGGTCGCGGAGATCGTGCGCTACCAGCACGAGCGCTACGACGGCAAGGGGGTGCCCGACGGCCGCCGGGGCGAGGACATCCCCCTCGGCTCGCGGATCGTGGCGGCGGCGAGCGTCTACGACGAGCTGTCGGTGACCAGCGCGGACCGCCCCACGCTCGAGCCGCGCGAGGCGATCGCGAACCTGCGGTCGCTGGTGGGGCTGATGCTCGATCCGAAGGTGTTCGCCGCGCTCGTCCTGGAGGTGGCCGGAACGCCCTAGGACGGCTTCGCGGAGGTGGGCGGCGGAAGGTTGGCGGGCTCCGCCATCCCCCGCTTGCCGCGGCAGGTCTTGCACAGCGTGATGCCGCGGAACCCGCAGATCAGGCAGACGAAGGTCCCGCAGTCGTCGCACGGCGCGCCCTCGGACGCGCGCTCCGGGTTTCCGCAGGACCGGCACACCATCATGTCGACTTCCGGCATGACCCCTCCTCCAGGCGCGTCAGACGTCGAGCGCGTAGACCTTGATCTTGTTGATCAGCGTCGCGCGGGAGATGCCCAGCTCCTCGGCCGCGCGGGTGCGGTTGCCCCCGTGGCGGCGCAGGGTCCGCTCGATGTGGCGGCGCTCCACCTCGTCGAGCGTCACGGCGTCGCGCCCGGCCGGGGCGGCCTGGCGGCGGCCGACCTCCGCCGGCAGGTGCTGCGGGCCCAGCCGTTCCGCGCCGCGGGCCAGGATCAGCGCCCGCTCCAGCACGTTGCGCATCTCCCGGATGTTGCCCGGCCACGCGTAGTCCAGCAGCCGGTCCAGCACCTCCGACGAGCAGTCGGCCGGGCTGTCCGGCAGCTCCGCCCGGAGCTCCGCGAACAGCCGGTGCAGCAGCGCGAGGCGGTCCTCGCGCGCCCGCTCCCGCAGCGGCGGCAGGTGCAGCGGGATGACGTTCAGCCGGTAGTAGAGATCCTCGCGGAACCGCCCCTGGCGCACCGCAGCGCCGACGTCGTGGTTGGTGGCCGCGATCAGCCGCACGTCCACCTGGATCTCCCGCGTGCCGCCCAGCCGCCGGAAGCTCTTCTCCTCGATCGCTTTCAGCACCTTGGGTTGCAGCTCGGGGGCGAGCTCGGCGATCTCGTCGAGGAACAGCGTGCCGCGGTCCGCGATCTCGAACAGGCCCTGCTTGCGGTCCTTGGCGTCGGTGAACGCGCCCTTCTCGTGCCCGAACAGCTCCGAGTCGAGGAACGTCGCCGAGAGGCCCGCGCAGTTGACGTCCACGAACGGCGCCTCGCGCCGGCCGGAGAGCCGGTGCAGCAGCCGCGCCACCCAGCCCTTGCCGCTGCCGCTCTCGCCGGTGATCAGCACGGTGGTCCGGTCCGATTCCGCCAGCAGCACCAGCTGCCGGGCGAGGTCGCGCATCGGCTTCGACACGCCGAGCACGTCGTCGCCCCCCGCCGGCGCCAGGCGCGAGACGAGCAGGGCGTTGTGGCGGCGCAGCCGGGCCTTCTCGACCGCGCGCGCGGCCGCGGCCGCCAGGATCGGCATGT
Organism: Gemmatimonadales bacterium; assembly: GCA_035623755.1. Classification (GTDB taxonomy): domain Bacteria; phylum Gemmatimonadota; class Gemmatimonadetes; order Gemmatimonadales; family JACORV01; genus Fen-1245. Next base: position 81,905 of record DASPSV010000012.1, read on the forward strand.
CCACGGGCTTGGTGAGGAAGTGCTCCGCTCCGAGCTGCATGGCGCGCACGGCGGTGGCGATGTCGCCGTGGCCGGTGAGCAGCAGGACCGAGGCGTCGGCGCGGCGCAGCTCCTCGAGCACCTGGAGTCCGTCCATGCCCGGGAGCCGGAGGTCGAGCACGACCACGTCGGGCCGCTGGCGCGGGAACGCCTCGATCGCCGCCTCGCCCGTGCCCTCGCGGAACACCTCGTAGCCGAGCTTCTCGAAGTAATCGCCCACGGCCTTGAGCACGTCGGCGTCGTCGTCCACGACCATGATGGAATCGGACATGGTCCCTCAGGCCAGCAGGGCCGGTGACCGCCGCAGCACCGTCTCGGCGGCATCCACCTCGGCGGCGCCGAACTGCGTCTCCCGGCCCGCCCGCAGCTCTTCGAGCACGGCGGCCGGCTCGCGGCGCGCGCGCCACGGCCGCGGCGCGCACATCGCCGCCACCGCCGCCGCGGTGCCCAGCGCCCGCGCCAGCGCCGGGATGTCGCCGCCCGCCAGGCCGCCCGGGTAGCCGTTGCCGTCGCAGCGCTCGTGATGCGCCGCCACCGCCGCCACCACCACCCGGTCGGCGCCGAGGCGCTCGATCCAGCGCGCGCCCAGCGTGGGGTGGACGCGGATCAGGTGCTGGGCCGCCCGCGACATGGTCGCGCCGGCATGCAGCTCCGCCGGCGGCACCGCGAGCATGCCGACGTCGTGCACCCGCGCGGCCAGCGCCAGGCGCTCGCAGTCCAGGCCGAGCACCTCGCCGAAGGCCGCGGCGAGCCGCGCGGCCCGCGCCGAGAAGCCGGCGCGGAACGGATCGGCGCGCTCGGCCGCGTTGACGACCTCGCCGAGCACGGTGAGCACCGGGCCCGCCGCGGCGGCGGCGCCGGCCGCCGCCGCCCGGCGCAGCGACCGCAGCTCCGCCGCCAGCGCGACCTCGTGCGCCAGCTGTTCCGGCTGGACGGGCTTGGGGACGCAGGCGTCGGCGCCACGGCCGAGCGCCTCGACCACCACCGCGCCGTCGCCCGCAGGCGCCATCACGACGACCGCCGGTGGCTCGCGCAGCTCGCGGGCGTCCGCGATGAGGTCCAGCCCGGACCGGCCGGGCATCTCGATGTCGGTGACCACGAGATCGAACGGCTCGCCCGACAGCCGCTCGACGCCCTCCGTGCCCGAGTACGCGGCCACGCAGATGGCGCCGTCCTGCTCCAGCCGCCGCACCACCGCGGCGGTGATGGCGCGCTCGTCGTCCACCACCAGCACGCGCCGGCCCGCGAGCGGGGAGGTCGCCGCCGACGCTTCAGCGGTCATCGGATGCCCGGGCGGGATGCCGCGGCAGCGGCGCGAGCACCGTCAGCGACCGCGGGAGGAGCTCCACCGACATCGGGGTCGTGCCGAGCGCCTCGCCGTCCGCCTCCACCGGCAGCACGGGCTCGCTGGTGACGCGCACCCGCCGGCCGTGGTAGATGGTGATGCCGGCGTCGGCGTCCGGCCGGCGCTGCACCATCCGCCACACCAGCCGCAGGGCGGACGCCGTGGACGCGGCGTCGAGCACGGCCACGTCCAGCACGCCGTCGTCCGGCGCGATGTCGCCCGCGAGCGGCAGCAGGCGGGGCACGATGTGCCGGCAGTTGGCGACCAGCACCGTGACCGCGTGCCCCTCGTGCACGACGCCGTCCACTTCCACCCGCGTCGCCGCGCGCGCCAGCCGGGTCGCCATGACGATCGCGCGCGCCACGTAGGCGGCGACGCCGAACCGCCGCTTGTGGTGCTGCGCGGTCTCCGCCATCAGGTCGGCCGCGAACCCCGCGGCGCAGTTGACCGCGAAGTACCGGGACCCGGCGGCGGTCGTCAGCCGCCCGAGGTCGATCGTGCGGGTGGCCCCCGCGGCGATCGTCTCGGCCGCGGCCACGTGGGAGCGGCTGATGCCGAGGTTGCCGGCGAGGACGTTCCCGGTGCCGCCGGGGAGCAGCCCGAGCGGCCGGCCGGTGCCGACCATCCCGGCGACGACGTCCATGACCGTGCCGTCGCCGCCGTGGGCGATCACGACGTGCGCGCCGCCCGCCACGGCCTCCCGCGCCAGCCGCTCGCCGTCGCCCGTCGCACCGGTGGTCTCGACCGCGACCCGGAACCCCCGCGCCTCCAGCCGGCGCCGCGCCTCGGCGAGGCCCCGGCCACCGGCCCGCGCCGCCGCGGGATTGGTCACGATCAGCGCATCGGTCACGGCGTCCCCCCCCCCCACTGCCAGAACAGGTCGAAGCCGATCTGGTACGGCGCCGGCGGCCGGATCTGGAAGCCCACCGGGCGGCACTCCTCGATGGTCGGCTCGATGCTCGCCTCCATGGTGAAGCGCCCGGTCAGCCGGTGCTCCACGCTCGCGCCGAGCGCCTGCGACGACAAGCCCCGGGCCACCTGGCACAGCCCCGCGTTGAGCGTCAGGAACGTCCGCTCGCCGATCTGCGTCCCCGCCTCGACCCGGGTGCTGCTGAAGATGTCGCCCACGGTGCCGCCGCCGGGGCGGATCGCGATGTAGTCCACCGGGATCCCGAGGTTGGTGACCAGCGTCTGCTCCAGCTCCCCCGACAGCGCGCCCGCCAGGCCGGCCATGGCGCCCTGGAAGATCGCCTGCTCGCTCGTCCCCGTCGCGGTTCCGCCGGCGCCGCCGGTGCCCAGGTCGAAGGTCGGGCGCCCGAACAGCAGGTAGGAGACGATCTCCGTCTCCGAGAGCGGCGGCCGCTCGTCGCTCTCGAGCGAGAGCTTGGGCACCAGCAGCGTGCCGCCGATGACCGCGCGCACCACCAGGTCCCCGCCGCTCACCGACCGCACCGTGTGCTCGGCCGCGATGTCCAGCACCGGGTTCAGGTCCGGCGTGCCGAAGAACCGCACCGTGCCGCGCGTGACCCGGAACTCCTTCGCTGTCGGCCCGACGACCAGCCGGTAGGTGCCGCGCACCGCCCGCAGCGTCCCGTCCAGCCGGTAGCGGCTCGTGCCCGCCTCGACGTCCTTCGCCACGGCGAAGCTGCCCGCCAGCTGGATGTTCGCCTCGTGCGAGCGCAGCCACACGTCCGGCCCCATCGCCACCGTGAGGTCCCGGATCCGCAGGCTGTCGAGCAGCACGTTCTGCACGCTCGGGCCCAGGCCGCCGGCCTGCGCCAGGCTCGAGTCCACCACCGCGCGGAACTCCGGGTCGTCGAGGTTGACGATGCGCTTCTCCACCAGGTCCGCGAAGGCGAGGAAGCCCGCGTCCACGACCAGGCCGCCCGTGAGCGTCGCGCCGACGGCGGGCCCCGTCAGCCGGAGGTCACCGCTCGCGGTCAGCCCCGCGAAGTCGCGCTCGCTGAAGGCGGTGAACGCGCGGGCCTTCAGCGTGAGGTCCAGCACCGGGTGGGTGAGCGCCGCGAAGCGCACGTCCCCGCCGATCGTGAGCGTGCCGGGCCCGCCCCGGAGCCGCGCGTCCTCCACCACCAGCCGGTCGCCGGAGAGCGAGATGCGCGCCTCGATGCCGCTGTAGCGCGCCCCGAGCGCCGGGATGCCGGCAGCGCCGTCCACGATGCGGGCGCTGCCCGCCAGCTCCGGTCGCTCCCAGGTGCCCTCGACCGACACGTCCGCCGCCAGCCGGCCGCTCACGCTGCGCACCAGCGGCGTCACCGCGTCCAGGATCGCGAGGTCCACCGAGTCGGCCTGGACCCGGATGCGGAGCGAGTCCGCCAGCTGCCGCCGCGCGACCGGCCCCAGCGCCAGATCCACCGGCAGCGATCCCGAGGCGGACACCACGCGCCCCGTGCCGTTGCCCAGGCCCGCGGTGAAGACCAGCCGGCGGTCGGCGTAGCTCGCCGAGCCGTCGAGCCGCGGCGCGTGGAAGTCGCCGAACCGCGCGTCGGTCACCGCGGCCGACGCGACGATGTGCGGACTCGACGCCGTCCCGGCCAGGCGCACGCTGGCGTCCAGCAGCCCGCCGATGCCGGTCGTGTCCAGCTCCGCGAGCGCGTACAGATCCGACAGCGGCACGCTGTCCGCGTCGAGGGCGAGGTCGCCCGGCTCCGCGCGCGGCAGGCGGCCCGTGATGCGTACCAGCCCGCCGCTCCCGGCGCGCATCTCCAGCGAGTCGACGCGCACCGCGGCGGACGTCGCCGCGACCCACGCCGGCCGCGCCAGCAGCCACACCCGCTGCGGCAGCGCCAGCCGGCCCGCGGTGACGTGCAGCGCCCAGCCCGCCGTGTCGCGCGCCACCTGCAGGTCCGATCCGAGCGACGACCCCTGGCCGAAATCCGCGTCGGCGTGCAGCCGCAGCGAGTCGAGCGGGCCCGACGCGGTGACCGCCACCTCGCTGTAGCGCATCCCCGCGACCGCGAGCGTCTCGGCGGCCGCCCGCAGGCCGAGCACGGTCCCGCCGGCCGCACGCGCGACCGTCCCGCCCGCTCGCGCGCCGACGAGGGACAGCGAGCCAAGCCCCACGCTGTCCGCCGCCACGTCTCCGGTCGCCTCCCACGCCGCCGTGGTCCCGGACAGCCGGCCGGTGGCGCGCCCGGCGCCGCCCAGTCCCGCCAGGGACGTGTCGCCGGCGGCGCGCCGGATCCACGTCACCAGCGGCGAGAGGTCGTCGAGGGTGTCGGCGCGGAACGCGAACCGCAGCTCGCCGGGCGCTCCGCCCGTCCGTCCGAAGGCCCCGGAGGCGGCGAAGGCGAAGCCCCGCTGCTCGGCGTACGCCGTGTCCACCCCGATCCGGCCGGCCGCCAGCGCCAGGGAGGCGCCGGCGCGATCGAGCGCGACGCCGGCGACCTCGCTGCTGTCGAGCGTGACGGACAGGGTGCCGGTCACCGGGGCCGCCGCCGCGGCCGTGGGAACCGTGAGGTCGACGCGCCAGGTGCCGCCCAGGCGCGACGGAGGTCCGCCGCTCACGCGGCGCGCGAGGTCGACGCCGGACAGGGAGCCCGAGCCCGTCAGACGCACGGCGGAGTCGCGCGCCGCGATCTCGCCCTTGCCCGAGATGCCGCCCGCGGCTCCGGTCAGCTCCGCCTCGTAGCGCAGGCCGGTCACCGGGCCCGCGAGGCGCATCCGCCCGGCCACCGTGCCCGAGAGCGCCACGCCGGGATACGACCGCGCCAGGTCGTCGAGCGACAGCGAGTCGGCCACGACGTCGGCGTCCACGCGCAGGGTGTCCACGAACCCCAGCCGGATCGTGCCGCGCAGGCGCGATGGCGCCCCCTGGTCGTCGCCGTGCTCGAGCGTGCCGACCAGCGTCGCGTCCTTCCACGGCCCGTCGACGTCGCCCACCAGCCCCAGCCGTCCCTTCAGCGCGACCGACGGCGCGAAGCGCTCGATGGTGCCCATCGCCAGGCTGGCGCCCGTCGCCGCGAAGTGGTGGAACGTGAAGCCGTCGCGGCCGCCGACCGTCACCACGCCGGATCCCGTCACGCGGCTGGTGGGGTGGCCCGCCGCGCGCTCGTCGGTGAAGGCGAGGTCGGCGCCGACCGCGAGCCCGCCGAGCGGGCCCGAGGCGGTCAGGTGGCCGCGCACCAGGCCCGCGACCGGGAGCTTGCCGAGGAACGGCTCCAGCACGGCGAGGTCGAGCGGCTCCGCGTCGAGGTCGAGCTTCCCGATCTCGACCGGCCGGTCCGACGGGGCCACCAGATCCACCGCGCCGCGCACCGCGCTCCGGCCGGAGCGCAGGTCCGCGTCCGCGAAGCTCCACTCGCTCCCGTGCTCGAACAGCCGCGCCCGCGCCAGCAGCTTGCCGCCGCCCGACGCGGGCAGCCCGGGCACGGCCCAGCGGAAATCGGCGAAGCTCGCGCGCCGCAGGCTCGCCGCGAACTCGATCCTCGCGCGACCGGCCGCGAGGCCGCGACCCCAGCGCACCACGCCGTGCGCGGCGCCGGCCGTGCCCGGCAGGGCCAGCCGGGTCAGGTCGAACCGGACCGAGTCGCCCTCGACGGTCGCGCGGCCGACGGCGTCGCGCACCTGCACCGCCGGATCGGAGATCGCGACGGCGAGCCGCCGGATGTCGACGACCACCCCCGCCGTGTCGGGGTTCGACGGCCGCAGCCGCGCGAGGTCCATCTGGATGCCGGTGAACTGCCGGGCCCGCATGGACCCGGCAGCGCCGCGCTCCCGCAGCACGAGCGAGCCATGCGTGAGGCGGACGTTGCGCAGGTCCACCATCGGCCGGCGGCCCGGCGGACCGGTGTGCGGCCCCAGCAGCCGGAACAGGTGCTCGATGTTGAGGTGCCCGTCGGCGCCCTCCTCGATCGTCACCGCCGGAGCGTCGAGCGTGACGTGCGAGGCCACGTAGCGGTGCAGCACGAGATCCGCGAGGTCGTAGTCGACGGTGACCCGCGCCACCCGGATCGCCGGACGCCCGTCCGGCGTGGCGAGCTCGACGTCCCGGAGCTGGAGCTGCCGCCACAGGTGCCCGCCGAGCGATCCGATCCGCACCCGGCCGTCCACCGCGCGCTCGAGGGCGGCGACCACCAGCCGGCGCGCCACCGCGTGCCCCGGGCCCGACGCCATGAGCCCGAGCGCCGCCGCCAGGCCGACCACGACCACCAGCGCCAGCAGCTCGAGCGCCACGCGCAGGATCCGGCGCGTCACTAGTAGGCCTCCCCGACGCTGAACTGGAACTGGAGGCGCTGGAAGAACGCCGTGCCCAGCGGCGGGCCGCCGTAGTTCGGATCCCGCAGCTGCAGGCCGTTCGGAATGCCGGTGGTCGAGTTGCGCTCGATCTCGTACAGCTGGCCGCGCTGTCGCGGGTAACGGTTGTACGCGACGTCGAGACGCAACGGGCCCAGGGGCGTCCCCACCCGCAGGCCGACGCCGGGCGTCACCTTCAGGCCGGAGGGAATCAGCCCCGTCGCCGTCTGATCCCACAGCTCGCCGGCGTCCACGAAGGCGGCGAGCCGCAGGCGGCTCGGCCACACCGGCGACGGCATCCGCAGCTCGAGGTTGGCCAGCGTGATCGCGTAGCTGCCGACCGGCGAGATCCGCAGGTTGACCGGCTGGAGGTTCCCGGCGGGATCCACGAGCACCGTGTCGGCGACGTAGACGAGCGGCCCCATCTCGTTGCGGCCGAATCCCCGCACCGACGCCGGACCGCCGGCGTAGAAGCGCTCCTCGGGCGGCACGAAACGGATCGACGTGTCCACGACGAACGACGTGCCCGGCCGGATCGCGCCGCCGCGCAGGCGGAGCGCGGCCACCCAGCCGCGCCCCAGCTGCCAGTACCACGACCCTTCCGCCACCGCCTTGTTGTACGAGATCAGCCGCTCGGAGCCCACCAGCGGCGACGCGTGGGACAGCTCGAGCGAGAGCACCGAGCCGCCGGTGGGCTCGAGCGGGGAGTTCGCCGTGTTGCGCTGGAGGGCGAGCGACAGCGCCGCCTGGCGGTGCGGGTCCTTGAGCACGTCGAACGCCTGCGACTCGCACCGGTCGAAGTACACGCAGTAGACGGCGGTGTCGGCGGTGGTGCTGCCGTAGGTCAGGCGGTAGGAGAGCGTCAGCAGCGAGAAGCGCCCCAGCGCGAACGACGCGGCGAGCGAGCTGCCGACGCCGTTGCGCTCGAACGCCTTGTACTCCGACCGCCGCTCCGCGAAGTCGGTCTGCGTCAGCGTGGTGCGCCGCCCGAACACCGCCGGCTGGGTGAACGTGGCCGACGCGAGGTAGTTGATCCGCTCGGAGAACTGGTCGCCCTCGAGCGCGTTGCAGATGGAGCTGCTCAGGCCCCAGTTCGTGGGCGCGCCGACGCCGATCTTGGAGAGCTTGCCGGCGAGGTCCAGCCTGAGGCCGTTCCCGAGGAAGTTGCCGGTGGAGAACGTCGCCTGGGAGCGGATGCAGTCGATGGTGCCGTAGCCGGCCCCCGCCCGGAACCGCGAGCGCGGCCCCTCGTTCACCTGCACCTGCACCCGCACCAGGGAGTCCGCGCCGGCCACCACCGAGTCCGGCGCGACCCCGACGCTCACGTAGCGGAACAAGTCGGTCTGGTACAGGCTGCGCTGGGAATCGTACAGCGCGTCCTGGCTGAACCAGTCGCCGTCGCGCACGGCCAGGGAGCGCCGGATGATGCGCGCGCTCACGGCCTGGTTGCCGCCGATGACGACGTCGCCGACGCGCGCGCGCGGCCCCGGCAGGGCCTCGTAGTCCACCGACGCCGTGCGCGTGGCGCGGTCCACGGTGTAGTTGCGGAACACCGTGGCGAACGGGTAGCCGCGGTTCTGGAGCGTCAACACGATCGTGTCCGCGGACGCGTCGAACGCCACGCGGTCGAACGGCTTCCCCTCGGCCAGGGGCAGCCGGCCGGCGAGCCGGCGCTGGTCGAGCACGCTGTCCGCGCCCCGCACCACGATGGAGTCCACCAGCACCGGCGGTCCCTCGTCGATGGTGAAGACCACGTCCACCGTGGTCGCGCCGCGGTTCACCACCGTGTCCACCCGCGCCTCGAAGAAACCGTGCAGGCGGTAGAGGATCTGGAGGCGCACCACGTCGCGGCGGAACTCCAGCTCGTCGAACAGGCGCCGCTGACCCAGGCCGAGGTGCTTGAGGAGCGGCACGCGATAGGTCCAGCTCGACGCGCTGGTCGCGATGCCCGACCCGAGCGTCAGCACGTCGAGCGCGTGGTTCCCGCGGAAGCTGACCGAGGTGATCGTGCGCTCGGGCGCTTGCCCCGCCTGGGCCGCGAGGTCGCGGACGCCGAGCACCGCGAGGGCGGCCACGAGCCACAGCCTCACACGGCCCCGGGCGGGCAGGAGTGAACGGAGACCGGCAGCCGCGCGCGACGCATGGATGGTGAGTGAGAGCCCGGTCTGTGGGAGGCGTACACCGCGTCTGGCGGCGGCGAGCGAGCGAACTGTCGTATTTTCGTACACCGGCGGCATGATGTCAACCGCTTGCGCAGGAATCACTTGTCGCCCCGGCGGGCCGGCGCCGGCTGGCGGGGGAGCGAGCGGCGCCGTAGCTTGCCCGCGTGAAGATCTACACCAGGACGGGAGACGCCGGAGAGACCTCGCTCGCCGGCGGCGCGCGCGTCCCGAAGGACGATCCGCGCGTCACCGCCTACGGCGACGTGGACGAGACCAACGCCGCCATCGGCGTCGCTCGCGCGGCCCCGCCGGCGGACCTCGCGGACACGCTGCTGGCCGGGATCCAGCGCGACCTGTTCGCCATCGGCGGCGCGCTCGCCTCGCCCGAGCCGGCCGCGCTGCGCGCCGTGCAGCGCGCCAAGCTCGCCGTGACGACCGAGCGGGTCCGGGCGCTCGAGGCGGCGATCGACGAGGCGGAGCAGGGCCTCGCCCCGCTCAAGCAGTTCGTCCTGCCCGCCGGGTCCCCGAAGGCCGCGGCGCTCCACCTCGCGCGCACCGTCTGCCGGCGCGCCGAGCGCTCGACCGTGCGCCTGGGGCGCGAGCAGGCGGTGGCGGCGGAGATCCTCGTCTACCTCAACCGCCTCTCCGACCTGCTGTTCGTGCTGGCGCGGCTGGCCAACGCGCGCGCGGGCCAACCGGACGTGACGTGGTGACGATCGGCGTCCCGGTCGCGGGCGCGCCCGAGGCGTCGTACGACGTCGTCGTGGGGCGCGGCGCCTGGAGCCGGCTGCCCGGGCTCCTCGCCGAGCGGTGTCCCGCGCACCAGTACGCGATCGTCTCCGACAGCCGGGTCGGCGCGCTGTACGGCGAGCGCATCGCCGGACTCCTCGCCGCCGCCGGCCTGCCCTCGCGCCCGTTCCTCTTCCCGGCGGGCGAGTGGAACAAGGTGCGCGAGACCTGGGCCGACCTCTGCGACCGGATGGTGGCGGCGGGCGTCGGCCGCGACGCGGCCGTCGTGGCGCTCGGCGGCGGCGTCGTGGGCGACCTCGCGGGCTTCGTCGCCGCGACGCTCTACCGCGGCATCCCCTGGGTCCAGGTTCCCACCACCGTGCTGGCGATGATCGACGCATCGGTGGGCGGGAAGACCGGCGTGGACCTGCCCGCGGGCAAGAACCTCGTGGGCGCGTTCCACCACCCCCGGTTCGTGCTGGCCGACGTCGAGTCGCTGGCCACGCTCCCGCGCAACCAGGTCGCCGCCGGCTGCGCGGAGGCCGTGAAGCACGGCGTCGTCGCCGACGCGGCGTACGCGGACGACCTCGCGCGCGCCGCGCCCGCCTGCCTCGCGCGCTCGCTCGAGGCGCTCGAGCCGATCGTCGAGCGCAGCATCCGCATCAAGGGGGCGATCGTCGCGGCGGACCCGGAGGAGCGCGGCCGACGCCAGGTGCTCAACTTCGGCCACACCGTCGGCCACGCGGTCGAGGCGCGGAGCGGCTACGGGCTGCTCCACGGCGAGGCCGTGGCCATCGGCATGTCGGTCGAGACGGCGCTCGCCGAAGCGGCGGGCGTGGCCGCGGCCGGCACGCGGGAGCGCGTGCTCGACCTGCTCGGCCGCTTCGACCTGCCGACGGCCGTCCCCGACACGGTGGCCTGCGACGACCTGCTCGACACGATGCGCGCGGACAAGAAGGTGCGCGCCGGCGCGCTCCGCTTCGCGCTGCCGGCGGCCATCGGGACGATGGCGCACGGCGCCGACGGCGCGTGGACGGTGGAGATCGGCCCCGAGGAGATTCGGAGCGCGATTGACGTCTGCCGGTAGCTGGAACAGGAACCACAATACCGACACTAACGAGACATTGTATCATTTAAGCTGTTTGCGCACAATGCGTTACATGGCGAGCGCCAGGCGATGATCGGTGTTCCACGATGATGTCATGTGCACGCAGTGTCCCAACACGACAGGGAATAACAACTTAGTGATGTGGATAATAACTTTCGCTTGACGGATCGCTGCCGCCGCCTATTATGGGCCCCCGCGACGCCACCCTGAAGAACGATCGTTGCACGCCATCGTGAATGCAGAGGGGCCCCGCATGCTCCAGCGTCACACCGGCAAGGCCAAGAGCTTCTTCCGACAGAGCGCCTCGGGCGCCTTCGACCAGTACCTGCAGGACATCCAGAAGCTCCCGCTGATCGACGACCCCGCGGAGGAGCGGCGGCTGGCGCGGCTCGCGCGCCGGGGCGACCCGGCGGCGGCGGAGCGGCTGGTCACGGCGAACCTGCGGTTCGTCATCTCCTACGTGAAGAAGTACCAGGGCCACGGGCTCGATCTCTCGGAGCTGGTGGCGATCGGCAACGAGGGCCTGCTCAAGGCGGTGCGCAAGTTCGATCCCGAGCAGGGCGTGAAGTTCATCTCCTACGCGGTGTGGTGGGTGCGCCAGGCGGTGCTGAAGGCCCTCGCCGAGCAGACCCGCAGCGTGCGGATCCCCCTCAATCAGAACGCCCAGCTGATCAAGATGTCGCGGACCGAGATGGTGCTCGCCCAGGAGCTGGGCCGCGACCCGACCGACAGCGAGGTGGCGCGGGCGCTCGGCGACACGGTGGACAACGTGCGCACGGCGCGGCGGATGACGGCGGTCGAGGTGTCGCTCGACGCGCCGGTGGACCGCACCGACCGCGACGCCGCGACCCTCGGCGAGCGGTTCGCCGGGGTCGAGGGCGGCGAGATCGAGGAGACGACCGACTCGAAGCTGATGCGCGGCTTCATCGACCGCGTGTTCAAGAAGTACCTGACCCCGCGCGAGCGGAAGATCCTGTACCTCTACTACGGGCTCGAGCAGGGCTCCGAGGCCATGACGCTGGAGAAGATCGGGGCCCTGATGGGCGTGACGCGGGAGCGGATCCGCCAGATCCGCGAGCGCGCGTTCGAGAAGCTCCGCGAGTGCCCCGACGGCCAGGCGTTGATGCGGTTCTGGCGCGCGGCCTGAGGCGGCCGACGCGCCGCGGGACGAGCTGATCGTCCCGCGAGGCGACGCGATGCGCGAAGGGCGCGCCGACGACGGCGCGCCCTTCGTTCATCCGCCGCCCGCCGCTCCGGCCGCTAGTGCCCCGCCTGCAGCGCCTGGCAGATCGGGTTCGCCGCGCCGGACGGGTCGGCGCACGCCGCGTCGTACACGATCGACGGCTGGTCACCCACCACGTGCACGATCCGTCCTTCACCGGTCGTCACGTAGAAGTCCGCCGCCGAGGTGCCCCACACCGCCAGCGCGCGGCTCATGTTGAACGCCTGCATGCGCACCGCCATCAGCATCGGGTTCGACTGCATCTGCGCCATGAGCTGCTGCTGCCGCGCGATGGCCGCCTGCTGCTGCTCGGGCGTCGCGCCCGGCTGCGCCTGCCCGTACATCATCTGCATCATCGAGCCCTGGCCCGACACCGGCGTCCAGCGGCCGCTGGCGAAGCGGGCGAAGCCGTCGCCGTCGTACAGCGCCACCGGCGTGGCGTCGCCGGCCAGCGTCACCCACTGGATCCGGGTGCGCGACATCGCGGACGCCGCGGGCGGCAGCAGGGTCCAGGGGCCGCCGGTGCTGGTGGCGATCGCGGTGGTGCCGTCCTCCCGCTGGCCGAACAGCAGCAGCGTCGCGCCGGCCGTCGACAGCCCCGTCCAGCCGGCCGCGCCCGCGACGGGGTCGGCCACCTTCTGCCCGTCCCACCCGGTCGTGGTCCAGCGGCCGCCGCTCCAGCGTGCGACCACGCCCGCCTGCCGCCGCGCGTTGGGCTGCGGATCCCAGAACACGAAGCCGGCGACCACGACGTCGCGACCCGCCAGCGCGAGGGCGTTGGCGCGGAAGGGCAGCGGCAGCGCCGTCGCCGTCCAGGCGTGACCGTCGTAGTGCAGCAGCTGCGGCGCCTCGCGGTCGTTGGACGACTGCGCCAGCGCGTACACGTCGCCCGCCCCGCGGCCCAGCACCGCCACGATCTGCTGGCTCGTGGGCACGGTCATCGTGCTCCAGGTGCCGCCGTCGAAGTGCAGCACCGTGCCGTTGTCGCCGACCGCGACCACGTCGCGCGGCCCGCTCGCCCACACGCCGTGCAGCGAGCCCGGCAGCGCGACGCCGAACGGCATCTCGTTCCACGCCTGGCCGTCCCAGTGCAGCGCCGCCGGCGCGTCGCCCACCACCCACACGTCCGAGGCCGAGGTGCCGAAGATGGCCCGCAGCTCCACCTGCGCGCTCAGCGCGGGCGCGACGCCGGCCGCCAGGCCGGCGGCCAGCACGAGGGCGCGATGCGTCGTCATGAGGCTGTTCCTCCGGAGTTCGCCAGGGTTGCCTGCTATCGAGGCCGAATCAACATCATCAGGGGCACCTCGCGCCAGCCCGGCATCCGCCGCAGGCGCCGCGGGAACCGGACGGCGAGCTGCGCCGAGATCCCTCCGTCGAGCGCCACCGCGTCCGCGCACCCGGCCGCGGCGGCGATCAGCGCCTGCTCGGGGATCGTGAGGCCCACCGGAATGGTGCCCGCGTTGCCGCCGAACAGCTCGAAGTTGCTGAGCAGCAGCCGCACCGGACCGTCGCCGCCCAGGCACAGCGTGAGCCGCCGGTCGCGGTGGGTCCGCGACAGCCGCACGCCCGACGTCGCGCCGAGGACCGCGCGCCCCCCGCGCACCAGCCAGGGGAGGACCTGGAAACCCGACGCCGCCCCGGCGAGCGAATCGAGCGCCGCGCCGTCGGCGAGGCGGAGGCGGCCGTCGGCGATCACGACCGCGGCGTCCAGCCAGGCCAGGCGCCGGCCGTGGCGCGCGCCCTCCAGGAGCACCAGCCCCTGCGGCGTGCCGTCCGGCAGGAACAGCCCGGTGTTGACCGCCGCGACCACCGCGGTGTCGGCCATCCACGCGTCGGCCGAACGCGGGGCGAAGGCGCGCGCCGCGGCGAGCGCGAAGCGGTAGCGCGCGGTGTCGATCTCCACCACCGCGACGCTGTTGACGAGAATCCCGCCGGAGACCCGCACTTCGAAGCTGCCCAGGCGCAGGCCCGGCCGCCCGTCCTCCCAGCGCACGGCGCGCGCCAACAGCGGATCCGCGGCCGCGGGGATCCCCGGCGCATAGGAGCGCCACGGCACCCACGAGCCCCCGACCTTGAGGTCCAGCGCGGGAGGGCGGACGGCCTGGAGAACGGCGAGTGCCAGTGCGGTCGCTAGAGGTGCCAGAGCCGGGAAGCTACATTGCTGCGCATCCCGATGGAACACGCCAGCCTCGTCGAAGAGCTGTCCGGCATCGTCGGCCCGCGGTTCGTCCGCACCGAGCGGGCGGAGCTCGCGACCTTCGCCTCGGACGGACTTCCCACGCTGCGCCGCACGCCCGCCCTCGCGGTGCTGCCCGGCTCGGCGGCGGAGGTCGCCGCCGTGCTCGCCGCGCTGGCGCGCCGCGGGGTGCCCTTCGTCGCCCGCGGCGCCGGCACCGGCCTCTCGGGCGGGGCGCTCGGCGAGGCGCCCGCGGTGCTGGTGACGCTCACGCGGCTCGCCCGCATCCTGGCGATCGATCCCGCCAACCGCTGCGCGGTGGTCGAGCCCGGCGTGGTCAACGCGGCGCTGAGCCGCGCGGCCGCGCCGTACGGGCTGATGTACGCGCCGGATCCGTCGAGCCAGACCGCCTGCACCATCGGGGGCAACGTCGCCGAGAACGCGGGCGGCCCGCACTGCCTCAAGTACGGCGTGACCACGAACCACGTGCTGTGGCTCCGGGTCGCGCTGCCCTCGGGGGAGACGGTGCAGCTCGGCGGCGCGGGCGGCGATCCGTGGGGACCCGACCTGACCGGCGTGTTCGTCGGCAGCGAAGGGCTGTTCGGCATCGCCGTCGAGATCGCCGTGCGGCTGGTGCCGGTGCCCGCGCAGGTGCGCACCATGCTCGCCGACTATACCAGCCTGCGGCAGGCCGGCGAGGCGGTCACCGCGATCATCGCCGCCGGCATCGTGCCCGCGGCGCTCGAGATGATGGACCAGAGCGCGATCCAGATGGTGGAATCGAGCGCGTACGCGGCGGGCTATCCGGCCGACGCGGCGGCGGTCCTCCTGGTCGAGCTGGACGGCGGACCGGCCGCGGTCGAGGCCGACGCCGCCGCCGTCCGCGCCCTGCTCGACCGGTCCGGCGCGCGCACGGTGCGCGTGGCCACGGACGCCGCGGAGCGGGAGAAGCTGTGGCAGGGAAGGAAGAAGGCGTTCGGCGCGATGGGCCGGATCAGCGCCGACCTCGTGGTGCAGGATGCCGTCGTGCCGCGCACGGCGCTGCCCGACGTGCTGGAGACGATCGCCGCCATCGGGCGCGCGCACCGGCTGCGCGTGACCAACGTCTTCCACGCCGGCGACGGCAATCTCCATCCCAACCTCAGCTACGACGGGTCCGACCCCGACCAGGTCCGGCGGGTGCACGCCGCGAGCGGGGAGATCATCCGCGCGTGCGTGGCGGCCGGCGGCACGATCACCGGCGAGCATGGCGTCGGCCTGGACAAGCTCGACTACATGCCGCTGGTCTTCGGGCCCGACGAGATGGGCCTGATGGCGGCGGTGCGCCGGGTGTTCGACCCCTCGGAGCGGGCCAACCCGGGCAAGGCCATCCCGACCGCGCAGTGCCGCGAGTGGCGGCCGTGGAGCGCCTCGTGACCGCGCCGATCCCGACCCGCTGGCTGTCCCAGATGGACACGCAGCTGTCCGACGCGGAGCGGCGCCTGGCGGCGGCCGAGCGGCACCTCGTGGCCGGTGCCGGCGCCCGCGCGATCGAGGAGGCGTATCCGGGAGTGATGGCCGCGGCGATCGTGCGGGTCTGGCTGCGCGACGAGCCGTGGCACACCCAGCGCACGCACGAGGACCTGGGCCGGTTGATCCGCCAGGAGCTGCCCAGCGGCTTCCTCGCCCTGTACGAGATGAAGGGCGACCGCCGCGGCTTCGCCGGCTGGCGGCCCGAGGACGCGCGCCCCCTCATCGAGGAGGCCCGGCTCTTCACCGCGCGGGCGCGCACGGACGTCGAGGAATGCCGCAAGCGCCCGCCGGCGTGACGGAACGCGCCGGCCTCGCGGCGCTCGCCGCCCGCGTGCGCGAGGCGGCCGCCGGGCGCACCACCCTCGCGGTGCGGGGCTCCGGCGGCTGGTGGCACGAGCCGCCCCCCGGCGCGACGCTCCTCCCGACGGCCGCGCTGGACGAGGTCTCCGCGTTCGACCCCGCGGACCTGGTGGTGACGGTGGGCGCCGGCACGCCGCTGGATCGGCTCGGCGAGCGGCTGGCCGCGCGCGGCGCGTGGCTGCCGTTCGATCCGCCCGGGCCGCTGTCCCGGACCGTGGGCGGCGCCCTCGCGTCCGGCGGCGGCGGTCCCCTGGCCGCCCACTACGGGCCGGCCCGCGACCACGTGCTCGGACTCGCGGTCGTGGCGGGCGACGGAACCGTGGTGCGGCTCGGCGGCCGCGTGGTGAAGAACGTCGCCGGATTCGACCTGGCCAAGCTCGTCATCGGCGGCCACGGCGCCTTCGGCGTGATCGCCGAGGCGCACCTCCGGCTCCGCGCGCGTCCGAGCGCGGACCGCACCGAGGTCTGGTCGGGCGACGCCGCCTGGGCGGCGCGGGCGGCCGCCGCGGCGCTCGCGGCCGGCGCATCGCCGGCGGCGCTCGAAGTCGTGAGCCCGGAGCTGTCGGCGCAGCTGGGCTGGGAGCGCGCGTGGTCGCTCGCCGCCCGCGCCGTCGGTCCCGCCGCGGGCGTCGCCGAGGAGATGGAGACGATCGGCCGGGCCGCGGGCGCCCGCGCGGCGCGCGCGTTCGAGGGCGACGCGCCGTGGACGCCGTGGCGGCTCGCGGTCGGCCGCTGGCCCGTCGTGGTGCGGATCGGCGCCGTGCCGGAATCCTGGCCGCGCGCCCTGGCGCTGGCCGAGCGTCATCTCGGGCCGCTGCTCGGCGCGAGCGTCACCGTGCCGCGCGGCACGGTGCGCTGCGGCGTCGACCGGGGCTCCGCGGCCGCGATCGCGCGGCTCCGCGCCGACGCCGCGGGCGGCGGCTGGCCGGTCACCCTCGAGCGCGCGGATGCCGCGACCCGGGCCGCCGCCGGCGTGTGGGGGGCGCTCCCGCCGGCCGTCGAGCACCTCACCCGCGCGCTGCGGTCCACCTTCGATCCGCCCGGGATCCTCGCCGCGCCGCTGCTCGCATGACCGCACACGCGTGGGCGGGGCTGGACGCGTGCGTCCACTGCGGATTCTGTCTCCCCGCCTGCCCCACCTACGAAGTCACCGCCGACGAGGCCGACTCCCCGCGCGGGCGGATCGTGCTCCTGCGCGCGTTGGCCGCTCACGCGATGCCGGCGGACGATCCGACCCTCGACCTGCACCTCGATCGCTGCCTCGGCTGCCGCGCCTGCGAGAGCGTGTGCCCGTCCGGCGTCGTGTACGGCCCGGCGCTCGAGGAGGCGCGGTCGGGCATCGTGCTGGCCCGCGGCCGGAGCGCCGCGCTCGCCGCCGGCTTGTGGCTGCTGGCCCGTCCCGCCCGGCAGCGGGCCCTGTGGCTGCTGGCGCGGCTCGCGCGCGCGAGCCGGCTGCCGGAGCTGCTGGCGCGCGGCGCGGCCCGCGGAGCGAACGGCACACCCGGCCCGGTCGCCGCCTCGCCGGCCGGCGTCCTCGCCCTGGGGATGCTGGCGGCGACGCGCCCGCGGCCGCGCGACGGACGCCGCCGCACGCCCCGGCCAGCGCCCGATAAAGGCGGCGACGCCGTGGCGCTGTTCCGGGGCTGCGTGATGGACGGGCTGTTCGGCCACGTGCACGGTGCCGCCGTCCGCACCCTGGCGCGCAACGGCTTCGAGGCGCGCGAGGTGCCGGGCCAGGCGTGCTGCGGCGCCCTCGCGGCCCACGCCGGCGAGGCCGCGCTCGCGCGGGCGCTCGCCCGCGCCAACGTGCTGGCGTTCGACGCCGCGGCCCCGGGCGTCCCGGTCGTGACCGACAGCGCCGGCTGCGGCGCGATGCTCAAGGCCTACGGCGAGGTCCTCGCCGACGATCCCCTCGCCGAGCGCGCGCACGCCTTCGCGGCGCGGGTGCGCGACGTGAGTGAGCTGCTGGCCGAGCGCGGGCCGCGGCGCGCGGGCCGGCTCCCCCTCCGGGTGGCGTACGACGCCCCCTGCCACCTGCACCACGCGCAGAAGGTGACGCGCGCGCCCCTCGCCGTGCTGGGCGCGATCCCCGACCTCGAGCTCGTGCCGCTCGAGGGCAGCGACCGCTGCTGCGGGAGCGCGGGGCTCTATTCGCTGCTCCAGCCGGGGCTCTCGCTCGAGGTGCTCGACCGGAAGCTCGCGGCGATCGCCGCCGCGGCGCCCGACGTGGTCGCCACCGGGAACCCGGGCTGCCTGATGCAGATCGGCGCGGGCGCGCTGCTCGCGGGGCTGGACGTCGAGCTCCGCCACCCGGTCGAGCTGCTGGACCTGGCCTATGACGGCT
Source organism: Gemmatimonadales bacterium (assembly GCA_035623755.1). GTDB lineage: Bacteria > Gemmatimonadota > Gemmatimonadetes > Gemmatimonadales > JACORV01 > Fen-1245. The sequence continues at coordinate 100,155 of DASPSV010000012.1, forward strand.
GACGCGCGCCCGGGGACCGACGTAGTGCTGCTCGACTTCAACGGCGTCGTGGTCGACGACGAGCCGCTCCACTTCGCCGCGCTGCGCGACACGCTCGCGCCGGAGGGGATCGCGGTGGACGAGGCCGCGTACTTCGCCGACTACATGGGGTTCGACGACCGGGCCTGCATCCGCGAGGCGTTCCGGCGCACCGGTCGGACGCTGGACCGGCGTGCCCTCGACCACCTCGCGACCGCCAAGGCCGCGCGGTACGCGGCCCTCACGCGGACGGCGCTGCCCCTGGTGCCGGGCGTGCGCGACTTCGTGCGGGCCGCGGCGGGAGCGGCCCGCATCGCCGTCGTGAGCGGCGCGCTGCGCCGCGAGATCCTCGCCGGCCTCGAGCGGGCGGGACTCGCCGACGTGGTCGCCTGCGTGGTGAGCGCGGAAGACGTGGCCAGGAACAAGCCCGACCCGGAGGGCCACCGCCGCGCCCTCGCGGCGCTCGCCCCCGCCCCGGGACCGGTGCGGGCCGTGGTGGTGGAAGACTCGGCGCCGGGGCTCGCGGCCGCGCGCGCCCTGGGGGCGGGCTGCGTGGCGCTGACGACGTCGTACACCGCGGAGGACCTCGCCGGCGCGGACCTGGTCTGGGATTCCTTCGAGGGCCACGCACCGGCCGAGCTGGCGCCGCTGCTGCGCGAGGTCGCCGGCTGAGCCTCTCCGAGGCCGGTCCGCTCGTCGCGCGCGACGCCGCCGGCGCCGCCGAGCGCGCCGCCCTCGCCGGCGGCGCGGCCTGCATCGTCCGGCCCGGCCTGTTCCGCTACCGGCTCGCCGGCAGCGGCCGCGTCACCTGCCTGCAGGGCCTCGTGACCTGCGACGTCGAGCAGCCCGGCGACGCCGATCACCTGTTCGGCGCGCTGCTGACGGCGAAGGGCATGATCGTCGCGCCGCTGTGGATCACCCGGCTCGCCGACGCGCTCCTGGTCGAGGTGCCCGAAGCGGCGGCGACGGCCGTCACGGCGGTCTTCGAGCGGTCGCTGCCGCCGCGCCTGTGCCGCGCCGAGGACGAGACCGCCGCCACGGCGTCGATCGGCGTGTACGGTCCGGGCGCACGGTCCGTGGTGGCGGGAGTCCTCGGCGATGCGGTGCCGGCCGCCGCGGGCCGCGCGGGGGTCCTGCGCCGGGACGGCGCGGAGATCGTGGCGACCCGTGTCGCGGCCCGCGGCCTCGACGGCGTCGAGTGCCTGGTGCCGGCCGCCGGCGGCCCGGCGCTGCTCGCGGCCCTGCGGGGACGGGGCGCGCGCGACCTGCCCGCCGCGCTGGTCGAGGAGCGCCGGATCCTCGCGGGCGTCCCGCGCCTCGGCGCCGAGATCGACGACCGCACGCTGCCCCAGGAGGTGCGCCTCGACGAGCTCGGCGCGGTGTCGTACACCAAGGGCTGCTACCTCGGCCAGGAGACCGTGGCGCGCGTGCACTTCCGCGGCCACCCGAACCGTCGGCTCGCGGGCCTCGCCCTCGAGCGCGAGCCGGCGTCGCTCCCGCTCGAGATCGTGGCGGACGGCCAGCCGGCGGGCCGCCTGAGCAGCGCGTGCTGGTGGGACGGGGGCGGCACCTGGGTGGGCCTCGCCGTCGTGCGGCGCAGCGTCGCGACCGGTGCGGTGGTCCAGCTGCCCGGCCACGGCGCCGCCACGGTCCGCGACCTGCCCTGGGAGCCGGGTCCGGAAGGAAGCGCGTGAAGGTCTTTGTCACCGGCGGCACCGGACTGGTGGGGCGGCACGTGATCGCCGCGCTGCGCGCCCGCGGCGATTCCGTCCGCGCGCTCGCCCGCTCCGAGGCGAGCGCCGCGGCACTGGCGCGGGCGGGCGCGGAGCCGGCGCGCGGCGACCTGTCCGACGCCGCGCGGCTGGACGCCGCCATCGACGGCTGCGACGCGGTGGTCCACTCGGCGGCCACGGTGCTCGCCGGCGGCCGCTGGGAGGCCTGGCGCGAGGTCAACGTGCTCGGCACCGAGCGCGTGGTGCGGAGCGCCGCGCGGTCCGGCGCCCGCGTGGTGCACGTCTCGTCCGTCGCGGTGTACGGGCGCAGCCGCGCCGGCATCGACCGGCCGGGAGACGACGAGGACGTCGACCTCGGGCGCGTGCCCGCCGTCCGCGAGCCCTACGCGCGCTCGAAGCGCGAGGCCGAGCTGGCGCTGTGGCGGGTGGCCCGGGAGACCGGGCTCCGCGCCGTCGCGCTCCGGCCGTGCGTACTGTACGGCGAAGGCGACCGGCACTTCTCGCCGCGCGTCGCCAGGATGCTGCGGCGGGGACTGGTGCCGCTCATCGGCGGCGGGGGGAACCGGATGACGGTGGTCTACGCGGGCAACGTGGCCGCCGCGGTGACGGCGGCGCTCGATCGCCCCGACGTCACCGGGCCCTTCAACGTCACCAACGACGGGCGGCTGACGCTGCGGGAATTCGTGGAGCGCTTCGCCTCCGGCCTCGGCGTGACGCCGCGCTGGCTGCGCCTCCCGCGCGGCGTCGTGTGGTCGGTCGCCCGGGCGTGGGACGCCACCGTCGGCGCGGTATCGGCCTCCGACGCCCTGTCGCTCTCCGTCGCCGTCCAGTTCCTCGCCGGCGACAACCGCTTCAGCTCGGCCCGAGCGGAGCGCGAGCTGGGCTGGCGGCCGGCGTTCGACGCCGCGGAAGCCGCGGTGCGCACCGGCGCCAGCTTCCGCGCGGCGCCGCCGCCCGCTTCGCACCCCTGAAAACACGAGGACCCGGAGCGAGCTCCGGGTCCTCGTAGCGAAGCAAGTGCAGCGACCCTTACATGCCCTTCTTCTTCATCGGGGTCTCCGCCTTCTTCGCGGGCGCGGGAGCCGGCGCAGCCGCGGGAGCGGCCATCTTCGACGTGTCCGCCGACGGGGCGGGCTTCGTCGTGTCGGTCCCCATGGCCGGAGCAGGCGCGGCGGCCGGGGTCTGCGTTTCGGCCGGAGGCGCCGCTTCCTTCTTCGCGCACGCCATGAGCCCGAGCACCGCAACTGCCAGGAACAAGCGCTTCATCGAATCTCCTTTTGAAGCTGATTTTTCACTCAGCGGAACACAAACCGAGGACCGTGCGCCGCTGCCGCCGGCCTCAACCGGCGCCTAAGCTACCCAAACCCCACTTGGTGTCAAGGTTAGCCCCCTCGCATCTCCCCGCGCACGGCACGGGAATCACGGTCGGCGCCGCCCCGGCTGGCTGTCGCGCAAGCTGTTGCTCGTCAAGGCGTTACGGTCGTGTATGTCGGGGCGGCGTGGCGGGCGTCGCACGCGCCGGACGCGCGCCGTTTCCATCCCGTTACCGCGCGAGCGCACCGCGCGCGCGAGCGCCGGAGGCGGCGGACCTTGTATGGGGACCTCGAGGGTACCAATATCCCGCATATGACCAAGCCAAGCACGTTGGGAGAGTTGGCGCAGTCCGAGTGGGGCGCGCCGGAGCGGCGCACCCGCACCGTCAAGGACGAGATGCGGGCCAATCTGCTGTGCCGGCTGGAGACGGAGCAGCCGATCTTCCCGGGCATCGTCGGCTACGACGATTCGGTGGTGCCGCAGCTGGTGAACGCGGTGCTGTCGCGGCACAACTTCATCCTGCTGGGCCTCAGGGGCCAGGCGAAGTCGCGCATCGTGCGCGGGCTGGTGGCGCTGCTGGACGAGGAGCTCCCGATCCTGGAAGGGAGCGAGGTCAACGACAACCCGTTCGCCCCGATCTCCAAGTACGGCCGCCAGCTGGTGGAAGAGCACGGCGATCGCACGCCGGTGGCGTGGGTGCCGCGCGCGCAGCGCTACGTCGAGAAGCTCGCCACGCCGGACGTGACGATCGCCGACATCATCGGGGACGTCGATCCCATCAAGGCGGCCCGGGGCGGGCACCTGCTGTCGGACGAGCTGACCATCCACTACGGCCTGCTGCCGCGGGCCAACCGCGGCGTGTTCGCGATCAACGAGCTGCCCGACCTCGCCGCCAAGATCCAGGTCGGCCTGTTCAACATCATGCAGGAGGGCGACGTCCAGATCAAAGGCTACCCGATCCGCCTGTCGCTGGACGTCGCGCTGGTGTTCACCGCCAACCCCGAGGACTACACCGCGCGCGGCAAGATCATCACGCCGCTCAAGGACCGGGTCGGCTCGGAGATCACGACGCACTACCCGCGCTCGCTCGAGCTCGGGATGGCGATCACCGACCAGGAGGCGTGGCTCGACCGCGGCGGCCGGCCGGTGATGGTGCCGGACTTCATCGCCGAGCTGGTGGAGCGGGTGGCGTTCGAGGCGCGCGGCGACAAGCGCGTGGACAAGCGCTCGGGCGTGAGCCAGCGCCTGCCCATCTCGGTGCTGGAGAACGTGGTCTCCAACGCCGAGCGGCGCGCCACGGTGAACCGCGAGAAGACGATCGTGCCGCGCGTCTCCGACGTGTACGCCGCGGTGCCGGCCATCACCGGCAAGCTGGAGCTCGAGTACGAGGGCGAGCTGCAGGGCGCCGACGTGATCGCGCGGGAGCTGATCCGGCGGGCCGCGGGCGCGACGTTCGGCGACCGGGCCGGCGGCGCGAACGTGGACGACATCGTGCACTGGTTCGACGAGGGCGGCGCGCTGAAGGTCTCGCACGACGAGCGGTCGGACACGCTGCTCAAGGGCTTCGGCGTGGTCCCGGGACTGCTGGACCTGGTGGACCGCGTGGGGCTCGCGCGGCGCAAGGACCCGGCGACGACCGTGGCCGCATGCGAGCTGGTGCTCGAGGGCCTGTCCGCCGAGCGGCGGATCGCGCGCAGCGAGGAAGCGGGTTACACGCGGGTCCGTCCGGAGCGGCAGCCGCCCTTCCCCAAGTCCGGACCCGGCAGCCCCTTCGCCTGACCGCGCGCGGCGCGCCGGCCGGCGCGCCGGGCGTCCTGTCGCCCCACGGCCGCGGCCCGTATCTTCGGCGCATGGCCGTCATCACGGTCACCCGGCAGTACGGTTCCGGCGGCTCCCTCGTGGCCCGGCGGGTGGCCGAGCGCCTCGGGTGGACGGTGATCGACAACGAGTTCGTCGGCGAGGTCGCGCGCCGGGCGGGCCTGCCCTCGGAGACCGTCGCGGCCAGCGAGGAGCGCTCGCCGTCCCTGATCGAGCGCCTGGGCCGCACGCTGTCCATCTCCGCTCCCGAGATGTTCGTTCCCGCCGCCGCGACGGGCGCCGAGCCCGACGAAGACACGGTGCATCGCATCACCGAGCGCGTCATCGCCGAGGCGGCGGCGCACGGCCGGGTCGTCCTGGTCGGCCGCGGCGCCATGGCGTACCTGGCCACGGCCCCCGCGTCGGCCGACGTCCTGCACGTGTACGTCGTGGCGCCGCGGGAGGTGCGCATCCGGACGATCGTGGCGCGGCTGGGCGTCGCCGAGCACGACGCGGCGCGGAAGATCCACGAGGTGGACGCCGTCCGCGAGCGCTTCCTGGAGCACTACTACGCCCGCCGCCGGGACGACGCGGCCAACTACCACCTGGTCGTGAACACCGCGTGGCTGGGGTACGACGGCGCGGCCGACATCATCGTCGAGACGGCGCGGCGCCGGGGAATGCCGTAGGCAGCGTACCGTTCACTGCAACAGCGGCACCTCGGGCACCTTCCGCCAGATCACCAGCGACGCGAGCACGCACACCAGGCCGCCGACCGCGACGGCCACCGGCGCCCCGAGGTGGTCGGCCAGCCAGCCGGCCTGGAACGCCCCGAACGGCGCCATCCCCAGGAAGGTGAAGACGTAGACGCCCATCACGCGGCCCCGCAGCTCGTCGGGCACGATCGTCTGCAGGAGCGTGTTGGTGACGGCGCTGTTGAGGATCATCGCGCCCCCCGTGACCGGCAGGATCAGCAGCGCCAGCGGAAACCACGGGTTCACCGCGAACGCGGCGACCGCCAGGCCGAACACCGGCCCGGACCACGTCAGCACTCTCCCCTTCTTCACCCGGACGTCGAGCGCCGCGAGCACCAGCGCCGCGGTCACCGCTCCCACGCCCGTCGCCGCCATCATGAAGCCCAGGCCCGCGGCGCCCACCCCGAGCTCGTCGCGCGCGAACACCGGCATCAGCACCAGGTACGGGTAGCCGAAGATGCTGACGATCCCGATCAGCGAGACCAGCGCCAGCACGCGCCGGTCGCCGCGGACGAACCGCGCCCCGTCGCGGAACTCCGTCCACGCGTTGCCCGGCCGCCGCGCCGGCGCGAACGGCGGCAGCCGCATCGCCGCCAGGCCCCAGATCACCGCCAGGTACGACACCGCGTTGAGGAAGTAGCACCAGCCGAGACCCACGACGCTGATCAGGATCCCCGCGACCGAGGGCCCGACCACCCGCGCGGCGTTGAACGCCGAGGAGTTGAGCGCGATCGCGTTGCCGAGGTCCTCCTTGCCCGCCAGCTCCACCATGAAGGCCTGCCGGGCCGGCGTGTCGACGGCATTGACGGTGCCGAGGAACACGGCGATCACCGCCACCTCCCACAACGCGATGCGGTGGGTCCAGATCAGCACGGCGAGCGCCGCGGCCTGCACCGCCGACAGTGCCTGGGTGAGGATCACCAGCCGGTGCTTGTTGACCCGGTCCACGAACACGCCCGCCGGCAGGGAGAGCGCCAGGATGGGCAACGACGTGAGCGCGCTCACCAGGCCGACCCAGAACGCCGAGTTGGTGAGCTCGAGGACCAGCCAGCCCTGGGCGATGTTCTGCATCCAGGTGCCCACCAGGCTGGTGCCCTGGCCGAAGAAGAACAGCCGGAAGTTGCGGTGCCGCAGGGCGCGGAACGGCGCGGGCATTGCCGGAATGTGGCGCCCGGACGAGCTTACGGGGAGTCCCGTGCGCTACACGACCTTCTCCAAGTACATCGACCAGCTGGCCGATGCGGTCAATCTTCAGGACCTGCTCGACCAGCTCGCGGACTTCCTGCTGCAGTCGGGGTTCGCGGGCGACGCGGGCGAGCGCCTGTGGGGGGGGGGCGAAGGCGGCGAGCAGGACGGCGACCGCTCGCTCGACGCGCTCCGCGAGGCGATCCTCGAAGCGCTGAAGAACTCCGGCATGCTGACGCCGGACATGCTGAAGGTGCTGCGCGGCGAGAGCACCGGCGATGCCGAGCGCGACGCGGAGCTCGAGCGCCAGCTCGCCGAGCTGCTCGACACGATCGTGCAGCGCCTCATCGAGCAGGGCTACCTCTCCACCGCGGAGGCGCCGCGCATGCCCGGCGGCCAGGAGGTGGTCGAGGGGACCGAGGGCCAGGCGCGCTCGGCCGCGCAGCAGGTGCATTTCAACCTCACCGAGAAGGGCATCGATTTCCTCGGGTACCGCTCGCTGCGCAACCTGCTCGGCAGCATCGGCCGGTCCAGCTACGGGAGCCACGACACGCCCTACCTCGCCACCGGCGTCGAGGCCGAGGCGGCCAGTCGCCCGTACGAGTACGGCGACACGATGAACCTCGACGTGATCGCGACGCTGCTCTCGGCCATCGAGCGCGAGGGGCTCGGCGTGCCCCTCGATCTCGAGTACCGCGACCTCATGGTGCACCAGGCGGAGTACCGCTCCAGCGCCGCCACGGTGCTCATGCTCGACTGCTCGCACTCCATGATCCTGTACGGCGAGGACCGCTTCACCCCGGCTAAGAAGGTCGCGCTCGCCCTCACCCACCTGATCCGCACCCAGTTCCCGGGCGACACGCTGCGGGTGGTGCTGTTCCACGACTCGGCCGAGGAGATCCCGCTCGCCCGGCTCGCCCACGCCCAGGTCGGCCCGTACCACACCAACACCGCCGAGGGGCTCAAGCTCGCCCGCCGGCTGCTGCTGGCGCAGCGCAAGGACATGCGCCAGATCATCATGATCACCGACGGAAAGCCGTCCGCGCTCACCCTCCCGGACGGCCGGGTCTACGTCAACTCGATGGGACTCGATCCCCGGATCCTGCAGGCCACCTTCCGCGAGGTCGCCCTGTGCAAGCGCAGCAACATCATGATCAACACCTTCATGCTGGCGCGCGACCGGATGCTGGTGGACTTCGTCAAGAAGGTCTCGGAGATCTGCCGCGGGAAGGCGTACTTCACCAACACGATGACCCTCGGCCAGTTCATCCTCATGGACTTCATGAAGCGCAAGACGATGCGCGTCAGCTGACCGGCGCGCCGGTCCGCGCTCCCGCCGCTCCGTGATCGACCTGGCCGTGGCCCTCCGCACCGTGGTGTTCGCCGCCGTGGCGGTCCTGGTGCTCGGCGCCTTCGGCGCGATGGCCGTGCAGGCCCGCACCATCGACCCCTTCGGCCGCCTGGCCCGCGCGATCCGCGCGCTCACCGATCCGCTGCTCACGCCCATCGAGCGCCGCATCCTCCGTTCCGGCGGGAACCCGCAGTCCGCGCCGTGGTGGCTGGTGGGCATCGCGGTCGCGGGCGGGATCGTCCTGATCAGCGCCGTCGCGTGGACCGCCGGCCAGGCCGCCGCGCTCGCCGCGGCCGCGAGCCTCGGCCCGCGCTACGCGCTGCAGCTCGCCGTCTACTGGGCGTTCAACCTGGTCATCCTGGCCCTGGTCGTGCGGGTGATCGCCTCCTGGATCGGCGCGACCCGGTTCACGCCGTGGATGCGCCCGTTCGTCTTCCTCACCGAGTGGTTGCTCGCCCCGCTCCGGCGCGTGGTGCCCCCGCTGGGCATGATCGACATCACGCCCCTGGTCGCCTGGTTCCTGCTCCAGCTCGTCCGCGACTGGGTGGTGCGCGCGCTGTGACGCCGTGGCTGCGGGAGACCGCGCGCGGCGTCAGCATCGCCGTGCTGGTCGCGCCCCGCGCCTCCCGCACCGCCGTGGCCGGCGACGCCGGCGACCGCCTGCGCATCCGCGTCGCCGCCCCGCCGGTCGAGGGCGCGGCGAACGAGGAGCTGATCCGCTTCCTCGCCCGCACCCTCGGCCTCCCGCGCGCGAGCGTGACGCTGACCGCCGGCGCCGCCGGCCGCCGCAAGACCGTGGCCGCCGAGGGCATCGGCGCCGAGGCGGCGCTCCGGCTCCTCTCCGCCTAGCGCGAGCGCGCGCGGCCTCCGCGCGGGCCGCCGCCGCGGGACCGGGGCCGGCCGCCCCGGCTCCGCACGCTGGACGGGTGGCGCGCGCGCCGGGCCCCTGGTTAGCTTCCCTTCACAACCGATACCGTGGCGATTTGCGGCGTATTGCGGCCACGTAAAACATTCCGCTAAAAAGCCGGCCTGGTGGTGCCTGCTTTCGGCGCCGCCGGGCTTTGACGTTGTGGAGACTCCGGGTGGGATCAGCGGACCGACGGGACCAGCTGCAGCGTGCGCTCGAGAAGCGGATCCTCGTGCTCGACGGGGCGATGGGCACGATGATCCAGGGCTACGGCCTCGCCGAGGACGACGTCCGCGGCGAGCGCTTCCGCGCGCACCCGGTGCCGCTCAAGGGGAACCACGATCTCCTCTCGCTCACGCGGCCCGACGTGGTGGAGGCGATCCACCGCGCCTACTTCGAGGCCGGCGCCGACATCGCCGAGACCAACACGTTCACGGCGACCCGGATCGCGCAGGCGGACTACCGCACCGCGGATCTGGTGCGGGAGCTGAACCTCGCCGCCGCGCGCATCGCCCGCCGCGCGGCGGACGACTTCTCCGCGCGCCAGCCGGACCGGCCTCGGTTCGTGGCCGGCATCCTCGGCCCCACCAACCGCACCGCTTCGCTGTCGCCCGACGTCAACAACCCGGGCTTTCGTGCCGTCGACTTCGACCAGCTCGCCGCGGCCTACGGGGAGCAGGCCGAGGCCCTGCTCGAGGGCGGCGTGGACCTGCTGATGGTCGAGACCGTCTTCGACACGCTGAACTGCAAGGCGGCGCTGTTCGCGATCCGCGACCTGCTCGACCGCCGCGGACTCGACCTGCCGGTCATGATCTCGGGCACCATCACCGACCGGAGCGGCCGCACGCTCTCGGGCCAGACGCCCGAGGCGTTCTGGCATTCGGTGCGCCACGCGGCGCCGTTCAGCATCGGGCTCAACTGCGCCCTGGGGGCGCGGGACCTGCGGCCCCACGTCGAGGAGCTCGCCCGCGTCGCCGACGTGGCGGTGAGCTGTCACCCCAACGCCGGCCTGCCGAACGCGTTCGGCGGGTACGACCAGGGACCGGCGGAGACCGCGGCGCTGCTCGGGGAGTTCGCGGCCAGCGGGCTGGTGAACATCGTCGGCGGCTGCTGCGGCACCACGCCCGCGCACATCGCCGCCGTGGCGGCGGCGGTGGCCGGCCTGCCGCCGCGGCCGATCCCCCGCGTGGAGCCGCACACGCGCCTGGCGGGCCTCGAGCCGCTGGAGATCCGGCCCGACGGCCTGTTCGTGAACGTGGGCGAGCGCACCAACGTCACCGGCTCGGCCAAGTTCGCCGAGTGCGTCAAGCGCGGCGACTGGGAGGCCGCCGTGCGGATCGCGCGCGAGCAGGTCGAGAACGGCGCCCAGGTGATCGACGTCAACATGGACGAGGCCCTGCTCGACTCGGTCGCCGCGATGCGGACGTTCCTCAACCTGATCGCCGCCGAGCCCGGCATCAGCCGCGTCCCGGTGATGATCGACTCCTCGCGCTGGGAGGTGATCGAGGCGGGCCTGAAGTGCCTGCAGGGCAAGGGCGTGGTCAACTCGATCAGCCTCAAGGAGGGCGAGGAGGCGTTCCTGGCCCACGCGGGGCGGGTGCGACGCTACGGCGCGGCCGTGGTGGTGATGGCGTTCGACGAGCGCGGCCAGGCGGACAGCTACGAGCGCCGGATCGAGATCCTGACGCGCGCCTACACGCTGCTCACCACGCGCGCGGGCTTCCCGCCCGAGGACGTGATCCTCGACCCGAACGTCTTCCCGGTCGGCACCGGGCTGTCGGAGCACGCGACCTACGCCGTGGACTACCTGCGCGCCTGCCGCACGGTCAAGGAGACGCTGCCGCGCGCGCTGGTCTCGGGCGGCGTGAGCAACCTGTCGTTCAGCTTCCGCGGCAACCCCGCGGTCCGGCAGGCGATGCACTCGGCCTTCCTGTTCCACGCCCGCAGCGCCGGCATGGACCTCGGCATCGTGAACCCGGGCCAGCTCACGGTCTACGACGACATCCCGAAGGACCTGCTCGAGGCCGTCGAGGACGTCCTGTTCAACCGCCGCGACGACGCCACCGAGCGGCTGATCGCCCGCGCCGAGCGCGCGGCGGGCGCCCCGAGGGCGGCGCACGCGGCGGAGTGGCGCGGCTGGCCGGTGGAGCGGCGCCTGGCGCACGCGCTGGTGGAGGGCATCCTCGACCACGTCGAGGCCGACACCGAGGAGGCGCGCCGCGGGCGCGAGCGCGCCATCGAGGTGATCGAGGGCCCGCTGATGGACGGGATGAACGTGGTGGGGGACCTGTTCGGCGCCGGGAAGATGTTCCTGCCCCAGGTCGTCAAGAGCGCCCGGGTGATGAAGAAGGCGGTCGCCTACCTGGTGCCGTTCATCGAGCGGGAGCGCGCCGCCGGGGGCGGCGGCGCGCCGCGCACCAACGGCACGATCGTCGTCGCCACCGTGAAGGGCGACGTGCACGACATCGGCAAGAACATCGTGGCCGTGGTGCTGCGCTGCAACAACTACGAGGTCGTGGACCTCGGCGTGATGGCTCCCGCCGCCACGATCCTGGAGACCGCGCGCCGGGTGGGCGCCGACGCCGTCGGCCTGAGCGGCCTCATCACGCCCTCGCTGGACGAGATGGTGCACGTCGCGGGCGAGATGCAGCGGGAGGGGTTCACCATTCCGCTGCTGATCGGCGGCGCGACCACGTCGCGGATCCACACCGCCGTGCGCATCGAGCCGGCGTACCAGGGGCCCACCGTGCACGTGGCCGACGCGTCGCGCAGCGTCGGCGTGGTCGCCAGCCTGCTCAGCCCGGCCCGGCGCGCCGGCTTCACGGCGGAGGTGCGCGCCGACTACGGCCGGCTGCGGCGCGAGCACGAGCAGCGGCGCGCGGAGGGCCGGCTGGTGGCGCTCGATGCGGCGCGGCGCAACAAGCTCGCGCTCGCGTGGGACGGCTACCGTCCGCCGCAGCCCGCCGTCGAGGGCGTGCGCTGCCTGGACGACGTCCCGCTCGAGGAGCTGCTCGCGACGGTGGACTGGACGCCGTTCTTCGCCGCCTGGGAGCTGCGGGGCCGGTATCCCGAGATCCTCGACGATCCGGCGAAGGGCACCGAGGCCCGGCGCCTGCTCGACGACGCCCGGCGCCTGCTCGAGAGGCTGGCCGCCGAGCGCTGCCTCCACGCGCGCGCCGTGTTCGGCCTGTTCCCGGCCAACAGCGTCGGCGACGACGACATCGAGGTGTACGCCGACCGCGGCCGCACCCGGGTCCTCACCGTGCTGCACCACCTGCGCCAGCAGATGGAGCGGCCCGCGGGCCGGCCGAACCTGTGCCTGGCGGACTACGTGGCGCCGCGCGACTCCGGCCTGCCGGACTGGATCGGCGCCTTCGCGGTCACGGCCGGGATCGGGGCCGACGAGATCGCGGCGGCGTTCGAGCGGTCGCACGACGACTACTCGGCCATCCTGGTCAAGGCGCTCGCCGACCGGCTCGCCGAGTCGCTGGCCGAGCGCCTCCATGCGCGCGTGCGGCGCGAGTTCTGGGCCTACGCGCCCGACGAGCGACTCGACAACGCGGCGCTGATCGCCGAGGGCTACCGCGGGATCCGGCCCGCGCCGGGCTATCCCGCCTGCCCGGACCACACCGAGAAGGCGGCCCTGTTCGCGCTGCTCGACGCCACGGCCCGCACCGGCATCCGGCTCACCGAGAGC
>DASPSV010000031.1:0-7297 GCA_035623755.1 Gemmatimonadales bacterium
GACGCCCGGCTTCTCGGGCGGCGACCGGACCAGCCTCGACCTCCCCGCGCCGCAGCAGCGGCTGCTGGAGCGCATCGCGGCCGTGGGGAAGCCCACCGTGCTGGTGCTCCTCAACGGGAGCGCGCTGGCGGTGACCTGGGCGCAGCAGCACGTGCCCGCGATCCTCGAGGCGTGGTACCCGGGCCAGGCCGGCGGCACCGCGATCGCCGACGTGCTGTTCGGCCGCACCAACCCCGGCGGCCGGCTGCCGGTCACGTTCTACCGCGGCGTCGCCGACCTGCCGCCGTTCGACGACTACGCGATGGCGCACCGCACCTACCGCTACTTCGACGGCGTCCCGCTGTACCCGTTCGGGTTCGGGCTGAGCTACACCACCTTCGGCTACGCGCGGCTCACGACCGGCGCCGACACGCTGCACCGGGGCGACACGCTCACCGTCTCGGTGGACGTGACGAACACCGGCGCGCGCGCGGGCGACGAGGTGGTGCAGCTGTACGTGCGCTACCCGGCCTCCAAGGTGACGCGCCCGATCCGGGACCTGCGCGGCTTCCGGCGCATCACGCTGCTGCCGCACCAGACGCGCACCGTGCGCTTCCCGCTCGACGCCGCCGCGCTGGAGTACTGGGACGCGGACACGCACGGCTGGGCGGTCGAGGACGGGCCGGTGGTGATCGAGGTGGGCGCGTCCTCGGCCGACCTCCGCCTGGAGCGGACGATCACCGTGGCGGGCGGAGGCGCGCGCTGAGTCCGCCGGCCGGTTCACGGCGCGCCCGCCGGCGGCGCGCGGCGGGCATCGCGGCGGCGCTGCTCGGCCTCGCCGCGGGCGCGCAGGCCCAGCAGGCGCCGCTGCGCCTCACCGAGGCCGGCACGTTCGCCGCCCGCGGCGTGACGCTGCTGGTGTTCGCCAACGGGTACTCGGGCCTGTTCGACGACTCGAAGCTGAGCGGCGTCGAGCTGATCCACCACGGCGTCCGCACCGCCACCAACGGCGACGTGCGGCTCTCGAACACGCCCGAGCAGTGGGACCCGATTCCGCGGCTGGCGACGCGGCAGCTGGACACCGGGGCGGGCAGCGTCGTGGTGTCGCTCGCCTACCCCGCCTTCGCGTTCGGCTACCGCATCGCGGCCCGCGCCGACGGCCCGTCGCTCCTCGTGGACGTGGTGCTCGACGCGCCCCTGCCCGCGGCGCTCGTCGGCCGCGCGGGCTTCAACCTCGAGCTGCTGCCCGCGGCCTACTTCGGGAAGGCGTGGATGATGGACGGGCGGCCGGGCCTGTTCCCGCGCGCGGAGGCCGGCGCCACGGAGCGCGACACCACCGGCCCGGCGGGAGCGACCGGCGTGGGCCGCGGCCCCGAGGCGCTGCCGCTCGCCACCGGCACGACGCTGGTGGTGGCGCCGGAGGACCCGGAGCGGCGGATCACCATCGAGGCGCTCGCCGGCGCGGGCAACGGCGCCGGGGGCGGCGGGGCCGGCGGGGCCGGCGCGCTCGCCCTGTACGACGGACGGGCCAAGGCGCAGAACGGCTGGTTCGTGGTGCGCGGGCTGCTGTCCGCGGGGCGGGCCGGCACGGTGCTCCGGTGGCGCATCACCCCGCACCAGGTGCCGGGGTGGATCCGCCCGCCGGTGATCGCGCACTCGCAGGCCGGCTATCACCCCGCGCAGGCGAAGGTGGCGGTGATCGAGCGCGACCCGAACGACACCACCGGCGGCTCCGCCACGGTGTATCGCATCGCCGCCGACGGGACGCGGACGCCCGTCCTGGCCGCGCCGCCCGCGACCTGGGGCCGCTTCCTGCGCTACGACTACGCGCGGTTCGACTTCAGCGCGGTGCGCGAGCCGGGGCTGTACGAGATCGGCTACGGCGGCGAGGTCACGGCCCCGTTCCGCATCGCCGACGACGTGTTCGGGCCCGCGATCTGGTCGGCCACCCTCGACACCTACCTCGCCGAGGAGATGGACCACGTGCTGGTGCGCGACCGCTACCGCGTGTGGCACGGCGCGGCGCACCTCGACGACGCGCGCCAGGCGCCGCCGGGGCACGTGCACTTCGACCTCTACGCGCAGGGGCCGACGACCGACACGCCGTTCCGCGGCGGCGAGCACATCCCCGGCCTCGCCGTCGGCGGCTGGACCGACGCCGGCGACTTCGACATCCGCACCGAGAGCAACGCCGCCGTGGTCGCGGTCCTCGCCCAGGCGTACGAGGACTTCGGGATCGCGTGGGACGAGATGACGGTGCGGGAGGCCGAGCGCACCGTCGCGATCCGCCGGCCCGACGGCGTCCCCGACGTGCTGCAGCAGGTGGCGCACGGCGCGCTGCAGCTGCTGGCGCAGTTCCGGGTGCTGGGGCACGCGATCCCCGGCATCGTCGAGCCGACGCTCGAGCAGTACACGCACCTGGGCGACGCGGCGTCGAAGACCGACGGCCTGGTCTACGACTCGACCCTCGGCCCGACGGAGCGGCGCGAGGGGCGCTCGGGCGTTCCCGACGACCGGTGGGCGTTCACCAGCCGCTCGACGGCGCTGGACTACGCCGCCGTCGCCGCGCTCGCGGCGGCGAGCCGGGTGCTGCACGGCAGCGACGACTCGCTCGCCGCCGAGTGCCTGCGGACGGCCGAGCGCGGCTGGAGCGACGCGCACGCCGGGCCGCCGGCCAGCTTCCAGGCCGGGAACACCGGCGGCGGCCGCCTGGCCGACGAGGAGACGCGGGCCGCCGTGGAGCTGCTGCTCGCGACCCGGGGCGGGAGCGCCTATGCGTCGCGCCTCCACGCGCTGTGGCCGCACGTGGACAGCGGGTTCGCGTTCCTCGGGGCGGCGGCCGCACGGGCGCTGCCGTACCTGGACCCCGGCTGGCGGGCGCGGGTCGAGGCCGCGACGCGCCGCTGGGCCGCGTCCACGGACACGGCGCTCGCCGCCAACCCGTTCGGCGTCCCGGTGACGACCGGCGGGTGGGGCGGGAGCGGCGCGGCACTCGGCCTGGCGATGCAGGCCTACGTGCTGCACCGCGCGTTCCCGGACGTCGTCGGGCCGGAGCTCGTCGTGCGCGGCCTCGACTACGTGCTCGGCACGCACCCGGTCTCGAGCGCCTCGCTGGTCTCGGGTGTCGGCGCCCGCAGCCAGACGGTGGCCTACGGCCACAACCGCGCGGACTTCGCCTTCATCCCGGGCGGCGTCGTGCCGGGCGTGGTCGTCGTGCGGCCCGACTTCCCGGAGCTGAACGCGGACTGGCCGTTCCTGTGGTTCGAGAACGAGTACGTGATCGGCGAGGCCGCGCTGTACGTCTACGTCGCCAACGCGGCGCACGCGCTCTACCACTGACATCCAGCATCCCGCCGCCGGAGGCGTGACCGATGCCGACTCGCCGTGGACTCGCCCTGTTCCTCGCCGCCGCCCTGGCGACGGCCTGCGCCGGCCGCACGGCGCCCGCGCCGCGCGAGCACTGGCTGGGCACCTGGGCCGCTTCGCCGCAGCTGGTCGAGCCGCGCAACCTGCCGCCCGCGCCGGGCCTCGCCGGCAACACGCTGCGGCAGTTCGTCCACGTGTCGGTCGGCGGCGGGCGCATCCGGCTGCGGCTCTCGAACGTCTTCGGCGACGGGCCGCTCGCGGTCACCGCCGTGCGCGTCGCCCGGCCGGCGGGCGGCGGCGCCGTGGACACGACGACCGCGCGCGCCTTCACGTTCGGCGGCGCCGACTCGGTCGTGATCCCCGCCGGCCAGGCGGTGACGAGCGACCCGCTCGACTACCCCGTCGCGCCGTTCGCGGACCTCGCCCTCACCCTCCACTTCGGCGCGGTGCCGGCCGCCGTCACCGGCCATCCGGGCTCGCGCAGCGTCTCGTACCTCGCGACGGGCGACCGCGCGGGCGCGCCGGTGCTCGCCGGCGCGGCCACGGCCGAGCACTGGTACGTCATCGCCGGGCTGGACGTCGTGGCGGAGGGCGCGGCGCTGGTCACGCTCGGCAACTCCATCACCGACGGCCGCGGCTCCGGCACCGACCGCAACGACCGCTGGCCGGACGATCTCGCCCGGCGGCTCGCCGCCGACAGCGCCACGCGCCGGGTGGCGGTGCTGAACGCCGGCATCGGCGGCAACAAGGTGCTGGCCGGCGGCCTCGGGCCCCCGGCACTGTCGCGGCTCGAGCGCGACGTGCTCGACGCGACCGGCGCGCGCTGGGTGATCGTGCTCGAGGGCGTCAACGACATCGGCGGTGCGGCACCCGGGACCGGCGCCGACGTCGCCCGCGACCTGATCGCGGCCTACCAGCGGATCGCCGCGGCGGCGCACGCGCGCGGCCTCCGGATCTACGGCGGCACGATCACGCCGTTCGGCGGCTCCTTCTACGACAGCCCCGAGCACGAGGAGGCGCGGCAGACGGTCAACCGCTGGATCCGCACCTCGGGGGGGGGCGCGTTCGACGCGGTGATCGACTTCGACGCCGCGGTGCGCGACCCGGCGGATCCGCGGCGCCTGCTGCCCGCGGCCGACACCGGCGACCACCTCCATCCGAACGAGGCCGGCTACCGGCTGATGGCCGACGCGATCGACCTCACCCTGTTCACGCGCTGATCTCGCCTGCGGAAGGAGCGCCCGTGATCCGCTCCGTCGCATCGTTCCGGCTCCTCCTCGCCGCGCCGCTCGCGGCGCTGCTCGGCGTCTCCGCGGCCGCGGCGCAGGACCTCACCTTCACGCCCTGGCACGCCGACGGCATCTACGCCGTGGGCGAGCGCGTCGGCTGGACCGTGGCGGCCGCGCCGGGCAGGAGTCCCGCGCCGGGCCCCTACGCGTACACGGTGCGCCGCGACGGCGGCGCCGTCGTGGGCAGCGGGACGTTCGACCTCGCGTCGGGCGGGGCGAGCATTGCGACCTCGCTGGCGCGGCCCGGCATGCTGCTCGTCGAGGTGCGGCCGCCGGCGGGAGACACCGGCTTCCGCGGCGCGAGCAAGTCCGAGGTCGGCCGCGTGCTCCTCGGCGCGGCGGTCGCGCCGATGGGCATTCGGCCGGCGGCCTCCCGGCCCGCGGACTTCGACTCGTTCTGGACCGCGCAGATCGCCGCGCTCGCGGCGGTGCCCCCGCAGCCGGAGCTGACGCCGGGCGAGAGCGGCCGGCCGGGCGTGGAGTGGTACCGGCTGCGGATGAACAACGTCGGGGGCGCGCACGTGTGGGGGCAGCTGGCGAAGCCCGCCGGCGCCGGCCCGTTCCCCGCGCTCCTCGTCTACCAGTGGGCGAGCCCGCCCTACCCGCTCCAGAAGGCGTGGGTCACCGACCGCGCCGCCGAGGGGTGGCTGGTGCTGAACGTGGAGCCGCACGACGTGCCGCCCGACCTGCCGCGCGCGTGGTACGACTCGCTGCCCGACCGGATCAAGAACTACCGGCTGATCGGCGCGGACAACCGCGACTCGAGCTACTTCCTGACGATGTACCTGGGCGACGTCCGCGCCGCCGGGTACCTCGCGGGCCGGCCGGACTGGGACGGGCGGACGCTGGTGGTGACGGGCATCAGCATGGGCGGTCAGCAGAGCTTCGCCGTGGCGGGCCTCGAGCCGCGGGTCACGGCGCTGGTGGTGGACGTGCCGGCCGGCGGCGACGCGCTCGGCCCCGACGACGGCCGGGCCGCGAGCTACCCCAACTGGGACCTGTCGCGCCCCGGCGTCCGGGCGGCCGCGCCGTACTTCGACGCCGCCAACTTCGCGCCGCGTATCACGGCGCGCTCGCTGGTGGCGATGGGTTTCATCGACGAGACCTGCCCGCCGGCCAGCGTGTGGGCGGTCTTCAACCGGATCCGCGGGCCCAAGCAGGCGGTGCCGATGCCGGACTCGCCCCACAACCACATGGCAACGCCGGAGGAGCAGGCGCCGTACACGAGCCGCGCGGCCGAGTGGCTGGGCGTGCTGGTCAAGGGCGGCGACCCAACGGCTCCGGCCGGCGCCCCGTGAGCGTGGCCTCGCGCGGGCCGGGCCGCCGCGGCGGACGGCCGTGAAGATCCGCGGGCTCCGTTGGTGGATGATCGGGCTGCTGATGCTGGGCTCGATGATCAACTACCTCACCCGCAGCACGCTGGCGGTCGCGGCGCCCACGCTGCTCGCGGACCTCCACATCACGGCGAAGCAGTACTCGTGGATCGTCGGGATCTTCCAGGGCGCGATCATGCTGCAGCCCGCCGCGGGCTACGCGCTCGACGTGGCGGGCCTCAAGCTCGGCCTGGCGGCGTTCGTCACCGCCTGGTCGGTGGTGAGCATGGCGCACGCACTGGCGCGCACCTGGCCGGCGCTCGCGGCGCTGCGCGGCCTGCTGGGCTTCGCGGAGGGATCGGCGAACCCGGCGGGCATGAAGGCGACCGCGGAGTGGTTTCCCGCGAAGGAGCGCGGGCTCGCGGGCGGCGTGTACAACATCGGCGCGTCGGTGGGCTCGATGCTGGCGCCGCCGCTGGTGGTGTGGGCGATCCTCGCCGTGAACTGGCGGTTCGCGTTCGTCGTCACCGGCGCGCTGGGCCTGGTGTGGGTCGCGCTGTGGCTGGCGTTCTACCAGCCGCTCGGGCGCCACCCGGCCCTGTCGGACGCCGAGCGGGCGCACATCGCCGCGGGACAGGAGCCCTTCCTCGCCGACGACGGGGCGCGTCCCTCGATCCTGCGGCTCGCGCGACAGCGCAACTTCTGGGGCATCGCGATCCCGCGCTTCCTGGCCGACCCCACCTGGGGCACGCTCACCTTCTGGGTGCCGCTCTACCTGACGGCGGTCCGGCACTTCGACCTCCGGCAGATCGCGCTGTTCGCGTGGATGCCGTTCCTCGCGGCCGACGCCGGGTGCCTGTTCGGCGGGTTCGTGAGCCTCCAGCTGCAGCGGCGCGGCATGCGGCTGCTGGACGCGCGGCGCTCGGCCTTCACGCTCGGCGCGGTGCTGATGACGGGCGTGGCGTTCGCCGGCCTGGTGCGGAGCCCGTACGTCGCGGTGGCGCTCATCAGCCTGGCGGGCTTCGCGCACCAGACGCTGTCGGTCACGGTGATCACGATGGCGTCCGACCTGTTCCGGCGCAGCGAGGTCGGGACCGCGGCGGCCATGGCGGGCACCTGCGGCAACGGCGGCCTGCTGGTCTTCAACCTGCTGATCGGCGGCCTGGTGGCCTCGGTGGGCTACACGCCGTTCTTCGTCTGCCTCGGCGTCCTGGACCTCGTGGGCGCGGCGGTGCTGTGGACGCTGGTCCGCGAGCCGGCCGGCGCCGTGCCCGCGGCGGCCTGACCCAAACCCCAACCCCCAAACCCCACACCCTAACCCCTACACCCTACACCCGCTCGAGCCGCTCT
>DASPSV010000036.1:0-35719 GCA_035623755.1 Gemmatimonadales bacterium
TGTTGAACCAGCCCTGCTTCGTGGGCACCGACAGCGGGCTCACGAGGTTGCAGGTGGTGTCGGCGCCGCCGCCCACGCGCGCCTGGGTCAGCGGGTTGGTGTAGGGCGGCGGGCAGCCGGGCGCCGTAAAGCCCGGGTAGAACCAGTTGCCGTTGAGCGTCAGGCCCATCGCCCCCGCGAGGAGGGCGGGGAAGGCGTGGCGCTGGGTGCTGTCGTCGACGCCAGCCGACTGGATGCCGGCGCTGATGCTGGTGCCGACGGCGATGTAGCCGGCGAAGGTCGTCCCGCCCGGCGGCGGGCCCTTCGGTCCGACCGTCTGGTTGTCGAGGCAGCCCGCGGCGAGCAGCGCCAGCGCGGCGACGGCGGTGTGCAGAGTGCGCATAGAACGCGGCTCCATGGTTAGAACCCCACCGACAGGCTGGCGCCGAAGAGGTTCGCCTTGAACGAGTAGAGGCCGGAGTTGAGCAGCGGCGTCGGGGCCACGCCCGCAGGCGCGTCCACCACCCGGCCGCGCCGGTCCTGCTGCTGCAGGTACTGGTACGCCAGGTCGAGCCGCAGCCGCGGCGCCAGCTCGACGCCGACGCCCAGGGTGCCCTCGTACCGGTTGCCCTCGGGCAGCAGCGGCGTCACCGACTGGTCGGGCGAGGCGCCGTTGTGGCGCAGCGCGCCCGCGCGGATCGCCAGCTTCGGGCTCGCCTGCCAGTCGACGCCGAACCGGAAGGCATCGGTGTTCGTGTAGCTCTCCGGCTCCGTGATGGTCGGCGCGACCTTCAGCGCCAGCGTCAACGTGTCGAACAGCGACCAGTTGGTGTGCTGCCAGTCGGCCAGCAGCGTGAGGTTGCTCATCGCCTTGTAGGCCAACCCCACGACGATCTGGTCCGGCATCGTGATCGTGGTCGAGGCGCTCTGGTTGGACAGCGGCTGGCCGGCGGTGAAGCCCTGCGCCAGCACCGCGTCGAGCGGCGTGCCGCCGGGCACCTGGAACGGATTGCCCGCCGCCAGGAGGATGTTCGTCGCCACCTGCGTGAAGCTGGCCGTGCCGGTGTAGTTGATCTTCACCCGGCTGAGGTACCGCGCGCCCACGCTGAGGCGGTCGGTGACCTTGATCAGCGCCCCGATGTGGCCACCCCACCCGTTGCCGCTCACGTCGAACAGCACGTCCGCCATGTCGGTGCCCGCCGGCACGCCGAGCGAGCCCAGCGTCAGCGGCGTGCCCGTCACGGGCAGCGTCGAGGCGTCCACCCGCCGGTGCACCTGCGCCGAGGAGTGGACGTAGTCCACGCCCGCCCCGATCTGCAGCCAGTTGGTGACCGCGTAGGCCACGGTCGGCTGGACGTAGATGCTCGCGATCGTCGTCTTGTAGGCCAGGTACCGGCCCGGCGACGTGATCGGCCAGTCGGTCGTCAGCCCGTAGGGCGCGAACACGCCGGCGCCGACCGCGAGACGCGGCGTCACCTGGTACGTCGCGTAGCCCGAGGGCACGGGGAAGACGTGGCTGTTGAGACTGGTCTTGGTGCCGGTGGCGCTGTCGGTGAAGTTGCCCGTCGGCGCGATGAGCGTGAGGCCGGCCTGGAGGTTGAACTTCGTCGCCCCGCCGATGATGGCGCCGGGATTGAGGAACACGCCGCTCGCCTGATTGCACGGCGCGGCCACTCCCGTCATGCCGCGCGCCATGCTGCACGCGTCGTGCTCGTACACCGAGAATCCTTGCGCCCGTGCGCCCGGCGCCAGGATGACCGCGGCCAGCAGGGTGGCCGCACACGCTACGGCGTTTCGCCGCATGATGCCCTCCGACAGGCGTAATGGACCGACGAACGACGGTGTTGTGACGCAGGCGTTACGACCGGAGGTGAGGCTATGGATCACGATGGGATTTGTCAATGTTCGTGCGCGCTGCTGCTTGACGATCCGTCGCCCGCAAGCCTAGGTTCCCAGTCGGAATTGCGGGAATAGCTCAGTTGGTAGAGCACAACCTTGCCAAGGTTGGGGTCGCGGGTTCGAGTCCCGTTTCCCGCTCTCACGCCCGGGTGGCGAAATGGCAAACGCAGGGGACTTAAAATCCCCAGGGGGCGACCCCGTGCGGGTTCGAGTCCCGCCCCGGGCATTCTCCGCAGTGAAGGGTCTCCGCACGCCACAGCCGGTCGGCACCGCCTGGACCTGATCGAAACCGCATCCCGTCAGCGATGTCCCGATTCGTTCACACCGCGGCGGCCACCCGACGCGCGACCCGGCGCGCGAGCGCCATGATGGTCAGGATCGGCGGCCCGCCGAGCGGCTCGGGGAACAGCGAGGCGTCGGCCACCCACACGTTCTCCGGCAGCACCGGCGGGTGGACGCTCGCGGCATCGCCGGCAGTGAGCGGCAGTGTTCCGCCGGGATGGCCGGCGTTGAGGGTGCCGAGGAACAGCGCCCGCGCCGGGACGCCGAGGCGGGCGAAGATCTCCACGCACCGCGCGATGCCGCGCTCGATGCGCTCGCGGTCCGCAGCGGTCTCGCGCAGCGTGACGTGCCGGCCGGCCACGGCGCCGGTGCCGGAGTCCGCCAGCTTGATCATGATGCTGAAGATGTCGCCGGCCGGAGGCGTCCACCGGCGGTCGAAGAAGTAGCTCAGGTAGTCGAAGTACGGTGCCAGCAGGAAGCCGTCCTGCCGGACGAAGAACGGCATGCTCAGCTCGAGGTCCTGCCGGGCGCCCGGCCAGCGCGCCGCCACGCAGAGCACCGGATCGACGAACAGCCGCGGCTCCGTCGGGATCCCGGAACGCTGCAGGACACCCGGCGTGCCGAGGCCGCCGGCGGCCACGACGATGGCGTCGGCGGGGAAGAACCGGCGGCGCAGGCCGCGCCTGGCCACGAGCCCCTTCGCCGCGCCGCCGGCCGTGACGAGGCGCTCGACGCGCCAACCCTCCCGCACGACCGCCCCGGCGGCGCGTGCGCGGGCCAGCGGCTGTCGCGCATCCCACTTCACGCCGTGCGGGCATCCGAGCACGCAGTGACCGCAGGCCTCGCAGCGCTCGTGGTGTCCCATCTTGGGCAGCGGTTCCGGCCCGAGGCCCATCGCCTCGCAGGCCGCGAACGCGCGCCGGCTCGGCTCGCACCAGCTCGCCCGGTGCCCGGTCGTGATGGGCACGAGGCGTCTCAGCTCGTCGAATTCCTGGTCGAGATCGAGCCCGAGACGCTTGAGGCCCGCGTCGAGTCGCAGGCCGTTCCCGGTGGCGAGCGTCGTCGTCCCGCCCGTGCCGTGTCCGGTGACGAGCATCATGCCACCGGCGGCCTTCCTCACGCGCATCGCGGGGAAGATGGCGCGGATCATCCGCGCATCGACGAGGGCTCCCAGGCGCTTGCACCGCTCGGGCAGCGCGAGCGACGTCCGGTAGGGGCGGAACGCACGCCCCTCCTCCAGCACCGTGACGGCGAAGCGCCCCTGGAGCGCCTCGGCCGCCGCCGCCCCGCCGGCACCGCCGCCCACCACGATCGCCGTCTTCACCGGGCGGAAGGCTCGAAGGTGAACGTGTACGAGGCCGCGCACCGCGCGGCGCCCTCCGTGATCCGCTGCGAGAACTCCAGCCGGCCCTCGCCCGCGAGTCCCGCGAGCAGCCCTTCGTCCATCGCTCCCATGAACGCGCAGGTGTCCGGGCGGTACGTCGAGGCGAAGGCGCAGGACCGCACGAGAATCGCGCCCGATGCCGAGCCCTGGAGGTCGATGCCGATCGCCCGGTAGAGAACGCGCGCCGCCCGGAAGGCCTCGGCCCGCGACCGGACGCCGAGCCGGCGGCGGAGCCGCCCGCCGAACGCCCGCATCTCGCTCCGCAGGCGCCGCCGCGTCTGGGCGGCGCGCTCCGGCGAGGCGCTCGCGACCTCCGACTGCTCCCGCGTGAAGGTCGCGAAGCGGTGCAGCGCCGCGTCCGCCGTCAGGCCCGCCAGGTCCGGCGGAGTGGTGCCGCACGCCCGCGCCGTGCGCGCCGCGAGCTCGGCCAGCCCGCGGCGGCGCAGCACGGAAGGCAGGTACGCCGAGGCGAGCGCCAGCCTGAGGCTCACGGGGTGGGCGGAAGGTCGCGCCGGGCCTGCCGCGCCAGGGCGAGAGCGGCGAGACCGATGGCGCCGTCCACGGCGCCGTTGGCGAGGAACACGAGGTGGGGGAGGTAGATGATGAATGCCGCGACCGACAACCCGGCGCTGGCGAGCTTCGCGTGCGCGAGGAGACGCGGATGCGCCGGATCGTCCGGGTGGCGCCACATGCCCCAGGCGAGCACCGTCACCACGTACATGTAGGCGCCCGCGAGCACCAGCCAGAAGCGGTCGCCGGCCGCCGGGAAGCCCGCCAGGCCGGCGCGCCGCGACAGCCCGTCGGCGAAGGCCAGGACGCCGCCCGGGACGGCGAGGAACAGCGCGCCGACCGCCGCGAAGGCGACGGCGAATCCGAGCCCCGCCAGGGCGCGCAGCCGCTGCGGGCGCGCGCTCACGGCTGCGGACCGTAGCGGCGCGCGTGCAGCTCGAAGAACCGGCTGGGCTGACCCCCGCGCGCCCGCTGCAACAGCTCGACGCTGCGGTCGCGGCCCACGGGCAGCCCGCGCGCCGCCTCGTCGCGGAGCAGCCCGTAGTGCTCGTTGATCAGGCACCGCGAGCGGAAGCGGCAGGCGCTCCGCATCGTGCGCAGGATCCCCTCGAGCGGTTCGGTGCGGACGTTGCCGAACGTCATCGGCACGAACACGCAGGGGCTCACTTCGCCGAAGGCGTCGACGTACACCATCTTGCGGCCCGCGGTGCAGCCGAAGTGCGCCGGGCCCTCGAATTGGCCGAGGTAGTTGAGGGTCGGGCCGTGCCCGCGGTTGTGCCGGTCCTGGAGCGCGCGCAGCTCGTTGCGCTCGTCGGGCGTGAGGAGCAGCGCCTCGTCCCACAGCTGCGGAATCGTCGGCTTGACCTCGCTGAGCCAGATCTCGTCCACGCCGAGCCCCTCGAGGAAGCCGAGGAACCGCGCGGTCTGCCCGCGCTCCATCAACGCCTTCGAGAGCACGACGGACGCGCCGGTATCGAGTCCCGCGTCGCGGAAGATCCCGATCGCGCGCAGCGCCTCCCGGTACGCACCCGGATAGCGGCGGCCGCGGTCGTGCTCCGCTTCGTCCCAGTGGTCGAGGCTCACCGACACCGAGAACAGCCCGGCGGCCTTGAGGTCGCGCGCGAGCGCGGGCGTCAGGCCGCACCCGGTGGTGAACAGCTTCACGGCGCAGCGGGCCGCGCCGCGCGCCACGATCTCGACCAGGTCGGGCGAGGTCAGGGGCTCGCCGCCCGTCAGGCCAAGCCAGAAGACGCCGGCCTCCGCCAGCTGGTCGATGGTGCGGAGGATCTCGTCCTTGCGGAGCGGCGTGCCCGCCCGGTCCCGGTTGTAGCAGAAGTCGCAGCGCTGCGGGCACTCGTTCGTGACGGCGATCTGGGCGTGCGAGGGGCCCGACCGCCGGCGCACCAGGTGCTCGGTCACGAACCGGCCGTACGCGGGACCGTTCAGGGGCGGCAGGTGCGAGTGGAGGATGAGGTGGCCGCCGCGCTCGCGCAGCCGGAACTTCCTCATGTAGCCGAGGAGGAACAGGCCGAGGGCGGGGCCGGCCTTCACGAGTCCCGGGTTGGCGAGCATCGACCGGACGGCGGTCCAGGCCTTGTTCATGGGCTCCTCGTGATGACGCCTTCCCCAGTCCGTGCAAGATGTGCGCCTTCCCGCACGGACCCGCCGCGCTTAACATCTGTCGTCCTCTCCGAACACCTCGAGGGTGCCGCCATGACGCCAGTGCGCCGCTGGTCGTACGCGCCGTTGCTCGCCGTCCTTCCCGTCCTCGCCGCCCTGATCCCGGTTGCCGCCTCAGCGCAGGTGGATGCCCGCCTGCTCGCGGGCCTGGTGTGGCGCAACGTCGGCCCGTTCCGCGGCGGACGCGTCTCGGCGGTCACCGGCGTCATCGGCCAGCCCGGCGTCTACTACATGGGCCTCCCGATCGGCGGCGTGTGGAAGACCACGAGCGCCGGCACGACCTGGTTCCCGATCTTCGACGACGTCAGGACGGTCTCCTCCGTCGGGGCGGTCGAGGTCGCGCCCTCGGATCCCCAGGTCGTGTACGTCGGCACGGGCAGCACCAACGACGGCGACGGCGTCTACAAGTCCACGGACGCGGGGCGGACCTGGCGGCACCTCGGCATGGACAGCACCCGGCGCATCGCGCACCTGCTGGTGGACCCCAGGAATCCCGACCTCGTGCTGATGGCCGTGCTCGGCAGCCCGCGCGGGGCGAGCGAGACGCGCGGGGTGTACCGCAGCACCGACGGCGGACGCAGCTGGACGCGGACCCTGTACGTGGACAGCGCGACCGGCGCCTCCGACGTCGAGTGGGCGTACGACCAGCCCGACGTGGTCCTCGCCAGCACGCGGCGCGCGCTCGGCTTCGGCCCGGGCGGCGCGGCGGGCGGCGCGGGCGGCGCGAACACGACCGCGCTGTTCAAGTCCACCGACGAGGGCGCGACCTGGACGGAGATCAAGGGCGGCGGCCTCCCGGCCCTGAGCGGCCGCCTCTCGGTCGCGGTCGCCATGCACACCGGCGGCCGGCGCATGTTCGTCGTCGGGCCGGCGGGCATCGGCTTGTGGCGCTCGGACGACGGCGGCGCGACCTGGCGCCGGATGGCCGCGGACGACGCGCGGATCGCCAACGGCCAGGGCAACTACACGTCCGGCGTGTGGGTGAACACGGGCAACCCGGACACCGTGTACACGATCGCCACCGCGATGTACCGCTCGACCGACGGCGGCGGGCACTTCACCGGCTGGAAGGGCTCGCCCGGCGGGGACGACCCGCAGGTGATGTGGTACGATCCCACCGACCCGAAGCGGATGCTGATGGGTCTCGACCAGGGCGCGCAGGTGTCGCTCGACGGCGGCGAGACGTGGAGCAGCTGGTACAACCAGTCCACCGAGCAGATCTACCACCTGTCGGTGGACACGTCGTACCCGTACTGGATCTACGCCACCCAGCAGGACGCATGCGCCATCGCCACCCGGAGCCGCGGCGACCTGGGCGAAGTGAGCATGTTCGACTGGCTGCCCAACCCCGGCTTCGAGCGCGGCTCGATCGTCGCCGATCCGCTCGACCCCCGGATCGTCTACGCGCTCAACATGACCGCCGGGATCATGCGGATCACCTATCCCAGCGGGCAGTGGATCAACGTCGCCCCGAACATCGACGCGTCGCTCGGCCTGCGGGCGAACGGCGACCAGCCGCTGGCGTTCAACGCGACCAACAAGCACGAGCTGCTCGCCGGCTACCAGGTCCTCATGGCCACCACCGACGGGGGCGCGCACTGGCGGAAGCTGAGCCCCGATCTGGCGGCGCCGACGGGCGCGCCGCCGCCGGAGGGTGCGCGGCAGAGCGTCCAGGGGCCGAGCATCAGCGCGATCTCGTCCTCGCCGGTGCGGGCCGGCGTGATCTGGGTCGGCACCACGAGCGGCAAGGTGCAGGTGACGCGCGACCACGGGACGTCGTGGCGGGACGTCAGCATCCCGGGCACCGGCGGCCTGGTCTCGTCGGTCGACGCCTCGCCCCTCGACCCCGCCGCCGCGTACGTGGCCATCCGGGTGCGCAACGAATTCGGGCCGTCGTTCTACCGGACCCACGACTACGGGGCCACGTGGACGAAGATCGTGGCCGGGATGGCGACCGACGAGCCGGGCGGCAGCTTCGCGCGGGTGATCCGCGCCGACACGAAGAAGGCGGGCCTGCTGTTCGCCGGCACCGAGAGCACGATGTACGTCTCGTTCGACGACGGGGACCACTGGCAGTCGCTGATGCTCAACCTGCCCGTCACCTCGTACCGCGACGCGGTGGTCAAGGACAACGACCTTGTCGTCGCCACCTACGGGCGCGGGATCTGGATCCTGGACGACCTCTCGCCGCTCCGGCAGATGACGCCGGCGGTCGCGGCCGCGCCGGCGTACCTGTTCACGCCGGGCGACGCCGTCCGGGTGCGGCGCGACGTGAACGGCGACACGCCGCTCCAGGCGGAGGTGCCGCACGCGGACAACCCGCCGCTGGGTGCGGTCATCTACTACGCGCTGGGCGCGGCGCCGGCCGGCGAGCTCACGCTGGACATCCTCGACGCGTCGGGCGCGGTCGTGCGGCACTTCTCGAGCGCGCCGATCCCGCCGCTGTCCGATCCTCCCGCGCCGGTCGCGGACTGGTGGCTCGAGGTGCCGCAGCCGCTGCCCACCCGGGTCGGGCTCAACCGGGTGAGCTGGAACATCCGCTACGACAACCCGCCGGCGTTCAACCACAACTACGCCCAGGTCATGGGCGCGGTGCCCCACGCGACGCCGTACACGCCGGAGGGGCCGCTCGCGCTGCCGGGCACGTACACCGCGCGCCTGACCGCCGACGGCCGCACCTACACCGAGACGTTCACCGTGCGCAACGACCCGCGCTCGCCCGCGACCGCGGCGGATCTCCGCTCCCAGCACGCGCTCCAGATGAAGCTGTACGCGGGGGCGCGGGAGAGCTGGGACGGCTGGCACCAGGTGGCGACCGTGCGCGCGGCCGTAGGGCAGGCGGTGCGCAGCGGCGCGCCGGCCGAGGTCGCCGCGGCGGCCGCACGGTTCGACTCGGTCCTGGCGCGGCTGGCCGGCGATCCGGCGCCGCTGCCGTACTACGTGGTGCGGACGGGCCCGCCGACCTTCGCCGGCCTCAACGGCACCGAAGCCGGCGAGACCGTGCCGCTGCTCTCGATGAACGGCCAGCTCCGCACCACGGACTACGGCGACCTGGCGCCCACCGAGTCCATGCGACGCGCGTGGGCCGCTGGCTGCGCCGACCTGCGGACCGCGGTCGAGGCCTGGCGGACGATCAATGCCACGGACCTCGCGGCGTTCAACGCCGTGCTGACCCGCAACGGCCTGGCGCCGATCGCGGCGGCCGCGCCCGCGCTGGCGCCGCCGGCGTGCGCCCTCCCCGCCGCGGCCGGCTCGCACCGCTGAGGACCCGTTCGGGCCGTCGCCCGCGGGGTCCCTCCTGAGTAGTATTGAGGCCGCGCCCGGGTGCCGGTGCCCGCGCGCGCCCCCATTCGCTCAGCCGACGTTCACGCCCAGGGCGGGGCCAGTCCCGCGGAGGATCCGGTGCGCGCTCGCGTTGTTCCCGTCACGCTCGGTCTGGTGGCCGTCCTCGGCGTCGCCGCCGCGCCGGCCGCGGCGCAGGCGCCGTACGACTCCACCGCGTTCCACGCCCTCGCCTGGCGGGAGATCGGGATCTTCCGCGGCGGGCGCTCGGTGACCGCGGCCGGCTCGGGCGCGCGGCGGGACGAGTACTGGATGGGCACCACCGGCGGCGGCGTGTTCAAGACGACCGACGGCGGCAACACCTGGCTCCCGGCGACCGACAAGTACTTCGGCGGCACCATCGGGTCCATCGCCGTCAGCGCCTCGAACCCCGACGTGGTGTGGGTGGGCACGGGCGAGTACCCGGTGCGCGGCAACGTCTCGCACGGAGACGGCGTGTTCCGGACCACCGACGCGGGGCGTCACTGGACCTCGCTCGGCCTCGCCGCCACGCAGCAGATCGCGCGGGTCGTGGTGCATCCCACGAACCCGGACGTCGCCTGGGTGGCCGCCCTCGGCCACGCGTTCGGCCCCAACCCGGAGCGCGGCGTCTACCGGACCGCGGACGGCGGCAAGAGCTGGACCCAGGTGCTGTTCCGCAACGACTCGACCGGCGCCTCGGACCTGGCGATCGACCCGTCGAACCCGGACGTGCTGTACGCGGCGCTGTGGCAGGTGCAGCGGACACCCTGGGGCCTGAGCAGCGGCGGCAAGGGCGGCGGCCTCTTCAAGACCACGGACGGCGGCGCGCACTGGACGGAGCTCACCGCCAATCCCGGGCTGCCGCGGGGCCTGTGGGGCAACGTCGGGGTCGCGGTGTCGCCCGCGAAGCCTTCCCGGGTGTGGGCGATCGTCGAGGCGGACTCCGGCGGCGTGTACCGCAGCGACGACGGCGGCGCCACCTGGACGCGGGTGAACCGCGACCACCGGCTGCGGCAGCGGGCCTGGTACTACATGCGCCTGGCGGCCGACCCGAAGGACAGCAACACCGTGTGGGCCGTGAACACGGGGCTGTTCCGGTCGAAGGACGGCGGCGCGAGCTTCGAGCACGTGCCCGATCCGCACGGCGACAACCACGACCTGTGGATCGCGCCGAACGATCCGCAGCGGATGATCGAGTCGAACGACGGCGGCTCCAACGTGTCCACCAACGGCGGCACCACCTGGACCGACCAGGACTACGCCACCGCGCAGTTCTACCACGTCGTGACCACGAACCACTTCCCGTACCGCGTGTGCGGCGCGCAGCAGGACAACTCGGGCGTGTGCGGCCCGAGCCGGTGGCCGGGCGGCATCACCCGCGCGCAGTGGTACGACGTGTCGGGCGAGTCCGGCTACATCGTGGCCCGCCCCGACTCGGCCGACATCACCTACGGCGGCGACAACAGCGGCTTCCTGGCGCGCGTGGACCACCGCACCGGGTTCTGGCGCATGGTGAGCCCCTGGCCGGACGACCCGGACGGCCACCCCGCCTCGGAGGGCCGGTACCGCTTCCAGTGGACGGCGCCGCTGCTGATCTCGCCCCACGACCCGCACACGCTGTACGCGGGCGCGAACGTGCTGTTCCGGACCACCGACGGCGGGCAGAGCTGGACCGCGATCTCGCCCGACCTCACCCGGCACGACCCGCGCACCCTCGGCGTGTCGGGCGGCCCGATCACGCTCGACCAGACGACGGCCGAATACTACGGGACCATCTTCGCGCTGGCGGAGTCGCCGCTGGTGCGGGGGACGATCTGGGCCGGCTCCGACGACGGCCTGATCCACCTGACGCGGAACGGCGGGCGCACCTGGACGGACGTCACCCCGCGGGACCTGGCGCCGTTCACGCGGATCTCCATCATCGAGGCCTCGCACTTCGCGCCGGGCACGGCGTACGTGGCCGCGAACCGCTACCAGCTCGACGACCCGTCGCCGATCGTCCTGGTGACGCGGGACTACGGGCGCACCTGGAGCCGCATCGCCGACGGCATCCCGGCGGACGAATTCGTGCGCACGGTCCGCGAGGACCCGGCGAAGCGCGGGCTGCTGTTCGCCGGCACCGAGCGCGGCGTCTGGGTCTCGTTCGACGACGGCGGCCACTGGCAGTCGCTGCGCCGCAACCTCCCGATCGTGCCCGTGCACGACCTGGCGCTGAAGGACGGCGACCTCATCGCGGCGACCCACGGGCGCTCGTTCTGGATCCTCGACGACATCACGCCGCTGGAGTCGCTGACGCGGGCCGTGGCGCAGGAGGACGCCCACCTGTACCCGGTCCGCGACGCCTGGCGCGTGGACTGGGGCGGCTCGGACGCGGGCAGCGACGCGCACCCGGTGGGGAAGAACCCGCCGAGCGGCGCCATCGTCTACTACGCGCTGAAGACGCCGGGCCAGGCCGTGACGCTGACCTTCCTCGACTCGGCCGGCCGCGTGATCCGGCGCTTCACCAGCCGCCAGGACTCGATCGTCGCGGCCGATTCGGCGCGCGCCGCCGCCGGCCTTCACGCGCGGCGCGACAGCCTGATGCACGCGCTCGGCGACAGCGTGAAGGTGGACTCCATCCTCGGCGACACGACCAAGGACGGCGACAAGCCGTGGCCGCAGCGGCCGCCGGCGCCGCCGCGCGTGAGCGACAAGGCGGGGCTCAACCGGTTCGCGTGGAACCTGCGCTACCCCGGGCCCGCCGTGTTCTGGGGCATGAACGACATCGAGCCCAACGGCCCGGTGGCCCCGCCCGGCCGCTACCGCGTCCGGCTGGAGGTGGGCGGCCGGACCTGGGAGCGGACCTTCCGCCTCAAGCCGGACCCGCGCTCCGTGGTGACGCCCGCGGCGCTGCGCGAGCAGTTCGCCTTCCTGGCGCGGATCCGGGACACGGTGAACGCGGTGACGACCACGGTGATCCGCCTGCGCAACGTCCGCGCGCAGCTCGAGGACCGCGCCGTCCTGCTCGCCGCCGGGACGCCCGCGCGGGTGCAGGCCGAGGCGCTCGCCGCGCGCCTGGGGGCCGACGAGGACTCGCTGTACCAGGTGCGGCTGCAGGCGGACGAGGACAACCTCGTCTTCCCGTCGCGGGCGGTCGAGCGCATCAGCTCCCTCGCCGACGTGGTCGGCGGCACCGACGCGCGGCCGACGGCGGCGTCGTACGACGTGTTCCGGCTGTTCGCCCCCGACGTGCAGCGGGCGCTGCTCGCCGCGCGCGCGTCGCTGACGGCCGGCCTCGCGGCGGTCAACGGCGCGCTCGCCGGCGCCGGCCAGCCGGCGGTCGCGGCCGCCGACGCGGAGCTCCGCCCGCCGCGCCCGGTGGACTGAGCCGATGCTGCTGCGGCCGCCGTTCGAGAACGCCTGGCTCCGGGCCGTGGGCCTGCGCCGGGTGTCGGGAACGCTGACGCTCCCGGCGGCGGTCGGCGAGGCGTTCCTCGGCGCGCCGTGGGACCCCTCGCCCGACTTCGCGCTTCCCCCCAAGTGGAAGCGGCGCGAGCACGACCACCCGCGCTACGCCAGGTTCTGCTACGCGCTCGCCCGCGGCACCGGCGCGCGGCGGATCCTCGAGGTCGGCTCGTCGGCGGGCGGCACCACGGCCGGCTGGGCGCGCGCCCTCGGCGAGGCGGCCCGCGGGGGCGCCACCGTGCACCTGGTGTGCGTGGACGACGACTCCTATGAGCCCGGGGTGTACCCGACCCTGACGGCGCTCAACGTCGAGCGCGTCGGCCTGCCGCCGGACCGCGTCACGTTCGAGCGGGGCGATTCCGCGTCGTGCCTGCGGGGCATCGGCGCGGCGCGCCCGGCGTACTTCGACATCTACCTCGTGGACGCCGGTCACACCTACGAGGCGGCGACGGCCGACCTCGAGAACGGGCTGCCGGCCGTGCGCCCCGGCGGACTGATCGCCGTGCACGACGTGGACCGCTCGCGCCACATGCCCGAAGCCACGGCCGCGCACCCCGCGCCGGTGTACGACGCGGTGCAGGACTTCGTCCGCCGGCACGGCTTCGCGACCTGCACGCTCGGCTTCATCCGCAAGCACCTGGCGCTCGTCCGGGTGGGCGGCTGAGCACCGGCCCCCCCGGCGCGCGGGGGCGGCGCTCGTTACCGGCACCCCCCTTCGGGGTATCTTCCTTCCACCCATGTCCCTCGACACCCTAGCGGCGCTGGCCGTCGCGTTCCTCGTGGCGCTGGCCACGCTCCCGATCATCATCTACCAGGTACGGAAAGACCGGCGCGCCCGGGCCCTCGTCCACGAGGCCCACACGCTCGGCAGCCACGAGACCGTCTCGCTGCACCCCCGAGTGGACGAGGGGCTGTGCATCGGCTGCGGCGAGTGCGTGAAGCACTGCCCGGAGCAGGACGTGCTCACCACCGTCCGCAACAAGGCGACGGTGGCGCACGCGGTGGAGTGCGTGGGCCACGGCATCTGCGAGCGGGTGTGTCCGGTCGGAGCCATCTCGCTGGTGATCGGCACCGAAAAGCGCGGCGCCGAGATCCCGCGTCTGACCGAGCACTTCGAGACCAACGTGCCGGGCCTCTACGTCGTCGGCGAGCTGGGCGGCATGGGCCTCATCCGCAACGCCGTGTGGCAGTCGTCGCAGGCGGTGCGGCACTTGGCCAAGGTGGTGCGCCGTGGCCCCGGCCTCGATCTCCTGATCGTCGGCGCCGGCCCGGCCGGCCTCGCCGCAGCGCTGGTCGCGCAGCAGAGTAAGCTCCGCTACCGCGTCATCGAGCAGGAGACGCTGGGCGGCTCGATCCTCCACTACCCGCGCAAGAAGCTGGTGATGACGCACCCGGTCGAGCTGCCGGGGGTCGGCACGATGCCGTTCCGGGAGGTCGAGAAGGAGCCGCTGCTGGAGTTCTGGCTCCAGACGCTGCGCAAGAAGGGCATCAAGGTGGAAGAGGGCGTCCGCCTCGACCGGGTCGAGCGGGGCCCCGCCTCGTTCGTCGCCCACACGTCGGCCGGCCCCATCGAGGCGGGGAGCGTCATCCTCGCGCTCGGGCGCCGGGGCACGCCCCGCAAGCTCGACGTGCCCGGCGAGGACCTGTCCAAGGTCGCCTACCGGCTCATCGAGCCCGAGGCGTACGACGGGCAGCAGGTCGTGGTCGTGGGAGGCGGGTCCTCGGCGCTCGAGGCCGCGATGGCCATCGCCGAGCGGCCGCGCACCTACGTGACCCTGTGCCACCGCCGCGCCGACTTCTCCGGCGCGCGCGCGCCGCTCGTCCAGCGCGCGCTCGTGCTCGAATCCGAGGGGATGCTGGAGATCCTGCGCGAGGCGCGGGTGACCCACATCGAGACGGGCAGCGTGCACTTCGACGTGAAGGGCCGGCCCGACGCCCGGGTCAACGACTACGTCTTCATCCTGGCCGGCGGGGTGCCGCCCTACGACCTGCTCAAGAAGTCCGGCGTGGACCTCGAGACCAAGTTCGGCACCCCGCTGCTGCGCTCCGCCTGACCGCCCGGCGGCCGCGCCGCCGGCCCCCCCGGACCACCGCTCACCCTCCGCTGCCCCGCGGGTGGCAGGAGTAGCACGCCGCGGCGGTGTAGGAGTAGCCGCTGCGCCCCGCGTGCGCCGCGTCGGTCGACGCCTGCGGGTGGCAGCTGCCCGCCATGCAGGTGAAGACGCTCGGCGTTCCGGCCGTCGGGTGACAGGTCGTGCACGCGATCCCCGAGTGCGTCCCGGTGCTGATCGGGAAGTACAGCGCGTCGTGCTGCGGGAAGCTCCCCTGCGCGCCCGTCGGGTGGCACGCGTAGCACTGCGACGCCGTGTACGAGTAACCCGTGATCCCGGTGTGGAGCGGGTCGGTCGCCGCCTGCACGTGGCAGCCGCTCGACATGCAGGTGAAGACGGTGGGCGAGCCCGCCGTCGGATGGCACGCGGTGCAGGCCGACCACACGCCGACGTGGTTCCCGCTGTAGATCGGGAAGTACAGCGCGTCGTGCTGCGTGAAGCTGGCCTGCTGGCCCTGCGGGTGGCAGGACAGGCACTGCGACGCCGTGTACGAGTAGCCGGTGATGCCGGCGTGGATCGGGTCGGTCGCCGCCTGGGCGTGGCAGCCCGCCGACATGCAGGTGAACAGGTTGGGCGAGCCGGCCGTCGGGTGGCACGCCGTGCACGCCGACCACAGGCCGGCGTGGGTCCCGCTGTAGATCGGGAAGTACAGGGCGTCGTGCTGCGTGAAGCTGGCCTGCTGGCCCTGCGGGTGGCAGGACAGGCACTGCGACGCCGTGTACGAGTAGCCGGTGATCCCGGTGTGGATCGGGTCGGTCGCCGCCTGCGCATGGCAGCCCGCCGACATGCAGGTGAACAGGTTGGGCGAGCCGGCGGTCGGGTGGCAGGCCGTGCACGCCGTCCAGACGCCGGCGTGGGTCCCGCTGTAGATCGGGAAGTACAGCGCGTCGTGCTGCGTGAAGCTCGCCGGCTGCCCGGTGGGGTGGCACGACAGGCACTGCGACGCGGTGTAGGCGTACCCCGTGATGCCCGCGTGGATCGGGTCGGTCGCCGCCTGCGCGTGGCAGCCCGCCGACATGCAGGTGAACAGGTTGGGCGAGCCGGCGGTCGGGTGGCAGGCGGTGCAGGCCGTCCACACGCCCTTGTGGCTGCCGCTGTTGATCGGGAACAGCGCGTCGTGCTGGGTGAAGTTCGCCGGGCCGCCGGTCGGATGGCACGACAGGCACTGCGCGGCGACGTACGCGTAGCCGCTGATGCCGCTGTGGACCGGGTCGGTCGCCGCCTGCGCGTGGCAGCCCGCCGACATGCAGGTGAAGGCCGTCGTCGCGGCGCCGCTCGGGTGGCAGGCGATGCAGGCGGTCCACGTGCCGGCGTGGGTCCCGCTGAAGATGGGGAAGATGGCGTCGTGCTGCCCGAAGCTGCCGCGGGTGCCGTTGGGGTGGCACATCAGGCACGCCGAGGACTGGTAGCTGTAGGCGCCCCCCAGGCTCGCGTGCTGGGCGTTGGTCCGTGTCTGGGCGTGGCACACCGTGCACGAGTACACCGTGTAATCCGTGCCGCTGGTGTGGCAGCTGGCGCAGTCGCGCCACACGCCGGCGTGCGCGCCGCTGTAGATGCCGAAGGTCGCGTCGTGCTGGGTGTAGAGCGCGAAGTTCCAGGTGGTGAACTGGTGGCAGCTCTCGCACTGGGTGGAGAACCCCATCGTGGCGTGCGCGGGGCTGGTGGTCGCGGCGAAGGTGGCCTGGTGGCACGCGACGCACGGCGTCACCGCGCCGCTGAACTGCTGGAACGCCGCCTGGCGGTGGCAGTCCACGCACTTCAGGGACGCGTGGACGCCGAGCTCGGGCAGCCGGGTGCGGGCGTGCGCGTCGCGCGCGCTCACCTGCTGCCAGCTGGCCTCGTTGTGGCACTGCTCGCAGCGCACGCCGGCGTCGCCGCGGTGCGGATCCTGGTGGCAGGTCCGGCACTCCCGCGAGGCGGTGCGGAAGTCGCGCAGGCTGTGGCAGCCGGCGCACGGCGCCGAGGCGTGCTGGCCCCGGAGCGGCGTGCCGGTCCGGCGGTGGTCGAAGGACACGTCGCGCCAGTTCTGCGTGGTGTGGCAGACGGTGCAGGCCAGCCCGCGCAGGTTGACGTGCGGGTTGGCCGGGGCCTCCTGGTCCTGCGCGGCGGCGCCGCGCGGCGCCCCGGCCAGCGCGGCCAGCAGCGCCGCGGCCGGGACCAGCGTCCGAAGGAGGTGGCGGCTCACAGGTTCTGACCTCCCTGCGCCGTGGTGTGGCAGTCCTCGCAGCGGTGCGGCAGCGGGCGGTAGCGGACCATGGGCGGGTCCCCCTGAGGCTTGTGGCACGCCACGCACCGCACGTTGCGGTGCGCCCCGTCGAGCGGGTAGTCCGTGTCGCGCTGGTGGTCGAACACCAGCGACCGCCACGCCGTCTCGGCGTGGCAGCTGGTGCAGGCGCTGCCGCGCGCGCGCTCCGCGAACTGGCCGGCGTGCGGGTCGCGGTGGCAGCCGGCGGCGTCGCAGGTGGTGCCCAGGCCTGCGAAACGCACCGGCTGGCCCGCCGCGGCGGCGGTGTGGCACCTGCCGCACGGCAGGGAGCGGTGCGCGCCCCGCAGCGGGTACCGCGTCGAGTCGTGGTCGAAGCTCGGCGGCGTCCAGGCGTCGGTCGTGTGGCAGGGCGTGCACGCGGCCCGGGCCGAGGCCTCGACGCCGGCCGCGGGGCCCGCTCCGGGGACGTGC
Organism: Gemmatimonadales bacterium; assembly: GCA_035623755.1. Classification (GTDB taxonomy): domain Bacteria; phylum Gemmatimonadota; class Gemmatimonadetes; order Gemmatimonadales; family JACORV01; genus Fen-1245. The sequence goes on from DASPSV010000036.1 coordinate 17,270, forward strand.
CGGCCGGCGAACTGCTGGCCGTGCGGGTCCCGGTGGCACGTGACGCACGCCAGGGACGGCAGCTGGAAGCGGAGGTGGCCGGAGCCCCGGGCTGCGCCGGCCGCGAGCGGGTGGCACGCCCCGCACGGGGTCGCCTGGTGCGCGCCGGTCAGCGGGAACCGCGTGCTGTCGTGCGCGGCGATCGAGAACCGGGCGGGCGCGAAGTGGGTCTCGTTGTGGCAGGCGGCGCAGTCCGGTGTCGCCCCGCCGCGCGCCAGCTGGCCCTGGTGCACGTCGCTGTGGCACGCGTCGCAGCGCTGGTACGCCATCCGCTGCCGGTTGAACGCCCGCAGGAAGTTCCCCCGCTCGAGCGCGAGGCCCTCGGGCAGCGACGACCGCGGCGAGGGAAGGTGGCAGGTCTCGCACCGCGACGCGGCGTGCGCGCCGCGCAGCGCGAAGCCGGTGGTGGAGTGGTCGAACCGCCGCGCCGAGTCGGCGAGCGCGAACCAGCCGGTCGTGAAGTGGCACTTCTCGCAGGCGCCGGCGAATCCCGGCCCGTGGTGCGGCGAGGGATGGCAGCCGGCGCAGCCCGCCTCCTCCGTGGTGCGGCTGGCGCGGAAGTCCATGAACGACGAGTCCGTGCGGCCGCCGGGCCCCGAGGCCAGCTCCTCGCGCACGGCGTGGCACTTGTCGCAGTGCACCTGCGCGTGCAGGCCCGTGAGCGGGAAGCGGGTGCGGGCGTGGTCGAACCGCGACGCCGGCTTCCACGCGTCGAGGGTGTGGCAGTCCAGGCACTGGCGGCTCACCCGGCCCCGGTGCTCGTCGAGGTGGCACGACGTGCAGCTGGTGCCGAGGCCGAGGAAGGTGCGCTGCACCGAGAGCGACGCGTCGCTCCGGACCGACGCCACGGCGACCAGCGCCGCTTTGTGGCACGCGTCGCACGTCGGCTTCGCGTGCCCGCCCTCGAGCGGCCACCCCGTCTGCCGGTGGTCGAAGCCCTCGCGGCCGCTGCTCCCCGGCCACTTCACCAGCCGGAACGGCCGCCCGTTGTGCTCGCTGTGGCAGGTGCGGCAGGCCAGCTCCGCCCCGTGGCGCGTCGCGGCCGCGTGGTAGCCCTGGTCGGCCCGGATCTCGGCGGCCAGCGAGGTGTGACACGCCAGGCACTTGGTGCCGGACAGCTGGCGCCCCGCGTCGTGGCAGTCGAGGCAGTGCGCCAGATCGTCGAGCTTCGCGTGCGGGGTGGCGAGCGGTCCGGGGGACGCGAGGCCCTGGGCCTGGACGCGGGTCGCGGCGGTCACGAGCAGGAGCAGCAGGACGGCCGCGCCGGTGGCGCCGCGCGGCACTACGCCCCCACCAGCGGGACGCCGAAGAACACCTCCGATGCCACGTGCAGCACGAGCAGGACCAGCATCGCCGCGAAGAACACCAGGTGCACCACGTGCCAGTAGCCGAACAGATTGCGGAAGGTGCCGAGGAAGGCGACCCGCCGGGCCGTGGCGACCTGGCGGCCCACCAGCGCGAAGACCGCCTTCGCCTCGCGGCGCGGCAGCCGGCGCCCCTGCCGCAGCCGGCGCCTGAGCCGCGCCATCCGGAACGGGCGCACCAGGTCCTCCGCCAGCAGCAGGGGGAGCGCGCGCAGCCCGCCGCCCGTGCCGCCCTGGATCCGCCGCACGGTGCGCTGCGCGACGTCGTCGATCGCCGCGAGCTGCGCCGGCGTCAGCTTGAACTCCGTGGCCAGCCGCTCCCGCCGCGCCGCCTGCTCCTCGCGGATCTGGTCCAGCGTCATCAGCTCGCCCCGGATGGTGCGCGGGAACTGCTGGTAGATCCACCGGCCGATGATGCCGCTCGCCGCCACGACCACCATCGACCAGAACGAGTAGACCCCCAGCCCGTGCAGCTTCCCGGAGGTGTGCAGCGTCACGAGGAACGGGCCCACGAGGCACAGGTAGATGTGGAGGTTCAGCCAGGTGCGCATCGGCCCGCGCCCGCGCATCGGCGGCAGGCGCTTGCGACCGGAGTAGAGGATCACCCCCACCAGCACCAGCGCCGAGCCGACCCAGCCGAGCGGGTGGCCCAGGGTCCCGGACGAGCGCAGCGCCTCGTGCAGGGGCGAGTTGGGCCGGTCCCACAGGGGCAGCAGGTAGTAGGCCCCGCTCCGGGCGAGGAACAGCGCGCCGACGGCGGTCGAGACGATGCCGGCGAGGAGGATCAGCCGGTCGACGTAGACCGAGACGCCCGTCGTCGCGCCGCGGCGACGCTCACCAGAGCTGATAGGAGACCCCCGCGCGGAAGTAGGTGCTGGTCTGGCCGGCGTACTTCCCGAGATCGGCGTTGAGCGAGGCGTAGAAGCCCGCGCCCAGCCGCCACCCCAGCTCCGGCGAGACGGCGTAGCGCCACAGCGTCTGCAGGCCGCCCGGCGTGCGCATCACGTTGGAGGACAGCGTCAGCGCGGCCGCGACCGGCGACGCGCCGAACGTGATCGGCACGCGCGCGACCAGCGACCCGAAGTCGAACAGGTCCCCGTGCTGGCCCATCGCCGCGATCATGAGGTGCCGGCTGATGATCGTCACCGTGCCGCGATAGGTCGGGTTGGCGTCCGTGACCCGCTTGAGGTAGCCCGCCGACGCCTCCACCGACGCGCCCGCCAGGTCGTGGCCCAGGAACGCGGTCACCCCGGTGAGCCGCCCCGGCAGCGGGAACGTGTCGCCCGCGATCAGCATCGAGAACAGCAGCAGCGAGGCGTGCGACTCGTAGGTGACGCCGGTCCGGAAGCCCAGCGGCAGGTTGGTGCGGAAGCCCACCGACAGGTTCGTCAGCTTGAACCCGCGGAAGGTCTCCCAGCCCGAGCCGTGATCCACGTCGGTCATCAGCGAGAACGACGTGCCGGGCGCCGGCGCCCAGAACGTCTGCGCGGAGAACCAGGTGCGGCGGATCTCGCTCCACTGCCACTGCGTCGCGCCGCTCACGGCGCCGCTCAGCGTCTGGCCCGAGAAGCCCCAGTACGCGCCCGCCTGCGCCACCTGCGTCGAGGGCTCCATCGTGAACACGTCCGGCGCGTAGCCCGCGAGGAACCCGAGGCGCTGCCCGCCGCCCGGCTGCACCTCCAGGCTCGCCCCGTCCACGAACCCGAGCGAGGGAATGTCCACCGGCACGAAGCGGCCGATCTGGAAGTTCCACCAGCCGCCGGCCGGGGCGATCCGCGCCTTCAGCTCGTAGAGCAGCGTCGAGCTGCCGGTGAGGCCGAACCCCGCCAGGCCGCCGGAGCCGTTCCGGTACCGCGTCGTGGACCGCGCGCTGAAGGAGAGCCAGGACGCGAGCGGCCCGCTCGCCGACACCGTGCCGGTGGTCTGGTAGGTCGTCAGCGACTGCGCCCCGCCGGCCGAGCTCGCGCTCTGGTCGAGGTTGATGCTGGCCCGCCAGCGCGCCGGCCGCACGGGACGCACCGCCACCGGCGCGCTCGCGGCCGTGTCCGCGGGCGCCACGGTGACCGCCACGGCCGTATCCGGGGGCGGGGTGACCGCGACCGACGCGGGCGGCGCCGGGTGCGAGAGGAAGCGCACGGTCTGGCCGACCGCGACGAGGTTCGCGCCCGCGATCAGCGCCGCGCTAGCCGTGCGCTGGGCGACGCTGGTGACGACCGCGCGCGCCACGACCCCGCCGCCGCGGACCACGTCCAGCGTGTCGCCCACCGCGAGGCCTGCCGCACGGCCGGCCGTCACGAAGATCATGTCCTCGGTGCGGTACGAGACGCGCGCGCTGTCGGGCCGGCCCCGGGTGGAATCCTGCTGGGCCCGCGCCACGGCCGGCCAGGCCCAGGCCACCAGCGCCGCGGCCACGAGGCCGACCGCGAGCGGCATCCGCCCGGATGCGCTCACGCCCGCGGCCGCCGTCCCGCCCACTCGAGCCACTCGCTCAGCACGATCAGCGTCCACAGCGCCCGGGCATGGTCCACCTTTCTGGCACGATGCTCGTCGAGCAGCGCGAGCGCGGCATCCTGCCGGACACCCGCCGTCGCGAGGGCCGGGGCGGCGAGGCGCGCGCGCGCCCACTCCAGCAGCGGCCCGCGCAGCCAGCCCGACAGCGGCACCGACAGTCCGCGCTTGCGGCGGCGCACGATGCCGCGCGGCAGGTACGACAGCGCGTACCGCTTCAGGAACACCTTGGTCGTCAGACCGGACACCCGCGACGAAGGGGGGAGCGTCGCTGCATACTCTATCACGTCGCGGTCCAGGAACGGCGCCCGGAGCTCCAGCGCCGAATTCATGCTCGCCCGATCGGCTTTGGTTAGCAAGCCCTCGGCGAGCGACGTCTCCAAGTCGTTACGCTGCACCGCGTTGAGCAGTCCGCCGGCCTCCCAGGCTTCCTGCTCGACCACCGGCTCGCGGACCCCGAGGCGCGCCAGGAGCGCGGCGCCGATGTTCGACGTCCAGTCCGCGTGCCGCTGCATCCCGTCGAGGTCCGCAGAAGCGACGAACTTCTTGAGCAGGAACGAGATGCTGACCTTCTTGTCGCTCGGGGGCCAGGCGTCGATCAGGCGCCGGCATATCCCTTTGACTACGGAGGGAAGCCTCGCGTAACGCTCGGAGACCAGGGCGCCGATGTACGTCGGGTAGCCGCCGAAGAGCTCGTCGCCGCCCTCGCCCACGAGCGCGACCTTGACCTCCTCGGCGGCCCGCCGCGCCAGCAGGGCGGTGGGAACCCAGGCGGGGTCCGCCAGCGGCTCGCCCGCGTGGGCGACGAGGTCGGCGAGCACCGGGGGGAACGCCTCGGGCGTGACCCACACCGCGTCGCACGCGACGCCGAGCCGCGCCGCCATGCGCTGGGCGAACAGGCCCTCGTCGTAGGAGCGCTCGCTGAAGCGCAGCGTGAACGCCTTGAGCGGGTAGTCCGGCCGCTCGGCGCGCGCGACCGCCGCCACCAGCGAGGAGTCGATGCCTCCGCTCAGGAACGCGCCGTAGCGGACGTCCACCTCGCTCTGGCGCCGGACCGCCTCGCGGAACACGCCGTCGAAGCCGTCGACCCGGGGTGGCGTCTTGGGTGCGGAGGCGATGGTCCAGCGCCAATACCGTCGGCGGACCGCGCCGCCGGCGTCCACCGCCACCAGCTCGGCCGGACCGACCTTCCGCACCTCGCCGAACGGCGACGCGGGCGAGCGGAAGTAGCCGAAGCGCAGGAACGAGGCGAGCGCCGCGGGGTCGGCGGTGAGCGGCTGCGCCGGGACCGCGGCGAGGGCGGCGATCTCGGTGGCGAAGCGCACCTGCCGTCCGTCGGCGGCGAAGAACAGCGGGCGCTCGCCGGCGCGGTCGCGCGCGAGCAGGAGGCGGCCGCGGCGCGGGTCCCAGATCGCGATGGCGAACGCGCCCACCAGGCGCTCGATGCACGCCTCGCCCAGCTCCAGGTAGAGCCCGGGAATCACCGCGATGTCGGTCGCCTGCTCCGGCTCCCGGCCGCGCGAGCGCAGCCAGCCGCGCAGCTCCGCGTGGTTGTCGATCTCGCCGTTGCAGACGGCCACCACGCCGCTCGCCCGGTCCACCATCGGCTGCTGCCCGCTGGCGAGGCCGCGGATCGCGAGCCGCGTCGCGCCGAGCGTCGCCGCGCCCATCGAGCGCTGCCCCTGGTCGTCGGGCCCGCGGTGGGCGAGCGCGTCGAGCATGGCCGCGACCTCGCGCTCCCGCACGGCGGCGTCGTCACCGCCCTGCCAGCGGACGACCCCGCACACCCCGCACATCTCAGGGCCTCCTGGCCGGCTTCGTCGGCGGGGGGGCGGGGGCGGGGGCGGGAACGGTCGGCGCGGCCTGGACCGCCGGCGCGGCGGGCTCGGGGGCGGGCAGGAGCGTGCCCCACCAGCCGGGCGCGAGCGGGGTCACGCGGGCGAACGCGCGCCAGGCGATCGAGTCGAGCGCGGTGCGCTGGCGCTCGCCCGCCATCAGGAACGTGGACGGGCCGCGGCGGGCGAGCCACAGGTCGAGGTCCGCGCGGCGGACGGCGCCCGCGGGCCAGCGCGCGCTGCGGCCGAGCAGGAAGATCACGTAGTTGCTCGAGGTCTCGCTGCCGTCGCGGGTGATCAGCGTGATGGTCCGCTTGAGGTAGAAGGGCACGCCGTTGGGGAGGCACTCGAGGCAGGCCAGCTCGGTTCCCGGCGGCAGGTCCGGCACCGACGCGGCGAGCGCGCGCCCCGAATCGGCCTCGGCGTAGGCCTCGACGCCGCCGAAGGCGACCGTGAGGAGCAGCGCGGGCAGCAGGGCGAAGGCCGCGCACGCGACCGGGAGGGAGCGCCGCCAGAAGGCGGCGATCGCCACCAGGGCCAGCACGCCGACCGACCAGAGCAGCGGCAGCGTCGCGGGGCCGAGGAGCGTGGCTTCGCCGGCCTCGAGCCCGAGCAGCGCCGGGATCCCGCCGGGGCGCGTGAGCGCGGCCGAGAGCACCGCCGCCGCGCCGAAGCCGATCACGGCCAGCGCCGCGGTGGCGCGCCACACCAGCGCGCGGGCATGGCCGTCCGGGCGCTCGAACGCGCGGTCGAGCACCCGGGCGACGAGCATGCCGAGGGCCACCACGCCGGTGAGCACGTAGCCGGGGAGCTTCGACTGGGAGACCGAGAAGAACAGCACGACCACGATCGACCAGGTGATCAGCAGCCGGTCGGCGCGGGTCCAGCCGGCGCGCGCGCGCAGGGCGCCCACCACGGACTCCGGCAGCAGCAGGCTCCAGGGGAACAGCACGGCGGCGGTCACGGGCGCGTAGTACCACCACGGCGCCGTGCGGTGGAACGCGGAGGTCGTGAAGCGGTGCAGCGACTCCTCGACCAGCCCGTAGTAGGCGAAGTCGCGGCGCGCGAAGATCAGGCCGAGGAACCACGGCAGCACCAGCGCGAGGAACAGCAGCACGTTGCGGGCGGCGAAGACCCGCAGGATCGCGCGCGGCTTCCCGTCGGCGAGGTTGAAGACGACGAGCACGAGCACGGGCAGGAGGAAGCCCACCGGTCCCTTGAGCAGGGTGCCGAGGGCCGCGCAGGCGGCGCCCGCGAGGTACCACGCGGCGCGCGCCGCGCCGTCGCTCTCCTCGGCCCGGAAGCCCGCCATGATGGCCGCGCTCACGAACAGCGCCAGCGGCATGTCGAAGATGACGATCCGGGCGAACGCCACGACCAGCGGCGTGGTGCCGACCACCAGGACGGCGAGGGCGGCGGCACGCCCGCCCCAGGCCCGGCGGCAGAAGGCGTACACCAGGCCCACGAGCGCGAGCGCCGCGAGCGCGCCGGGCAGCCGCGCCGCCGCCTCGCTCTCGCCCAGCGCGCCCATCGACGCCGCTACCATCCCGAAGTACAGCGCCGGCTTGTCGAGGTAGGGCAGGCCGTCGTAGGTGGGCACCAGCCAGGCGCCGCCGTCCTTCATCTCGCGCGCGACCTCGGCGTTGCGGCCCTCGTCCGGCCGGATCAGGGGCAGCGAGCCGATCCGCGCGAACAGGCACGCCCCGGCGACCAGGAACGCCGCCGCCGTGCCGAGCCGCAGGCGGCCGGTCACGACGCCGCGTCCAGCGCCCGCCGGGCCGCGGCGAACACGCGGTGGAACATCGGGCGGCTCAGCAGGCCGGTGTTGGTGTTCCGCTGGCTGGGGTGGTACGAGGCGATGAGCAGCGTCCGCTCGTCCAGGCGGGCGGCGGCACCGTGCGCGAAGCGCGGCGCCCGGCCGCGCGCGAGGCGCTCCGACCAGCCCGAGGCGGCGAGCCAGGCGTCGTGGGCGAACCTCCCGAGCGTGACCACCACCCGGATGCGGGTGAGGAGGCGCAGCTCCGCCTCGAGGTACACGCGGCAGCGCTCCGCCTCGCGCCGCGAGGGCCGGTTGGCCGGCGGCGCGCAGCGGACCGCCGCGGTGACGTAGCAGTCGTCGAGCGCGAGGCCGTCGCCGGTCGAGACCGAGCGCGCCTGGTTGGCGAACCCGTGGTGGTGCAGGGCCTCGTACAGCCAGTTCCCGCTCGCGTCACCGGTGAACATCCGCCCGGTGCGGTTGCCGCCGTGCGCGGCGGGCGCGAGCCCCACCACCAGGAGGCGGGCCCGCCCGTCGCCGAACCCGGGCACCGGACGCCCCCAGTACGCCTGGTCGGCGAACGCGCGCTTCCTGTGCCGCGCCACGGCGAGGCACCAGCGGCGCAGGCGCGGACAGCGCTCGCACGCGACCACCGTGCGCCGGACCGCGGCCAGCGAGGCCAGTCCGGGCGCGCTCACCCTGCGTGGTGGAGGAACGCCTCGACCGAGCTGGCGAACGTGCTGACGTCGATCGGTTTGGTGAGGTAGCCGCTGAAGCCGGCGTGCAGCGCCTTCTCGCGGTCGCCGCTCATCGCGTGCGCCGTGAGGGCCACCACCGGCGCGAGCGCCGCGCCGTGCGCGGCGCGGAGCTTCTCCAGCAGCTGGAAGCCGTCCTCGCCCGGCAGCTGGATGTCGAGCAGCACGACGTCGGGCGTCTCCGCCTGCATCGTGGGCAGCAGCCCCTCGCCGCCCGGCAACCCCACCACGCGGTGTCCCCGGATGGAGAGCACCGCCGTGAACAGCTTCATGTTGTCGGGGTTGTCCTCGACGATCAGGATCTTGGCCACGTGGCGTGCACTCCCGAGCGCCGGAGCACGGCGCGGACGCGGACGACGAGGGACGACGGCTGGATCGGCTTGGTGAGGTAGTCCTCCGCCCCCAGCTCGATGCAGCGGGCTTCGGTGGCCGGGTCGTCGTGCACGGTCACGACCACGACCGGCACCGCGCGCCCGGCGAGCCGGCGCCGCAGCGCCTCCAGGACGCCGAAGCCGTCGAGGCGCGGCATGTCCATGTCGAGCAGCAGGATGGCCGGGGAGAGTCGCTGCGCCAGGTCGAGCGCCTCGAGCCCGTCGGCGGCCTCCGCCACCTCGAACCCCTGCGCCTTCATGATCGTCGTGACCAGCACGCGCATCGCCGGGTCGTCGTCGGCGATCAGCACCAGCGGCGGCGTCTCCGGCGCCGCCGGAGCCTCCGGGGACTCCGGCGGCATCTCGGCGAACGGCGGCGGCGCGGCGAAGGGCGCGGCCGCCGGGGGAGCGGGGGCCGCCGGGGGCGCCGGCGCGGGGGGCACGGCGGGGGGCACGACGGGCCGGGCGGGCGGGTGCACGGGCGCCAGCACCGGCGCGGCCGCACGCGGCGTGGCGGGCGGTGCCGCGGCCGCCGCCTGGGCGTCGGCGTGGGCGATCTCCACGGCCGGCTCGTCGACGACCCGGGCCAGCTCCTCGTACGACGTCTCGCCCGTCCACACGCGGCGCAACCCGGCCTGCCACAGCGTCCGCATGCCGTAGCGCTGGCCCGCCCGCACGACCGCGTCTCCGGCCGCCCCGGTGCCGATCGAGCCGGCGATGGACGCGTCGATGGCGAGCGTCTCCTGGATCGCGGCGCGCCCCCGGTAGCCGGTGAAGCCGCACTCGGGACATCCCTTGGCCGCGCGGATCGCGACCGGGTGGTCGAAATCGGCCGGAGGCCGGGCGGGCGGGGGCAGCGTCGCGACCTCGGCGGGCACGGCGCACTTGGCGCACAGCTTCCGGATGAGCCGCTGGCCCACGACGCCGCGCAGCGAGGAGGCGATCACGCGGTCGTCGAGGCCGAACTCGCGCAGCCGCCCGATCGTCGCCGCCACCCCGCGCGTGCGCAGCACGGAGAGGATCAGCCGCCCGGTCCGCGCCGCCTGCCACGCCGCCTCCGCCGTCTCCGGGTCGCCGATCTCGCCGACCAGGATCACCTCGGGATTCTGGCGCAGCGCCGAGCGCAGGCCCTCGGCGAAGGTGAACTTGCCCTTCTGGGCGACCTCGATCTGGTTGACGCCCTGGAGGCGGAACTCAATCGGCGCCTCGACCGTGGCCACGTTGCCCGCGCGCTGGTGGGCGCGCAGGAACGCCGCGTAGACCGTGGTGGTGGTCCCGCTGTCGGTCGGGCCCACCACGACGATCGCGCCGTCGCGCGCCGCCAGCAGCCCCTCGAACGCGGCCCGCTCGTCCGGCCACAGCCCCAGCTCGGCGACGGACGTGAGCGGCGCCGAGGGATCGAGCAGCCGCACCAGCACGCTCTCGCCCAGCCGCCCGACCGGCGCGGTCGAGACGCGGAGGTCCCAGGTCTTGTCTTCCACCTTGGCGGTGGCGCGCCCCTCGTGCGGGTGCAGCGGGTCGGCGATGTCCAGCCGCGCGATCACCTTGAGTCGCCGCGCGACGGAGCCCGCCGTGGCCGCCGGCACCCGCATCACCTCCTTGAGCACGCCGTCGATCCGGTAGCGGATCACGAGCCCCTGCTCCGACGGCTCGAAGTGGACGTCGCTGGCGCGCTCGCGCACCGCGTCGGCGATCGTCGCGTCCACCAGCCGTGCGGCCGGCGCCTCGACGCCCGACGCGGGCGGCGCGGCCGCGGCCTCGCCGGCGACCTCGACCGTCCCGGTCACCAGTCCGCCCACCAGCCGCTCGATCGGGCGCTCGGGCCGGTAGACCTCGTTGAGCCGCTGCATGAGCAGCGACGGCAGCGCGTACTGGAACTCGACCTGCCGGCCGGACACGAAGCCGAGCGCCTGCTCGGCGTCGAGGTTCAGCGGATCGGCGGTGGCGATGCGGATCACCCGGTTGGTCGCCGAGAGCGGGAGCACCGCGTACTGGCGCGCCACGCCCTCGAGCACGAACTGCAGCGCGGTGGGATCGACCTGGGCCAGGTTCGCCGCCGTCACGTGCGCCGCGCGCGCCGCCGTCTTCACCACCAGGTCGGCCGCGACCCAGCCCTTCTGGATCACCGCCGTCGCCACCCACTCCGGTGCCTGGCGACGGAACTGCTCCGCGGCGTCGGGCGGCAGCAGCTTCTCCCGCTCGAGGGCCACGAGCAGCCATGCGTCACGCGGAAACCGGGCGCCCGCGGGGTTGGCGGAGGGGTGCGGCGTCGGGCGTGGCGCGGTCATTGCATATGAAGGTTGCGTGCTTTGTCCGCTGCGTCAAACTCAATTAGATTGGGCTCTTCCCGAATTCCCGGCATCGCAGTCGGGATTGGAGGGGTGAAGATGTCGCGTAACGACCTCATCGTGGGAATCGCCGGCGCCGGGGGCGACGGGGTGGTTTCCGCGGGTGAGCTGCTGATCCAGGTCGGGGCGCACGAAGGCCTGTTCGGCATGCTGGTGAAGTCCTTCGGCCCGCAGATCCGCGGGGGCGAGTCGTCGGTGCGGGTGCGGCTCTCCTCGAAGCGGGTGCTGAGCCAGGGCGACGACCTCGACGTGCTCATCGCGTTCAACTGGGCGGACTACGGTCGCTTCCGCACCGAGCTCGTGCCGGGCGCGGAGACGCTGATCTTCGTGGACGAGATGGACCAGACGCCGCCCGAGCAGATCCCGCTGCCGGAGAGCCGGAAGGCGGCGGTGATCCGGGTGCCGTTCGAGAAGCTCGCGGTGGAGAAGGGCGGCAGCGCGCTGGCCAAGAACATCGTGGCGGTCGGGGTGCTGGCCGGGGCCCTGAACCTGCCGCGCGACGGCTTTGCGCGGGCGATCGAGAAGAAGTTCGGCCGCAAGGGCGAGCAGGTGGTGGCCGCCAACATCGCGGCGCTCGACGCCGGCGTGGCGGTGGCGGCGGAGCACCACCACGCGGCGGCGCACGTGACGGTGAAGGAAGGCGAGGCCCGGATGGTGATCTCCGGCAACGACGCCTTCGCTTTCGGCTCGCTGGTGGCCGGGTGCCGGTTCTTCGCCGGCTACCCGATCACCCCGCAGTCCGAGGTGATGGAGTGGCTCGGCAAGGAGCTGCCGAAGTTCGGCGGCACGATGATGCAGCCCGAGGACGAGCTGGCCTCGATCTCGATGGCGATCGGCGCGACGACGGCGGGCGTGAAGGCGCTGACGGCGTCGTCGGGCCCGGGCATCTCGCTGAAGCTCGAGGCGCTGGGCCTCGCGTCGATGGCCGAGCTGCCGCTGGTGGTGCTCAACGTGCAGCGGGTCGGTCCCTCGACGGGCATCCCGACCAAGACGGAGCAGGCGGACCTGCTGCAGGGGATCTACGGCACCCACGGCGACGCGCCGAAGGTGGTGCTCTCGACCACCGACGTGGACGACTGCTTCTCGGTGGCGGTGGACGCCTTCAACATCGCCGAGGAGTACCAGACGCCGGTGCTGGTGCTGTCCGACCAGGCCATCGGGCACCGCACCGACGCGATCCCCCCGTTCGACCTGGCGGCGGTGAAGGTGGTGAACCGCCGGCTGGCCACCGAGGCCGAGCTGGCGGCGGTGGACCCGCACCACGGCTTCAAGCGCTACGCGATGACCGACGGCGGCGTGAGCCCGATGACCGTCCCGGGGCAGGCGCGGGGCAACTACCTGATGAGCGGGCTCGAGCACGACGAGCGCGGCTGGCCGGTCTCGGGGGCGGCGGTGCACCAGCAGATGAGCGAGAAGCGCGCCCGCAAGCTGCAGCCGGTGCCCGACCAGTACGCGCACCTCACCCTGGTGGCCGGCGATCCGAAGGCCGACGTCGCCGTGGTGGCGTGGGGCGCCGCGAAGGGCGCGGTGCTCGAGGCGGTCGAGCGGCTCAAGGCGGACGGGCTGCGGGTGCGCGCGGTGATTCCGCGGCTGCTCTCGCCGTTCCCGGTCGAGCGGATCGAGCGCGAGCTCGAGGGGAAGAAGGCGATTCACGTGGTCGAGGTGTCGTTCTCGGGGCAATTCCACACCTACCTGCGCAGCGTGCTGCGGCCGGAGCTGGCCGCACGGCTGGTCCGGCATTCGCGGGCCGGCGCGGCGCCGCTCGGCGTGGGCGAGGTCTGCGGCTTCCTCCGGCCGCAGGCGCAGCCCATGGCGGCCGACTGAACGAGGGATCCATGGCGCACCAGGCGGTTTCCCAGCTGACGCAGAAGGACTACAAGGCCGACCTGCACCCGGTGTGGTGCCCCGGCTGCGGGGACTTCGGCGTCGTGGCGGCGGTCTACCAGGCGCTCGCCAAGCTGAACCTCGATCCCGACCACACGATGATCGTGAGCGGCATCGGCTGCTCGTCGCGGCTGCCGGGCTACGTCAACACGTATTCGTTCAACGCGATCCACGGGCGCGCGATCCCGATCGCCACGGGCATCAAGGTGGCGAACCCCGCGCTCACGGTGCTCGCGGTGGGCGGCGACGGCGACGGGTTCGCCATCGGCACCCAGCACTTCGTGCACGCGGCGCGCCGCAACGTGGACATCACCTACGTGTGCATGGACAACTCGATCTACGGGCTGACCAAGGGCCACGTCTCGCCCACGACGCCCACGGACGAGGTGACCAAGACCAGCCCGTACGGGAACATCGAGGAGCCGATGAACCCGGTGCTCATGGCGCTCGCGTGCGGCGCCACGTTCATCGCCCGGTCGTTCTCCGCCGAGGTGAAGACGTCGGTCGAGCTCATTGCGCAGGCCATCGAGCACCCCGGATTCTCGTTCGTGCACCTCATCTCGCCGTGCCCGGTCTTCCGCGGCCGCCAGCAGTTCGACTGGGTGAAAGAGCGGGTGCGGCGCACGCCCGAGGGCTTCGACTTCACCAAGCGCGAGCAGGCGCGCGCGATCGCCTTCGAGGATCCGCACGAGCACATCACGCTCGGGCTCCTCTGGAAGGACGAGCGGCCCAGCCTCATCGCCCGGCAGCTGGCCGTGCGCGGCAAGGCGACGGCCAAGGGCGGGGCCACCTACGAGGATCTCCTCACGTCGTTCATTCCCGATTTCGGGGCGGTGGGCGCGGCGCGCTGACGCGGGAGGCACGGGGCTCCGGGGCACGGGGGCACGGGAGAGCCGTCACGGGGAGGGGCAGAGCCCTCCCCGTTTCGTTTGGTCCCGTGTATTGTGGCCGCGTGCATTCCTCTTCCGGTGCCCCCGTGCGCCCGGGCCTCCAGCCGGGCGGGGCGGTGAGGGGCCGCTGATCGCCGCCGGCGAAGTCGCGGTGCCGGGCGACAAGTCCATCACCCACCGGGCGCTGCTCGTGGCCTCGCTCACCGGCGGCCGCTGCCGCTTCACCGGCGCGCTCGCCGCGGGCGACACCCGCTCGACGGCGGCCGCGCTGCGCCGCCTCGGCATCGCGGTCGGCCCGCTCGGCGGCGGGAAGGCCGTCACGGTCGCCGGCGCCGGGCTGCGGCCGTTCCGGGCCGCGGACGGCGCGCTCGACTGCGGCAACTCCGGCACCACCGCCCGGCTGCTGCTCGGGCTCCTGGCCGGGCACGCCTTCGAGTCGCAGCTCACCGGCGACCGCAGCCTCCGGCGCCGGCCCATGGCGCGCGTCACCGAGCCGCTGCGCGCGATGGGGGCCGCGATCCGGGCCGCGGACGGCGAGCGGCTGCCCCTCGCCGTCCGGGGCGGCGCGCTCGCACCGCTCGCCTGGAACAGCCCGGTGGCGAGCGCGCAGGTGAAGACCTGCCTGCTGCTCGCGGGCCTCGTGGGTGGCGTCCCGGTCTCGGTCACCGAGCCCGTGATCTCGCGCGACCACACCGAGCGGCTGCTGCGGCTGCTGGGCGTCCGGGTGACGGTGGACGGCACCACCACGTCCGTCGAGCCCGTGGACGCCCTGCCCGCCTTCGACGGCGACATTCCCGGCGACCTCTCCTCGGCCGCCTACCTGCTGGCGGCCGGCGTGCTCGCGGAGGCGGGCGAGGTGGTCGTGAAGAACGTCGGCGTCAATCCGACCCGCGCCGGATTCCTGCGGGTGCTCGAGCGGATGGGCGCGCCGGTGGAGCTGCGGGACCGCTGGGTGAGCTGCGGCGAGCCGGGCGCGACGCTGGTCGCGCGGCCGGCGCCGCTCACGCCCGCCGTGGTCGAGGCGGACGAGATCCCGAGCCTGGTGGACGAGGTGCCGCTGCTCGCCTGCCTGGCGTCGCGCGCCGAGCCCGGCTGGACGTCGGTGTTCCGCGGCGTCGGCGAGCTGCGGGTGAAGGAGAGCGACCGCCTGGCGCTCGTGGCCTCGAACCTGGCGGCGCTGGGCGTGTCGGCGCGCACCGAGGGCGACACGCTGTTCGTGGAGGGCCGCCCCGACCCGCCGCGGGGCCGGGTGGTCACGGCCGGCGACCACCGCCTGGCGATGGCGTTCGCCGTGCTCGGCACGGTGCCGGGCGCCGAGGTCGAGCTCGACGACGCGCGCTCGGTCGGCATCTCGTATCCCGACTTCTTCCGGGACCTCGCCCGTGTCCTCCACGCTTCGTAGCCGCCCGGTCGTCGCGATCGACGGTCCGGCCGCGAGCGGCAAGAGCACCACGGCGCGGGCGGTGGCGGCCGCCCTCGGGTTCGCCCACGTGGACAGCGGCGCGCTGTACCGGGCGATGACGCTGCTCGCGCTCGAGCTGCCGGGTCCGCCGGAGCGCTGGCGGGCGCCGGACATCGTCGCGGCGGCGCGCGGGCGCGGGCTGGGGCTGGCGCCGCTCGCGGCGGGGAGCACCGCGCGGGTGACCCTGGGGGGCGCCGTGCTGGGCGACGAGCTGCGCACGGAGGCCGTGACGCGCGAGGTGTCGCGCGTGGCCGCGATGGGCCCGGTGCGCGAGTTCGTGAACGCCGTGATCCGCGCGGCCGTCCCGGACGGCGGCGTGGTGCTCGACGGCCGGGACATCGGGACCGCGGTCTTTCCCGACGCGGAGGTGAAGGTGTTCCTCGTCGCCGATCCCGCCGAGCGTGCCCGCCGCCGCCTGGCGGAGCAGGGCCGCGCGGCCGACGCGGGGAGCCTCACGGCCGAGGCGCGGGACCTGGTCCGCCGCGACGACCACGACGCGTCCCGCGGCGTGGCGCCGCTGGCGCGGGCCGCCGACGCGGCGCTGCTCGACACCACGACGCTGAGCTTCGAGGAGCAGGTGCGGGCGGTGGTGGAGATGGCGCGGCGGCGGGCCGCCCGCGGGGCCGCGCCGCCCTGAGCGGATCACCTCCGCCGGGCTCCGCGTTGCTTGACCGGACCCCGGATGGCGGGTAACCTTCACGGCTACGCGCGCCTGCCATTGGGGCCGGCGCACGCCGACACCCGTTCCCGCGCCGGCTCTGGCGCGCCGAGGTTGCAGTGTCTACCGTGACCCAAGACGAGGACGCCCCGGAGGCCGCGGCGTCCGCCACCCCCGCCGTTCCGCCTTCGACGACCAAGCTCAACGTCCGGGCCGACCTGTACGACGAGACCTACTCGCCGGAGCAGTACGCCCAGATGATGGCGATGTACGAGGGCACCCTCCAGCACATCGAGGAGGGCGAGATCGTCAAGTCGAAGGTGCTCCGCGTGACGGACAACGCGGTGATCCTCGACGTGGGCTTCAAGTCCGAGGGCGCCGTCCCGATCGAGGAGTTCAAGGACGCGCGGGCCCTCAAGGAAGGCGACGAGATCGAGGTGTTCCTCGAGAACCTCGAGGACAACGAGGGCGCCGTCGTCCTGTCGAAGAAGAAGGCCGACTTCATGCGGGTGTGGGAGCGCATCCGCGTGGCGTACGAGAACGACGAGCCGGTCGAGGGCACGCTGGTCAAGAAGATCAAGGGCGGCGTGGTCGTCGACCTGATGGGCGTGGACGCCTTCCTGCCGGGCTCGCAGATCGCCCTCAGGCGCGTGCCCAACATCGACGAGCTGCTCGGCCAGACCTACCAGTTCAAGATCATCAAGCTCAACAAGCGCCGCCGCAACATCGTGGTCTCGCGCCGCGTCATCCTCGAGGCCGAGCGCGCCACCAAGCGCGAGAAGCTGATGAAGGAGCTCGAGGTGGGCCAGGTCCGGAAGGGCGTGGTCAAGAACATCACCGACTTCGGCGCCTTCATCGACCTCGGCGGCGTGGACGGCCTGCTCCACATCACCGACATGTCGTACGGCCGCGTCTCCCACCCGAGCGAGATGGTGAAGTTCGGGCAGGAGCTCGAGGTCAAGATCCTCGACATCGACTGGGAGCGCGAGCGCATCTCGCTCGGCCTCAAGCAGCTCCAGCCCTACCCGTGGGCGAACGTGGCCGGCAAGTACCCGGTCGGCACGCGGGTGCAGGGCAAGGTGGTCTCGATCACCAACTACGGCGCGTTCATCGAGCTCGAGCCGGGGATCGAGGGCCTGGTCCACATCTCCGAGATGTCGTGGACCCGCAACGTGCGGCACCCCTCGAAGATCGTCTCCATCGGCGAGACCATCGAGGCGGTGGTCCTGAAGGTGGACGAGACCGAGGAGAAGATCTCGCTCGGCATGAAGCAGACCGAGCAGGATCCCTGGATGGTGCTCCCGCTCAAGTACCCGGTGGGCACGCGGATCAGCGGCAAGGTCCGCAACCTCACCAGCTTCGGCGCGTTCGTCGAGATCGAGCCGGGCATCGACGGGCTGATCCACATCTCCGACATGTCGTGGACCAAGCGCGTCCAGCACCCGTCCGAGGTGGTGAAGAAGGGCGACACCGTGGACGTGGTGATCCTCAACATCGACGCGGACAACAAGCGGATCTCGCTCGGCCTCAAGCAGGCCGAGGAGGACCCGTGGCTCAAGATCGGCGAGACGTACCCCGTGGGCATGGAGATCAAGGGCCACGTGGTGCGGCTGATGGACAAGGGCGTCGTGGTGGACCTCGGCAACGACATCGAGGGGTTCGTCCCGATGAGCCAGCTCGGGGTCGCGGACATCCAGACGCCGGGCGACGCCGTGAAGGAAGGGCAGGTGGTGGTGCTGAAGGTGCTCGAGGTGGACCCCATCCACCACCGCATCGTGCTCGCGGCGATCGAGTTCCCGGACGAGCCGCTGCGCGAGATCAAGAAGCCGCCGATCGAGGCGGAGGGTGCGGGCGCGGAGGGCGGCGAGGCCGCGGCGCCGGAAGCGCCGGCGGCCGAGGCGGGCGAGCCGCCGAGCGCCTGAGCAGGACCGGCCCAGGAGTGCGAGGCGCCGCCCGGCATCCGGGCGGCGCTTTCGTCATGGAGCGCGCGTGAGCGAGGCAGGGACGGGGCGGGGTCCCGAGACGGTGCGGATCGCGTCGCTGGCCGCGGGCGGGGACGGCGTCGGCCGGCTCGCCGACGGGATGGCGGTGTTCGTCCCGCGCACGGCCCCGGGCGACCTCGTGGCGCTCGGGAACGTCCGCCGCCGGCGCCGCCACGCCAACGCCGGCGCGGCCGCGGTCCTCGCGCCGGGCCCCGGCCGCGTGGAGCCGCCGTGCGCGCACTTCGCCCGCGACGGCTGCGGCGGCTGCCAGTGGCAGCACCTCTCCGCGGACGCGCAACGCGAGGCGAAGGGCCGCATCGTGGGCGACGCCCTGCGCCGCCTCGGCGGCCTCGAGGTCACGGACCCGGAGGTGGCGGCGAGCCCGCGCCAGCTCGCCTACCGGGCCACGATCACGCTCACGGTGCGCTGGACCGCGGCCGGCCCGGCGGCCGGCTTCCACGACTTCCGCGATCCGGGCCGCGTGATCCCGCTCGAGCGCTGCGCGATCGCGCGCGAAGAGGTGTCGGCGCTCTGGGAGGCCGTGCGGCCCGCGCTGGCGTCGCTGCCGCGGGGCGACGACGTCCGGCTCAAGCTGCGC
>DASPSV010000039.1:0-42200 GCA_035623755.1 Gemmatimonadales bacterium
CACGTCCTCCACCACCACGACGGTCGCGCCGGGCTCGAAGCACCCCTCGATCCGTTTCCCGGCGCCGTGGGTCTTCGCCGCGCGGCGCACGGTGAAGGCGTGGATCGGCGCCGCCGTGCCGGCGGTGGCCCGCGCGATGGCGTAAGCCACCGGATCGGCGCCGAGGGTGAGCCCGCCTACCAGGCTCGCGTCCCAGCCCGCCTCGCGGATGGCGGCCACCCCGAGCTCGCCCACCAGCGCGAGCCCTTCGGCGTGCATCGTGGTGCGGCGGCAGTCGATGTAGTGGGACGAGCGGCGGCCGGACGAAAGGACGAAGTCGCCCCGGAGGACCGAACGGGCTCTGAGCAGGGCCAGCAGGCGTGCCCGCGCGTCCGCGGCGGTCGCCGTCACGGCATCAGGCGCGGGAGCCGAACAACCCCTTGATCGAGCCGAGCAGTCCGGCGCGCGGCACGTCCAGCGGCTGCGTGGCCGCCGCGGCGAATTCGTCGGCGAAGGCCGCGACGCTCGGCTGCCGCTTGGTGGGCTCGCGGCTCAACCCCTTCATCACGGCGTCCTCGACCGCGCGCGGGAACGCGAGGTCGCGCCGCGCCTGCGCGAGCGGGATGGGTGGCTGCGTCAGCAGCTGGTGGAACAGCTCGCGCGGCGATTTCGCGACGTAGGGCAGCTGGGCGGTGAGCAGGAAATAGGTGATGGTGGCGAGCGAGTAGATGTCGGCGGCCTCGCCGACCAGCTCCCCCGACAGGGCCTCCGGGGCCACGTACTGCAGCGTGCCGACGAAGAAGCCGGTCCGGGTCAGTCGCTCGGCCGGTGTCATGTCCGCGTCGCGCGCGATGCCGAAGTCGAGCAGCCGCGCCCGCTGCGTCCGCGGGTCGTAGATGATGTTCTCGGGCTTGAGGTCGCGGTGGATGATCCCGGCGGCGTGGGCGGCCGCGAGCCCGTCGGCCACGTGGCGCACGATCGTCGCCGCCAGACCCAGCGCCACCGGCCCGGAGCGCCGGACGAACTTGGCGAGCAGCTCGCCGTCCGCCCACTCGAGCGCGAGGTAGTGCAGGCCCCCGGGCGCCTCGCCGAAATCGTACGTCTGGACGACGGCCGTGTGCGAGACGCGGGCGCCGAACTCCGCCTCGCGGAGGAAGCGCTGCACCGCCGTGCGGTCGCCGCGCAGCTTCGATCGCAGGATCTTCACCGCGCACACGCCGCGCGAGGGGTGCTGGGCCCGGTACACCGTCGCCGTGCCCCCTTCACCCACCCGCTCCAGCAGCTGGTAGCCCGCGACGGTTGTGCCGGTCAGGTCTTCGGATTGCATGAGATCGCGCGAATGTACCGTGCCCGTGCGGACGCGGCAAGTGAAGACGCGACGGCGGCTTGACTCGGCCGGGCCGGGGCCCGTAGCTTGGCCGAAACAGCCCGCCCCTCGTCGCGTCGAGGCTCCCACGTCCAGCGTCGTCCGTCGCCTCGCCTTCGCCTCCACGCTCCTGGCCGCGTACGCGTGTGGGCCGTGGCAGCGCGTCGGTGCGCCCGCGCCGAGCGAGCCGGCGACCGCGCAGGTGGCGGCCCTGTTCGATCCCTCGATCGTGTACCGGCGCCTGGGGTACGTGACCGGCGTCGGTCAGATCCGCTTCGTGGGCAACGCGCGCCTGCTGGCCGGGCGCTCGCCCGACACGGCGCTCGCCGTGGTCGCGCTCTCCATGCAGAACCGGTATCTGACCTTCCAGCGCGCGACGGACGGCTTCGCGGCGGCCTACCGCGTCGAGCTGGCCTTCCGGCAGGGAACCCTGCTGGTGCAGCAGGTCGTGCGCGACGAGCGCGTGGTGGTGGGCACGTTCGCCGAGACGCAGCGGGCGGAAGAGAGCATCATCTACCAGGGCTTCTTCCCGGTGCCCGCCGGAGCCTACCAGCTGTCGATCGTGGTGCGCGACCAGAACGGCCCCGGCGTGGGTCGGTACGAGGGACCGTTCACCGTTCCGCGCCTCGAGGCCCCGGCCATCGCCACGCCCGTCGCCGTGTACCGGGCGGCGCCGCGCGCCGATCTCGGCGCGACCCCCGACCTGGTCGCGAACCCGCGCAGCACGGTGGACTACGGCACGGACTCGCTGCGGTTCTACGTCGAGACGTACGGGCTGCCGGCGGGCAGCCGGCTCGTGGCGGCGGCGCTGGACAGCGTGGGGGAGCCGGTGTGGGCGGACACGACGCGCATCGACTCGGCGGCGGCGCTCCGGCCGTTCGTGTTCGCGGTCGCGCCGTCGAACCTCGCCCTGGGGCGCCACGAGATGCAGGTCGGCGTCGCCGGCGGCGACGTCGTGGCCCGGGCGCCGTTCCTGGTGGCGTTCTCCGGCCAGTGGATCACGGCCAACTTCGACGAGATGCTGTCCCTGCTCCGCTACTTCACCTCGGCGGACACGCTCAAGGCACTGGCGCGCACGCCGCCCGAGCAGCGCGCGGCGGCGTGGCGGAAGTTCCTGCACGACACCGATCCGGATCCTGCGACGCCGGAGAACGAGGCCCTCGATCGCTACTTCGCCCGGCTGCTCTCGGCCAACGATCAGTTCCGCGACGAAGGCGTGCCGGGCTGGCTCACGGACCGCGGCGAGGTGTACATCACGCTCGGACCGCCCGACCAGGTGCTCGATCCGCGGCCCGATTTTCGGGGACGCGGCCGCTACATCGAGTGGACCTACGACCAGCGCAACCTCGCCCTCTACTTCGTGGACGACGCCGGGTTCGGCCGCCTGCGGCTGGATCCCGGATCGCGGTCCGAGTTCGACCAGCTCGTCAACCGCCTGCGCCGCTCCACGCGGTGAAGCCGCCGGCGGGAGCGACGGTTCCCGGGGCCGCGGAGCGGGACCCGGGCGCCGGCGCGGCCCCCAGCGAGCTGACGCGGCGCGCCCTGCATGCGGCGGCCGGCGTCCTGGGTCCGCTGGCGGCGGCGCTGGGGCCGAGCGTGGCGACGCCGGCGTTCGGCGCGCTCGTCGCGGCGGCGGCGGCCGCCGAGCTCGGGCGCCGGCGCCGGCCCGCGTTCCGGGCCGCCCTCGAGCGGCTCGCCGGCGGCGCGTTCCGGCCGCGCGAGACCTCGGCGGTGAGCGGCGCCTCGCTGCTGGCCGCCGGGTTCGCCCTGTCCTGGTGGCTGTTCCCCGTGCCGGCGGCGGAGCGCGCGATCCTCGTCGCGGCGCTCGCGGACCCGATGGCGGCGGCCGTCGGCTCGCGGCTCGGGTCGGGCGGCGGCAAGTCGCTGGCCGGCTCGGCCGCCTGCGCCGTGACGGCGGCGCTCGTGCTGCTGCTCACCGGCGTCCCGGCCGCACCGACGGCGGCCGCCGCCCTGGTCGCGGCCCTGGCGGAGCGGGCGCCGTGGCCGGGGGCGGACAACGTCGCCATTCCGCTGGGCGTCGGCGCGACGCTGTGGTGGCTGGGATGAGCGCGGGCGCACCGCGATGACGGCGCCGGCGCGCCTCTACCTCGTCGACGGCTACGCGCTCATCTACCGCGCGTTCTTCGCCATGCTCGCGCGGCCGCTCACGACCAGCCGGGGCGAGAACACGTCGGTGGCGTGGGGGATCACCAACTTCCTGCTGCGCCTGGCCGAGCAGCACCGGCCGGACTACGTGGCCTGGGTGCACGATGCCGGCACGAGCTTCCGGCACGAGCGCTTCCCGGACTACAAGGCCACCCGCGAGAAGCTCGACGAGGAGCTGCAGCAGGACTTCGACCACTCGCTCACCCGGGTCGAGGCGCTGCTCCGGGCGTTCCGGATTCCCCTGGTCACGGTCGAGGGCTACGAGGCGGACGACGTCATCGCGACGCTGGCCGAGCGCGGGGCGGCGGCCGGCCTCGAGATCGTGATCGTTTCGGGGGACAAGGATTTCTACCAGCTCGTCGGTCCGCACGTCAGCCTCCTCAACCCCGGCCGCGGCGGGCCGGCGGCGGTGGAGGAGCAGCTGGTGACCACCGCGAACGCGGCCGAGCGGCTCGGCGTCCCTCCCGAGCAGACGGTGGACTTCCTCTCGCTGGTGGGCGACACCGCGGACAACGTGCCCGGCGTGCGCGGCGTCGGCGAAAAGACGGCCGTGAAGCTCCTCCAGGCGTACGGCACCCTGGACGCGATCCTGTCCCATGCGTCCGACGTCGAGCAGAAGCGGGTGCGCGAGGCGCTGACGAACGACGCGGACCGGGCGCGCCTGTCGCGGGAGCTGGTGACGTTGCGCCGCGACGTGCCCGTGCGGCTGGAGCTGCCGGCGCTCGCCGCGCAATCCCCCGATCGCGCGGCGCTACTCGCGCTGCTCTCGGACCTGGAATTCCAGTCCCTCGTCCGGACGCTGGGGGAGAGCGAAGGCCGAGCCGAGGCCGCCGGCGCCTACGCCGTCGCGGAAACGACGGCCGCGGTGGAGGAGGCGGTGCGGCAGGCGCGCGCGGCCGGCTCCTTCGCGCTGGCCGTGGCAGGCTCGTCGCCCGACCCGATGCGGGCCGACCTCGTCGGGCTCGCGATCGCCGCGGCGCCGGGCGCCGCGGCGTACCTGCCGTTCGCCCATCGCGCGCCGCCCGACATCCTCGCCACGGGCGAGGTGGTGAACCTGCCGCCGCTGTCGTCGCCGGCGCTGGCGAGCCTCGCGGCGCTGCTCGGCGACGCCGCGGTCGCCAAGGTCGGCCACGACCTCAAGTACGCCCTGCTGGTGCTGCGCCGTGCAGGCGTCGAGCTGCGCGGGACGGCCTTCGACACGATGATCGCGAGCTTCATGATCGAGCCCGGCCGCCGGTCGCACGCGCTGGACGCGCTGGCCCTGGAGCACTTCGGCGTGCGGCTCCGCCCGCGGGAAGAGCTGGTCGGGAAGGGGCGCGAGCAGCGGAGCTTCGCCGAGGTTCCGGTGCGCGAGGCCGCCGAGGCGGTGTGCGCCGCCGGGGACTACGCGCTCCGGTTGCGGGAGCGGTTCGCGCCGACGCTCGCCGACCACAGCCTCGAGCGGCTGTTCCGCGAGGTGGAGACGCCGCTCATCGGCGTCGTGGCGGACATGGAGTGGGAGGGGATCGCGATCGACGCCGCGCACCTCGCCCGTCTGGCGTCCGAGATGCGCGCCGAGCTGGTGGCGATCGAGCGCCGGATCTGCGACGAGGCGGGCGTCTCCTTCAACCTGAACTCGACGCCGCAGCTGCGGCACGTGCTGTTCGAGAAGCTCCAGCTGCCGGTGCTGAAGAAGGGCAAGACGGGCGCGTCCACGGACGCCGAGGTGCTCGAGGAGCTGGCGGGGCTGGGGCACACGGTGCCCCGGCTGCTGCTGGAGTACCGCGAGATCTCCAAGCTCCTGAGCACCTACCTGGACGTGCTGCCGAGCGAGGTCAACCCCGCAACCGGCCGGATCCACACCTCGTTCAACCAGATCGGCGCGGCGACCGGGCGGTTGAGCTCGAGCGACCCCAACCTGCAGAACATCCCGGTCCGCTCGGCGCGCGGCGAGGCCATCCGCCGCGGCTTCGTTCCGCGCGCCGGCCACCGGTTCGTGGTCGCCGACTACTCGCAGATCGAGCTGCGCCTGCTGGCGCACCTCTCGGGCGACCCGGCGTTCGTGGACGCCTTCCTCGCCGGCGGCGACATCCACCGGCAGACGGCGGCGCTGATCTTCGGCGTGGCCGCCGACGCCGTCACGCCGGAGATGCGCGCCCGCGCGAAGACGATCAACTTCGCCACCATCTACGGCCAGGGCCCGCACGCGCTCGCGCGGCAGCTCAACATCGCGTACGACGACGCCCGGCGGTTCATCGACGACTACTTCACCCGGTTCGCCGGCGTGCGGGCCTACCTGGACCGCACCGTGGCCGAGGCGCGCGCGCGGGGCTACGTCGAGACCATCCTCGGCCGGCGGCGCTACATCCCGGAGCTGCGCGACAAGAGCCACAACATCCGCGCCTTCGGCGAGCGGACCGCCACCAACTCCCCCCTGCAGGGCTCGGCCGCCGATCTCATCAAGGTGGCGATGATCCGGGTCGCCGACGCGCTGCGCGCGCGGTTCGGCGCGCGGCTGCTGCTGCAGGTCCACGACGAGCTGCTGGTCGAGGCGCCGGAGGCCGAGGCGGAGCCGGTCGCGGGGGTCGTCAAGGAGTGCATGGAACGGGCGGCGGACCTGCGGGTGCCGCTGGTCGCGAGCGTGGGCATCGGCGCGAACTGGCTGGACGCGAAGGCCGGCTGAGTGCTTGCCCGGCTCCCGGGCCCCGCGATACAATAGCGCCCGCGGCGCACACCGGCCGGCGCGCGCTCGAACCCTCGCGACGGTGGTGCCCGGTGGCCGACAACCCGGAGTCCTGGCAGGAATTCCACCGCCGGCGCGACGGCCTGGTGCACGCCCTGGACGGCGGGCTCTGGCTGCATCGCTTCACGCTGGACGACCGGCCGATGGCCCACCTGGTGAGCAGCGACCGCGAGCGGCTGGTCGCATGGGGGCGGGCGGTAGGGCTCGACGCCCGCTGGCTGCAGCACAAGCCGCTGCGGGACCCGAGGACCGGGAACCGCGTCGCGGCCTGGCACTGGGATCTGTGGGGCGATCTGCTGCCGCCGCGCTGAGCCGGCGCGGCGCGCGGCGTCCAAGCCCGGCGCGGCGGCGTGCCGCACCGGCCCGCTGGGGAGTGTGCCGATGAGAGTCGTGCGCTTCGCCGCGCTGTGCATCGCCGTCTCGGCCTGCGGAGGCCGGCCCGGGAACGGTCCGGCCCCGGACGACGTGGTAACCAGCGCCTCCCGTCCCGGCGCGCCCCCGTATGCGGTCGCCCAGTTCGCGCACATCGTGCAGCACGCGGCGATCGGCATCTCGCCCGACCGTCGCTGGGTGGCGTTCCGGTCGGACGTCACCGGCCGCAGCCAGATCTGGAAGGTGCCCGCGGCGGGCGGCTGGCCGGTGGCGCTGACGTTCGGCGACGCCCCGGTGGCGGGCGCCGCGTGGGCGAAGGACGGGGCCAGCCTGGCGTTCGAGCAGGACTCGGGGGGGAACGAGCGCTACCGGCTGTTCTCCGTGCCGAGCGCCGGCGGCGAGCCGGCCGAGATCCCGGGGCCACCCGGCGCGCGCGAGCGGATCATCGGTTTCTCGGACGACCGGCGCTTCCTGGCGTACGCGTCCGACTCGGGCCGGCCGGGACACTTCGAGGTCTGGCTGCGCGACCTCGCCACCGCGCGCGCCCGCCGCGTCACGTCCGACTCGGTGAGCACCGTGGCCGGCGTGTGGTCGCACGACAGCCGCTTCCTCGCGCTCGCCCGGACCGACGACTTCGCCGACGTCGATGCCGTGCTGCTCGACGTCTCCTCGGGCCAGACCCGGCTCCTCACGGCGCACGCCGGGTCGAAGGCGTTCACGCCCGTCGCCTTCTCCCCCGACGACCGGGAGCTCTTGCTGATCTCGGACGCGCGCGACGGGCTGCCGAGGCTCGTGATCCTCACGGTGGCCACCGATTCCCTGCGCTGGCTCGACACGGGTGCGTGGCCGGTCGAGACCGCCGGGTGGTCGGTGCGCGGGAACATCGCGTACTCCGAGGACGTCGACGGCCGCGTCGCGACGTACCTGGTGCACCCCGACGGCTCGCACCGGCTCGCCATCGGCCCGCGGCGGGGCACCACGAGGTTCGAGGAGTTCTCCAACAACGGGAACCTGGTGCTGTTCTCGCACGCCGACGCGACGCGGCCGAGCGACCTGTGGCTGCACGACATCGCCCGCGACACCGCCTGGCAGCTGACCTTCGCGCAGGTCGGCGGCGTGGACCCCGCGAACCTCCCGGCGGCGGCCCTGGTGCACTATCCCACGTTCGACGGGCGGCGGATCTCGGCGCTGGTCAACGTCCCGTTCAACCTGCAGCCGGACGGATCGCACCCCGCCATCGTCTTCGTGCACGGCGGGCCCTCGGGCCAGTGGACCGACGGCTTCTCGCGCGAGGTGGCCTACTTCGTCAACCACGGCTACGTGGTGATCCGGCCGAACGTGCGCGGATCGACCGGCTACGGCCGGGCGTTCGAGGACCTCAACATTGGGGACTGGGGCGGCGGCGACCTGAAGGACCTGGTGGCGGCGGCCGACTACCTGGTGGCCACGGGCTACGTGGCGCGGAGCAAGATCGCCGTGCTCGGCGGCAGCTACGGCGGCTACCTCACGCTCGCCGCGCTCGCGTTCACGCCCGGGGTCTGGGCGGCGGGTGTGGATCTGTTCGGCATCAGCTCGCTGGTCACGCTGGCGCGCACCACGGACCCGCGGCTCCGTCCCTACCTGATGCGGGAGCTGGGGCCGCTGGCCGCCGACCCGGCGCGGCTGGCGGAGCGGTCACCGCTGTCGCGGGCGGCGGCGATCCGCGCACCGCTGCTGATCCTGCAGGGCGACGACGATCCGCGCGTGCCGCTCGCCGAGAGCCGCCAGATCGCGGACGCGATCCGCCGCGGCCACGGCACGGTGGATCTGATCGTCTATCCCGGAGAAGGCCACGGATTCCACAAGGCGGAGGACCAGCTCGACAGCATGCGCCGCGCGGTCGAGTTCCTCGACCGCTACGTCAAGGGCCGGGGCTAGCCACCCGCGGCGTCTCGCCGCTGCCCCGGCGCGCGGCGGCGCGGCGGCCTCCGCGGTAGCCCGGCCACCAGTTGAGACGCCCGGCCAGGTGCATGACCCCGGGCACCATCGCCACGCGGATCAGCGTGGCGTCGAGCAGCACGGCGACCGCGAGGCCGAAGCTGATCATCTGCACGGCCATCACCCGCGCGAAGGCGAACGCCCCGAACACCAGGATCATGATCAGCGCCGCGTTGGTGATCGTCGCCCCGGTCGCGGTGAGGCCGTTGACGGTGGCCTCGTCGTTGTCCCGCGTCTCGTCGAACTCCTCCTTGATGCGTGAGAGCAGGAAGACCTCGTAGTCCATCGACAGGCCGAAGACGATCGCGAACACCAGCACCGGGCTGAGGACGAAGATGGCCTGGGTGGGCCCCGCGAGGCCGAACAGCGCGCCGCCCACGCCCCACTGGAAGACCAGGACCGTCATGCCGAACGCCGCCGACACCGAGAGCGAGTTCATCACCACGGCCTTGATGGGCACCAGGACGGACCGGAACACCAGCGCGAGCATGGCCCCGGTCACGCCGAGCACCAGCACCACCAGCAGCGGAAACAGGTCCAGCACCTTGTCGCGGAAATCGAGGTTCGACGCCGAGAAGCCGCCGATGAGGATGCGGGCGTGTGCCAGCGCCGGGAGCCGGCGCACGTCGATCCGCCGCACCTCGCGCACCGCGTCCAGCGAGCCGTTCAACGACACGGTGTCCCGCAGCACGACATCGAGCATCGTGGCCGTGCCGTCGTGACTGACGAAGGTGCGGAAGACGTCGGGCATGCGGGCGCGGGCGCGGGCGGTGTCGGCGTACAGCTCGACGTACTGCCACAGCGGAATCCCCGGCCGCAGGTCGACCATGCCCCGGACCTGGGCCACGCGCGGGTTGGTGCGGATCGTGTCGGCCAGCGCCCGCAGGCCGCGGAGGCGGTCCACGTCGAGCACCGCGCTGCCGTCCGTCATCTGCACGATCACCTTGAGCGGGCGCAGCGAGCCGCCGTGGCCCATGTTCTCGAGCAGGGCCAGGCCGCGGCCCGAATCGGTGTCGGTGGGGAACCACCCCACGGCCGGGAGCCCGATCCGCAGCCACCGGGCGGGCAGCGCCAGCACCACGATCAGTGCCCCGCTGATGGCGACGGCCCGCCACGGATTCCGCGCGATGGCGCGGGCGTACCGGTTCCAGCCGTGGCCGAAGCGCAGCCGGCGCAGCCGGCGCGCCAGCCATTGCGGCTGGTCGACGTGGTGGCCGAGGATCGCCAGCACCGCCGGGAGGAACGTGACGGAGAGCGCGATCGACACCGCCACCACGAACACGCCCGCCAGGCCGATGGAGCGGGTCTCCTGGAGGGGGACCAGCATCAGCGCGACGAAGCCGATCATCACGGTGCCGCCCGACGTGATCACCGTCCGCGAGGCGGTGCGGATCGTCTCCGCGGCGGCCTCGAACCGGTTCTGCGCGTAGTCCATCTCCTCGCGGAAGCGCGTGACGACCAGCAGCGAGTAGTCGATGCCGACGCCCAGCCCGATCATGGTGGTGAGGTTCAGGGCGAAGATGGACATGGGGACGATGGCGGCCGCCACCGCCACCAGCCCCAGGCTCACGGTGATCGCGATGAACCCGACGGCGATGGGCGCGAGGGCCGCCACCAGCGCGCTGAACGCCACCAGCAGCAGCAGCATGGTGAGCGGGATCAGGCGCTGCTCCATCAGCCGGGAGTCGTCGGCGGCGATGGTGCGGATGTCGTAGTCGAACGCCGGATCGCCCGTCACGTAGGTGAGGAAGTCGGAGCCGAACCGCCGCTGCACGCTCTCGACCGCCTCCCGCAGGCGCGGCGTGTCGGTGGTCGCGGAGCTGTCGGCGGAGAGCCCGATCAGGATGAAGGTGATCCGCCCGTCGCGGCTGCGGAACGCCTCGTCCTCGGAGTTCTTCCAGTTCAGCGTCTGGAGCACGAACGGCAGGCGCTGCAGCGCGGCGGTGATGGAGTCCACGTACGCCGAGTAGCGGTGGCTGCGCAGCGTGAGGGAGGGGTGGCGGATCGCGACCGCGGCGAAGGCGGCGTACGGCGAATCGAAGCCGCGCCGGATCAGGTCCTCGGCGACCATGGACTCGGAGTGCGACAGGTTCTCGCCGCCGACGTGCAGCCGCTCGTGCAGCCGGCCGCCCAGGGGGGCCATCAGCCCCGTGAGGACCACCCAGGCGACCACGATGGGCCAGCGCCAACGCACGACGGTCTTGGCCGGCAGTCGAATCACGCAGCTGTCCCTGTCAACCCGGCGCGGGGTCGGCGGCGGAGCGGGCGCCGACGGAGCGGCGCATATTGCGCTCTCGCCGCGGGATTCGCAAATGCGGCGTTTGCCGCGGCCCGTCCGCCTCGCCAGATTGCGTGATCGTGCGGACCTCCCGTTCCCGCAGCGTTCTCATCCCGGCCCTGGTCGTGCTGCTGGTCGGGGCGGTCGCGGCGGACCTGGCGCAGCGCGTCCTCGGCCGCGCCGGGGCCGGGGGCCACGCCGCTGCCGGAGTCCGGCCGGACTCCAACGCGACGGTGGCGGGCCGCGCGGGCCGGGACGCGCGGACGGCGTCCGCCCGCGCCACCGACCGGCTGGACTCCGCCGCGCGCGCCGACGCGGTGCGGCGCGTCGAGTCGGAGGGGACCGGGACGTACCTGCCGGCCATGCTGACCGAGGGCGACTCCGCCCTCCACCGCTGGTCCGACGACCGCGCGAGCCGTCCCATCCGCGTGTCCGTGCTGCCGGGCGAAGGCGTGCCCGGATTCCGCGAGAGCTTCGTCGCCAACGTCGCGTGGGCCATCGGGCGCTGGAACGGCGTCGGCCTGCCGGTCTGGCTCGAGCAGACGCCCGACTCGGACGGCGCGGACATCCTCGTGACGTGGGCGGACCGGCTCGACAGCAATCGGACCGGCCGGTCCGATCTCACCTGGCAGCGCCGCGGCCCGCTCGTGAAGGTCCGCGTCACGCTGGCGACGCACCTGCCCGACGGTCGCCAGGTGCAGCCCGCGCAGATGGTGTCCCTCGCGCTGCACGAGCTGGGTCACGCCCTCGGTCTCGGCCACTCATCCGTCAAGACGGACGCGCTGTACCCCGAAACGTCGGCGACGGACCTGACGACCCGCGACCGCCGCACCGCCACCCTGCTCTACGCGCTTCCGCCCGGCTCGCTGAAGTAGCCGACCGGCGCGGCGGCGCCGTCAGCGCGCCCGCGTCGTCGCCGCTGCGGCCGCGGCCATCCCCAGCCGGTAGCCGTACTCCGCGTAGCGCGCCAGGCCCGCGAACGGGAAGTCGGGCGCCCATTCGTCGCTGGCCTGATGGTAATGGTCCCAGCGACGCCCCAGCGCGCGAGAGGAATCGGCGCTGAGGCCTTCGTACGGCGCGGCCGGGACCAGGAAGACCGCCGGCACGCCGCTCCTGAGCAGCGGGAAGTAGTCGGAGTTGGGGCTGGCCGGGGCGAGCTTGGCGTCCCACCCCGCCCGGCGCGCGACCGACACGGCGAGCAGCCCCAGGGGTGAGCGATCGCCGCCCGCGATCTCCCACCGGTCCGGCGGCGCGGGCGGAGCGCCGGCGTCGAGATTGATCTCCGCCACGATGCGATCCAGGGGCACCAGCGGCCGGGCGGCGAAGAAGTCCGACCCGAGCAGCCCGCGCTCCTCGCCGGTGGGCCACAGGAACAGCACCGAGCGCGCCGGCCGCGGTCCGGCGGCCATGGCCTCGGCGATGGCCAGCAGCATCGCCGAGCCCGCCGCATTGTCCGAGAAGCCGTTGTAGATGGAGTCACCGCGCTGGTCCGGCGTGGAGATGCCGAGGTGATCGAAGTGCGCCGTGTACGCGACGTACTCCCCTCGCAGGGTGGGATCGGCGCCGGGGAGGATCGCCGCGACGTTGCGCGAGGCGATCGCATGGATCCGGAGCCCGAGGCGCAGCGCCACGCTGCGCGCCAGGAGCGTGGGCCGGTCCGCCGTCGAGCCCGCTTCGGGGAGATCCGGCACGAGGGCGCGGCCGAGCGCGGGACTCGCGATCACGTCCGGCACCGGAGGGATGAACGAGGAGATCGCGCGGACGCTGTCGGCGATGAACAGGCGCGAGGGGCCCCGACTGCGGACGTACAGCATGTAGGTGCCCGTGTCGGCGGTGAGCTGAACGACGCCGGCGACGCCACGGGCGCGGAGCGTGTCCGCCGCCGCCATCTCGGAGCCGAACGGGCCCCGGACGAGCGCGACGCGCCCGCGGAGATCGGGCAGGTCGCCGGGCCGCGCGAGCACGTCGCGGGCCGAGCCGACGTAGGCCAGCGGCCCCGCGAAGGGGATCAGGGTCGCGGCGGTCCCCACGTTGGGGACGAAGTCCCTGGGCGTCGCGAACGAGGTGGCCGGGACCGAATCTGCCGTCAGCGTGAGGCCGGTGGCGGCGGTGTCGATCTCGGCCTCGGTGAGCGGCACCGTCTGGTAGTAGCTCCCGTCGGCTCCGGCGCCGCGGAGTCCGAGGGCCATCGCCTGGGTCGCGAGGTAGAGAGCCGCGAGGTCGTTGCCGCGCCGGCCCGTTCCCCGGCCTTCGAGGAGGTCGTGGGTCAGGAAATAGGTGTGGGCCCTGAGCGCCAGCGAGTCGATCAGCGCCTTCGGGCCCGGGCGCGCCGGGGCGCGGGAAGGTTGCGCCGCGGCAGGGCCACTCACGGCAAGCGCAAGAGCCGTAACGAGTTTCCAGGTCATCGGTGGATGCTATCGGAGCCCCTGGCGCCCCGGCAAGCGCCTGCCCAGTATTCGCCTCATGGCGGCGAGAATCCCCCGTCGAGTGGTTCCGGTGCTCGAGCGGGTGCAGGCGCGGGCCGCGACGCTGCAGGACGAGCTCGATCGGCGCGCGAGGCCCGGCGAGTTGTGGCACCCGGAGGGCGGCGACGGCTCCATCCGGTGCGTGGCGTGCGGGCACCGCTGCCTGGTCCGCGAGGGTCGCCGCGGCATCTGCAAGGTCCGCTTCAACCGGGACGGCACGCTCTACGTTCCGCACGGCTACGCGGCCGGCATCCAGGTGGACCCGGTCGAGAAGAAGCCCTTCTTCCACCTCCTCCCCGGCTCCGACTGCCTCACCTTCGGGATGCTGGGATGCGACTTCCACTGCGGCTACTGTCAGAACTGGCTCACGTCGCAGGCGCTGCGCGACGATCGGGCCGGCTCCCAGACCAGCGACGTGTCCGCCGAGACGCTCGTCCTGCTCGGACTGCAGCACGGGGCGCGCGTCGTCGCGTCGTCGTACAACGAGCCGTTGATCACCGCGGAGTGGGGCGCCGACGTGTTCCGCCAGGCGCGGGCCGCGGGCCTCAGGACGGCGTTCGTGTCCAACGGCAACGCGACGCCCGAGGTGCTCGACTACATCCGGCCGTGGACCGACGGGTACAAGATCGATTTCAAGGCCATGCAGGACCGCGCCTACCGCTCCCTGGGCGGCGTGCTGCAGCACGTCCTCGACGCGATGAGCATGGTGCAGGAGCGAGGCTTCTGGTCCGAGATCGTGACGCTCGTGGTGCCGGGCTTCAACGACGACGTCGGCGACCTCCGGCGGATGGCGGAATCCATCGCGGCGCTGTCGCCCGACATCCCGTGGCATGTCACCGCGTTCCACCAGGACTACAAGATGACCGATCCGCGCAACACGACGGCGGAGGATCTGGTGCGGGCGTGCGAGATCGGACGCGAGTCGGGACTCAAGTTCGTGTACGCGGGCAACCTGCCCGGCCGGGTGGGGAAGTGGGAGCACACCTGGTGCCCCGACTGCGGCGACCTGCTCATCGAGCGCTTCGGGTACGAGATTCGCCGCCAGCGCGTCACACCCGCAGGCCTGTGTCCCTCGTGCGGGGCGAGAATCCCGGGGATCTGGTCCTAGGGATCTGCGCCGCACGCGCGCGATGCGGCCGACCGACTCCGGCCCGCCGCCGATTGATGCCGGCGTCCGGGCCGGGTAGACTGCAGCATCCGCTCAGGAGTCGCACCATGGTTACCGTCGAGCAGGTCCGCGACGCGCTGCGCGCCGTCAAGGACCCGGAACTCAACATCAACGTCGTCGACCTGGGCCTGGTCTACGAGATCGAGATCGGCGACGGCGGTACGGTCCACGTCGAGATGACGCTGACCTCGCCCGGATGCCCGGCCGGCCCCGAGATGCTCACCGAGGCGCAAGGCGTGCTGGCCGGCCTGGACGGCGTGTCGAAGGCGGATGTCGAGCTGGTCTGGGAACCGTACTGGACGCCGGAGAAGATGGACCCCCGCGTTCGATCCCTGCTCTGGGGCTAGCTGCCGAGCACTTCGAGGAACCGCGCGCCGAGCAGCGCGCCCTGCCACTTCCGGAGCTCGGGTATCTGGACAAGCGCGGCCGCGGTCTTGGGACGGGCGCGCGCGACCGCCTCGAGCGTCCCCTTGGGGCACAGCACGCCGGGCTCCAGCCCCAGGCGCTCGGCCATCTCGTTGCGGGCCCGCTTCAGCCGGTCGACGGCCAGATCGAACGCCGGATCCATCGCCCGGCGCTCCGACCGCGGGAACTTCGGCAGGTCCTTCTCCGGCAGGGCGAGGCCGCGCTCGATGACGGCGAGGAGTGAGGCGCCGCGCTCGGAGACCAGGCGAGGCGAGAGGCCGCTCATCTTGGCCAGATCCCCGTTCGAGCGCGGCGGGCTCGCGCTGAGCGCGAGCAGTGCCTCGTTGGAGACGACGCGGAAGCTCGCCCGGTCCAGATCCGCCGCGATGGCCTCGCGCCACGGCACCAGCTCTCGCAGAATGGCGAGCCCGCGCCGGTTCAACGCCCGCGCGCCCTTGATCCGGAGGTAAGCGGCGCCGTTCGTCTCCACGGGCGACCACCGCACACTCTCCAGGCGCGCGAACTCCTCTTCCGCCCACGCGAGCCGATCCCGCTTCGCGAGCTCGGCGCGCAGATGCTCGCGCAGGACCAGCAGGTAGCAGGTGTCGGTCGCCGCGTACTCGAGCATCTCGGCGGGCAGGGGCCGCCGCGACCAGTCTGCACGCTGGTACTTCTTGTCGAGGGTGACGCCGACGTGCTTCGCGAGCAGCGCCGCCAGGCCGACGGCAGGTTCCCCGAGCAGGTGCGCCGCGATCCGCGTGTCGAACAGGCGCTGCGCGTGGAAACCGTAGTCCCGGTCCAGGATGCGGAGATCGTAGTCCGCGTCGTGAAACACGACCTCGACCCCCGGATCCGCGAGCAACGAGCCGAGGCCCGATACGTCGGTCACGGTCAACGGGTCGATGACGGCCGTCTCGTGCTGGCTGGACAACTGGATGAGGTAGATGCGGTCGACGTGGCGGTGGAAGCTCGCCGCTTCCGTGTCCAACGCGACGAGCGGCTCGCGCCGCACCCGTCGCATCAGCGCCGCGAACTCCTCGTTGCTGCGCACGTAGCGGTGAGGAGGGCGCCGATTCGTAGTCCGCACCATAGACGTGAAGCTTGCCCGCACCCCCGGAGCGGCGCAACTGCCGCAGGCGCCAGTTATCAACGTCTCAACACAAAAGTGAGCAAACTATTCAACATCAATGTGTTGATAGTGGCTCAGCTTCCCACGGTGGCGCGCCACAACCGGCATTGTATCACGATACTGACACGACGGCGTCGCGAGCTCATAATGGTGTCGTAGCGTCATCAACGCGACTCCAGCACCCAGGTGGGTCGCGCGTGCAGCGAGCTGCCCTGCGGGCTACTATTCATGCTGGCCGCTCGCAGCGCTCTGCCGCCACCTCCAACCACGACGACACTCCGTGAGCTCCTTCCCCCCGGTCGACGTCACGATCTATCCGTACGACTGCGACGCGTACGGGCACATGAATCAGGCCGCGTACATGCTGATGTTCGAGCGCGCGCGGTGGGACGCGCTCGCCAGGGGGCCGGGGCAGGACTTGTTCCGCCGTCACGGCGTCTGGCCCGCGGTGCGCCGCGCCACCGTGGACTTCCAGGCGCCCGCGTTTCCGGGCGACGTGCTGCGCGTGGACTTCGAGGTGGAGAAGATCGGCGGCAGCTCGCTCGAGATGCGGCAGCGCGCCACGCGCCTCCGCGACCAGGCGACGATCGCGGAGCTGCAGATCCTGTTCGTGATGATCGACCAGGCGGGGAAGCCGGCGCGGATGCCGGCCGAGGTGGCAGCGGCGTTCGGCGGCCGTCCGACGGCGCGGCCGGGCGAGCTGATGCGGCACGACGTCGGCGACGTCACGCTGGCCGTGGACGCACGCGGCGACGGACCGGCGTTGCTGCTGGTCCACGGGTATCCCCTCGACCACACGCTGTGGGCTCACCAGGTGGCGACGCTCGCGCGCTGGCGCCGCATCGCACCGGATCTGCGGGGCGCCGGCGCCTCGGACGCGCCCGCCGGCGGGTATTCGATGGCGAGCTACGCCGACGATCTCGCCAGGCTGCTCGACCGCCTCGGCGTCGAGCGCGCCGTGGTGGTGGGCCTCTCGATGGGGGGCTACATCGCCTTCGAGCTGCTGCGCCGGCATCGGCAGCGGGTGATGGGGCTGGTCCTGGTGGACTCACGTGCGGACGCCGACGGGCCGGAGCAGCGCAAGGGCCGGGACGACATGATCGAGCTGGCGCGATCGAAGGGCGCGGCCGCGATCGCCGAGCGCATGGTGCCCCGGCTGCTCGGGCGCACCACCCAGCAGACGCAGCCGAACGTCGTCGAGCAGCTGCGGGACATGATCGGACGGTGCCCGGTCCCGGGGATCGTCGGCGCGCTGGGCGCGATGCGCGACCGTCCCGATTCGACGCCGCTCCTGCCGGGCATCGACGTTCCGACCCTCGTCGTGGTCGGCGCGGAGGACGAGCTCACGCCCCCCGCGATGTCGCGGACGATGGCCTCGGCGATTCCCGCGGCCACGCTGACGACGATCCCCGGTGCCGGGCACCTGGCCCCGCTCGAGGCGCCCACCGCGGTGACCCGGGTGATCGCGGAGTTCCTCGAGAGCCTGCCCAAGCCCTGACACGATGACCGGCCGGAAACGACGAAGCCCCGAGGGACCTGGCCTCGGGGCTTCGTCGTTCGTGCCGCGACTTCAGGAGGTCTTCTTCTGCGGCTTCCCGGGCGGCGTAGGGCTGTTGAACACGTCGCGGTTCAACGCGATGAAGTCCTTCCACTGCGGAGGAACGTCTTCCTCCGGGAAGATCGCCGTCACCGGGCACTCGGGCTCGCAGGCCCCGCAGTCGATGCACTCGTCGGGATGGATGTACAGCATCTTCTCGTCTTCGTAGATGCAGTCGACCGGACACACCTCGACGCAGGCGCGGTCCTTGACCCCGATGCACGGCTCCGCAATCACGTAAGGCATGCCCTGCTCCTCGGCGACGGGCGTTCGGCGGAATTCGTACTGGTTTGAGCGAAATTGAGATTGCCCGACGGGGGCTGTCAAGCCCGTCCGCCTGACGTGGAAAGCCCTCCCGATCCGCCGGGAGGGCTCCCATTCGCTTCGCTTGCGGGGGACGCGAGGAGTCGCCGGCCCGCGGACCGACGTTACGCCGCGCCTGTCACCGGGCCGTCACCGCGGGGGCGGCGGACGCCTCGTCCAGCCGGCCCTCGGCGTCGGCCGCCAGCGATTGCTGGATGGTGCGGGTGATGTGCATCGAGCAGAACTTCGGCCCGCACATGGAGCAGAACTCCGCCGACTTGAAGTACTCGGCGGGCAGCGTCTCGTCGTGGTACGCCCGCGCGCGTTCCGGATCGAGCGAGAGCCGGAACTGCTCGTTCCAGTCGAAGGCGAACCGCGCCCGGCTGAGGGCGTCGTCCCGGTCGCGGGCGCCCTTGCGGCCGCGCGCGATGTCGGCGGCGTGGGCGGCGATTTTGTAGGCGATCACGCCCTCGCGCACGTCCTGGCAATTGGGCAGGCCGAGGTGCTCCTTCGGCGTGACGTAGCAGAGCATCGACGCGCCGAACCAGCCGATCATGGCGGCGCCGATGGCGCTGGTGATGTGGTCGTAGCCTGGCGCGACGTCGGTCACGAGCGGGCCCAGCGTGTAGAACGGCGCCTCGCGGCAGACCTCCTGCTCCTTCCGCACGTTCATCTCGATCTCGTGCATGGGGATGTGCCCGGGCCCCTCGATCATCACCTGCACGTCCCGCTCCCACGCCTTGGTGGTGAGCTCCCCGAGTACGTCCAGCTCGGCGAACTGGGCGCGGTCCGATGCGTCGGCGAGCGAGCCGGGCCTGAGGCCGTCGCCCAGCGACAGGGAGACGTCGTGGGCGCGCGCGATCTCGAGCAGCTCGCCGAAGTGCGTGTAGAGGGGATTCTGCTCCCGGCGCTGCGTCATCCAGGCGGCGAGCAGCGAGCCGCCGCGGCTCACGATGCCGGTGACGCGCCCGAGCGCGAGACCGAGGTGCTCGCGGAGAATGCCGCAATGGACGGTCACGTAGTCCACGCCCTGGCGCGCCTGGTGCTCGATGTTGTCGAGCAGCATCTGCGGCGTGATGTCGGCGACATCGTCGACGGACTGGATGACCTGGTAGATGGGCACCGTGCCGATCGGCACCGGGCTGGCGGCGATGATCGCCTCGCGGATTTCGTCGATCCCGCCGCCCGTGGACAGGTCCATCACGGTGTCGGCGCCGAAGTGGACCGCGAAGTGCAGCTTCTCCAGCTCGCCCGCGACGTCCGACGTCACGGCGGAGTTGCCGATGTTGGCGTTGATCTTGACCCCGGCCACGGTGCCGATGCCCATCGGATCGAGGCGGCCGGCGAGATGGTGCACGTTGGCCGGGATGATCAGGCGGCCGCGGGCCACCTCGCTCCGGACCAGGTCGGGCTCGAGCCCCTCGCGCTCGGCCACGCGGCGCATGGCGCTCGTGGTCTCGCCGCGGCGGGCGTAGAACATCTGGGTGACGCAGGCGCTCATGGCGTGCTCCGTGCGAGGCCAAAGCAAAACGCCTCCCGCGTCGGGCAGGGGACCCGAGCGGGAAGCGTCTTTGACCTGAAGGTGACTCCCTACGCCGGTCTGAACCGGGTCAGGTTCAAAGGGTCTGATCTCAGCCCGCCGGAGCGGGCACCCCTGTCATTGAAACCAATCTAGGCCTGTCGGAAATCGCTGACAAGGACACACCGGCGCACCGTCAGTGCGTCGGCGGACTCGCCTTCAGGCTGTCCCGGTCCACGATCCCCACAGGGACGGCCACCATCGGCGGCACGCTGTCCCCGTGCAGCGCGCGGAACACGGTCTCCATCGTCCGGCGGCCGATGATCTCCGGGTACTGGATCGCGTCGGCCTTGAGCGGAGACCCTTCGCTGATCGCCGCCCGCGCCTCGGGGATCGCGTCGAACCCCACGATCACAATGTTGCTCCGACCCGCCGCGCGCACGGACGCCAGGGCGCCGAGCGCGCAGTCGTCGTTGCTGCCGAACACGCCCACGAGCGTGGGATGGGACTGCAGCAGGTTGTCCATCTTGTTCTTCGCCACGTCCCGGAGGCCGCGCTCCACCGCGGGTGCGGCCACGATGTGGATGCCGGGATAGCGGGCGATGGCGTCGCGGAACCCCTTCACCCGGTCGATCACACTGACCAGCGTCGGCTGGTCGAGGATGGCGACGTCGCCCGTGCCCCTGAGCTGGCCCGCGAGGAACTCGCCCACCAGCCGCCCGCCCTGCTGGTTGTCGGAGGCGACGTGGGAGGTCACGTGGCCCCCGGCGGAGGCGATGTCGGCCGTGAAGACCGGGATGCCGGCGCGGTTCGCCTCCTCCACGGCGGACACGATGCCGCGCGAGTCCACCGGCGCGATGATGATCGCGTCCATCTTCTGGGTGACGAAGTTCTCGACCTGGGACGTCTGCCGGGCCAGATCCCACTCGCCCGCGACGATGTGGAGGTCCATGCCCAGGCTGTCGGCCGCCCGGAGCATCCCCTTCTTGAGGTCCTGGTAGAAGACGTGCGCTTCGGTGAGCAGCGTGACGCCGACCTGGGGCCGGGTATGCGCCGCCTTCTTCGCGCAGCCGGGCACCAGGGCGGCCGCCAGCACGGCGCAGGCGGCGAGGCGGCCGGGGAGTCGGGAAGCGGGACGAGCGGGCACGGCGGGATCTCCTCTGTTCACGGGGCGGTCTGGACGACCACGGTCGCGATCTCGAACGGCCGCAAGGCCACACGCACCGTGTGCGCCGTCGCGGGCAGCGGCGGGCCGGGGTCCTCGAGGAAGTTCGAGCGGTGCGCGGCGCGGACGGTGGCGCGCAGCCTCACGGTCGCGGTCGTGCCGCGGCCCGACCATTCGACCAGGCGCAGCACCAGGGCGTCGGAGTCCTCGGCGCGCTTGACCCAGGTCAGCTCGACGCCCGGAGCGTCCACGGAGGCGAAGGTGACGCTGGCCCCCAGCCGGCCCGCGTGCGCCGACTCGCGCTCCACGAGCACCGGCGTGTTGTACTCCGCGGCGAGGCGCTCGGTGCGCGCCGTCCGCCAATCGCCGGCGTGCGGGTAGATCGCGAAGCGGAAGTGGTGGCGGCCGCGGTCGGCCAGCGAGTCGGGCCACAGGGGCGAGCGCAGCAGGGAGAGCCGCAGCACGTAGCCGTGGCAGTCCCACCCGTACTTGCTGTCGTTCAGGATGCTGACCCCGTAGCCCGCGTCGGACAGGTCGGCCCACCGCTGGCCGGACACCTCGTACTTGGCGCGCTCCGCCTGGGTCCGCGGCCGGCATGAGCGCCCGATGGTCCCGTAGGGGATCTCGTACGTGGCGGAGTCGGGACTCACGCCGAGCGCGAACCCGACCTTGAGCAGCTTGTGGGTCTCGTGCCAATCCACGTCGTTCACGACGTCGAGGTACGGCGCCTCCCGGCCGAGGACCAGCGCCTGGCCGAAGGTGGAGCCGCCCCAGCGGCGCGTGAACGAGAGCCGCGCCTCGGCGGGACCGGCCTGTCGCGCCACGGGTCCGGTCTCGGTCACGTTCCACTGCTGGCCCGTGTAGCCGATGTCCCACGCGTCCCACTCCTGGGGCACGTCGCCGAAGACCTGCAGGACGTTGGCGCGGCCGCCGGTGGCCAGTGCCTCGCGGCGGTTGCGCTTGTCGTAGAGCCGGGTGACCTCGCCGGTCGCGGTATCCACCTCGATGCGCAGGTAGGCGTTCTCCAGCCAGTTGGGCCCCACGCGCGGGGCGGGCAGCCGGCTGGCGATCGAGGTCGCCCCGGGCCGCACGTGGGCGACGCGCGCGCCGAGCGGCGG
The DNA here is from genome assembly GCA_035623755.1 of Gemmatimonadales bacterium. GTDB lineage: Bacteria > Gemmatimonadota > Gemmatimonadetes > Gemmatimonadales > JACORV01 > Fen-1245. Next base: position 21,730 of record DASPSV010000039.1, read on the forward strand.
CACGTCGCGCGCCACGACCGTGGCGGTGTCGGCTCCCCCGGTCGCCACGCGCACCACCGCGCTCCGCGACCAGGTCAGGGGGTTGAAGGCGACCACGGCCACGGTGCCGCGCGGCCCGCCCCGGGTGTCCAGGCGCGAGCGCAGGTCGGCGAACGCGCGGGCGGTCAGGGTGTCGAGCGCGGCCCATGCGCTGTCGTACTGGGCGTTGGCGTCCAGGTAGATCTGGTGGATACCGGAGCCCGGCAGGATGTCGTGGAATTCGTTGAACAGCACCCGGCGCCAGACGCCCTCGAGCCGCGCGCGCGGGTACGCGGCGGTGTCGACGGCCGCGAGGGCCTCGCCGGTGCGGAGCAGGGTCTCGCTGTGCCGGGCGGACCATTTCTGGCGCGCCTGCGTCGTGTAGGTGCCGCGGTGTTTCTCCAGGTACAGCTCGTCCCGCCACACGGGGAACGTGGAGTCGGGTTGCGACGCCCGCAGCGTCGCCAGCGCCCGGTCCGGGTTGTCGTACTGCATCACCGGGAACGTCGGCACCCGCCGCACCCGCTCGGCGCGCTGCAGCATCTCGATCGTGGGGCCGCCGCCGTGGTCGCCGACGCCGTACAGCACGAGCTGGTGGTGAATGCCGGCGTTGCGCCGCACGTCGTCGAGGCGGTCCTTGATCAGCTGGGCCGGGGCGAGATCGTGGTCGTAGCCGAAGGGGTTGTAGGTAAACAGGCGCGTGCCATCGCGCCCCTCCCACCAGAACGCGTCGTAGGGCAGCTGGGTGGAGTCGTTCCAGCGGATCTTCTGCGTCACGAAGTAGTCGAGCCCCGCCTGGCGGTAGATCTGAGGCAGGGTCCACGGATAGCCGAACGAGTCGGGCGTCCAGCCGACGCGGGCGCGGTGGCCGTAGCGGCGCTGGAAGTAGCGCTGCCCGTAGAGGCCCTGCCGGGCGAGCGACTCGCCGGAGGGGATGTTCTGGTCGGGCTCCACCCACCAGCCCCCGACGATCGCCCACTGGCCGGCGGCCACCGCGGCGCGCAGCGAATCGGCGAGCGTCGGCTGCAGGCGGTCCATCGCGTCGTAGTACGCCGCCGCGCTGCCGGCGAAGACGTACCCCGGGAACATCGCGGCCAGCTTCAGCGAGGTCCGCCACGTGTTCGGGATCACGTCGCCGGACGTCTCGCTCCACGGCCACAGCCACGCCGCGTCGATGTGCGAGTTGCCCACCAGGTGCAGCGTGTCGCGGCGGATCTGCGCCGCGAGCGGCGCGTAGGCCGAGGCGTAGCGGTCCGCGAGGCGCGCGTACGCGGACGGATCGGCGCCGTCGAGAGCCGACAGCCACTCGCGCGCGTCCGGCGGCGCGATCGCGGGGACGGTTCCGGTGAGCTGGCGGGCGTAGCCGTAGCCGTCGGCGTACTCGGCGTAGCCGATGTCGCGCACCCGCGCGTCCGGAAACGTCCACCAGGGGCGGCCGGCCTCGAGGCCGATCGTGACGGCGAGCGTGTCGCCGGCGCGGCACGGCGCGCACAGCTCGAGGGCGCCGTCGCGCCAGGCGCCGGTGACGCCGTTGACCTGGTAGCTCGCGCGCGGACCGAACTCGGCGACGAGCAGGTCCACCGCGCGCCCGGCGAGCGCGCGCGGCACGAGCAGCCGCACCCGCGCGTGCCTCCCGGCGTCGGAGGAATCCGTCACCCACGTTCCGGTCGCCAGGCGCCCTCCCCAGACCCGCAGCAGCCAGTCGGCATCGACCGGCAGCGCCGCGCGTCGCGCGGTGCCGGCCGCCGCGACGCTCACGCCCAGCGGGGCGGCGCCGAGGGCGGCCGCACGCAGATCGTCGAAGTCGAGGCGGAAGAGCACGTTCTGCGGGGTGCCGGGCGGAAGCGCGGCCACGGAGTCGATCGTCCAGCGCGAGGAGTCCCGGGTCAGCTGCATGACGGCGGCCCGCAGGCTGTCGCGGCCCCAGAGCGTGACGGAGAACGTCGCCGGCACCTCGATGCGGTCGCGGCTCCACAGCGCCGGCCCGCTCGAGCGGAGCGCGGCCGCCGTGACGGTCGGCGCCGGGTAATCGTAGGCGTGCAGGTCCGCCGGCCGCCGCGCCTGCAGCCGAATGCCGTCGAGGCCGGGCTCTCCCGGCGCGCGCGCGAGCCGGCCGAGCACGCCGAACCCCCCGCTGCGGTTGACCGCCTCGAGCAGCACGCTGTTCCACCCGGCGGCCAGGCGCACCGTGGCCGTGTCGCTGCCCGATTGCATGCCGCGCGCGACCACGTGCACCCACACCCGCTGGCCGTTGAGCCACGCCAGCAGGTCGTCGTCGCTGTCCATCACGAGCAGGACGGTCCGGTCGTCGGGCGAGTAGACGTAGGCGTGCGCGTACGCCGCGGTGCGATCGGTGGGACCGGCGAACAGGCGATTGAGGTCGATGCCGCCGAGCGAATCGGCGTCGGCCGACACGAACGGGCCGCCGGCCATGAGATCCCCCGAGTCCGGCAGGATCGTCGCCGCACCGCCCCGGTAGTCGTGCAACGGACCCTCGGCCGCCGGAATCGGGCCGCGCACCAGCCAGCGGCGAATGGGGAGGTCCTGCGCGCGGAGGGAGGTATTCGCGAAAAGGGCGGCGAGCGCGGCGCCGAGTGCCAGCGACAGACGGGACGACATGGGCAGCTCCCTTCCGAGACTCCTAGATCCGGGCGGCCCGCGCGCGACGGCGGGCGTCCGCCCGCTTCATCCACACGTCGAACAGCACGGCGAGGAGGATGATGACGCCCTTGGCGATCTCCTGCCAGAAGGACTGCACGCCCAGGAGGTCGAGCCCGTTGTTCAGCACGCCGATGAGCAGGGCGCCGGTCAGGGCACCCCACGCCGTGCCGACGCCGCCGAAGAGCGACGTGCCGCCGATCACGGCCGCGGCGATCGCGTTCAGCTCGTACAACATGCCGGCGTCCGGTCCGCCGCTCCTCAGCTGGCCGACGAGGAGCACGGCCGCGAGGCCGGCGCCCGCTCCGCAGATGGCGTAGGTCCCGAGCTTGATGCGGCCGACGGCGACGCCCGCCAGGCGCGACGCTTCCTCGTTGCCGCCGACGGCGTAGACGTGGCGGCCGAAGCGCGTGCGCACCAGCACGAACGCGCCCGCGGCCACCAGCGCCAGCATGACCAGCGCCGGCACCGGGAAGCCGTTCGGCAGGCCCGGTACGGGAATCCGGCCGCCGCCGACCGCATGGAGGGCGTCGAGGGCCGCGATCTTGCGTTCGTACAGCGGATCGCCGGGGTCGGGGAAGCCGATCGGGACGCCCCCGGTCACAAGGCGCGCCGCTCCGCGCGCCGCCGTCATGGTGGCCAGCGTCACGATGAACGGTGCCACGCCGAGCTTCGCCACCACGCCACCATTGAGCAGCCCGACGGCGGCGCCGGCGGCGATCCCGACCAGGCCGGCCACCACGGCCGCCCCGCCGGGCCCCGCCACCCGGAGGACCGTCCCGCTGGTCAGGGTGGCGGCCGTGAGCACGCCGGCGAGTCCGACGACCGAGCCGACCGACAGATCGATCCCGGCGGTGATGATGACGAACGTGCAGCCCAGCGCGATGATGCCGTTGATGGAGACGTGCAGCAGGATGGTGGTCAGGTTCGCGGGGCTCAGGAACCCCGGGATCAGCACCCCCGCGACCAGCACCAGCCCCGCGAGAGCGAGCGGGACGCCGAGCCGGGCTGCGCGGGGCGCCATCACGCCGCGTGCGACGCCGGCAGCGCGAGCGCCAGGATGCCCTCGGCCGTCGCGCCGGCCGCCGGCAGCTCTCCCGACACCCTGCCCTCGCGCATCACCACGACGCGATCGGCCAGCGCCAGGATCTCCGGCAGCTCGGACGAGATCACCACGACGGCCTTCCCTGCGTCAGCGAGACCGCGGATCAGCTGATGGAGCTCGACCTTGGCGGCCACGTCCACGCCCCGGGTCGGCTCGTCGAAGATCAGCACGTCCGCGTCCACCAGCAGCCACTTCGCCAGCACGACCTTCTGCTGGTTGCCGCCGGACAGCGTTCCGGCCTCGCGCTCGATGTCGGGCGGCCGCAGCTCGACGGCGCGCGTCTGCCGGGTCGCCGCCTCGCGCTCGGCGCGCGCACGGATCACGCCCCGTCGCGCGAACCTCCCGAGCGCCGCGAGCGTGACGTTCTCGCGGACGTTCATCCCCAGGACGAGTCCCTGCGTCTTGCGGTCCTCCGGCAGGAAGACCACGCCGCGCGCGATCGCTTCGCGGGGCGAGGCCGGCCGGTACGGCGCGCCGGCGAGCGCCATGGCTCCCGCGTCGTGCGGGTCCGCGCCCGCGAGGCACCGGGCCACCTCCGTCCGGCCCGCGCCCACCAGCCCGGCCAGGCCGACGATCTCGCCGCGGCGGACCGCCAGCGACACGTCCGAGAAGCGGCCCCGGCTCCCGAGCGAGCGCACCTCGAGCAGCGGATCGCCGGGCGCCCCTCGCGCGGCCCGGAGCCGGGCGTATTCGACGTCACGCCCGACCATGTGCCGGATGAGACCCGCGTCGTCGATCCCGGCGGCGGGGCCGGCGAAGACGCGCCGGCCGTCGCGCAGCACGGTGATCTCGTCGGCGATGCGGCGAACCTCCTCGAGGCGGTGCGAGACGAAGATCACGGCGATCCCGCGCGCGCACAGCCGGCGCACCTGCTCGAACAGCCGGTCGGTCTCCACCAGCGACAGGGCGGCCGTCGGCTCGTCGAGGGCGATCAGCCTGGCGTCGCGTACCAGGGCCCGCGCGAGCTCGACCAGCTGCTGCTCGGCGACCGAGAGATCCCCCGCCGGTGTGGCAGGGTCGAAGTCGGCTCCGAGCGAACGGAGCACCTCGCCAGCGCGCGCCGCCGCCGCGTGGCGATCGAGGAGGCCGTGCCGGCCGGGCTCCATGCCGAGGAAGATGTTGGCGTCGGCGCGCAGCTGCGGGACGAGGGAGAGCTCCTGATACATGACGGTGACGCCGGCGCTCAAGGCGTCGCGCGGCGCCCCGAAGCTGACGGGGGCGCCGCCCAAGGCGAGGGTCCCGGCATCCGGCCGCTCGGCGCCGGCGACGACCTTGAGCAAGGTGGACTTGCCGGCGCCGTTCTCCCCGACCAGCGCGTGCACGCGGCCGGCGTGCGCGTCGAAGTCCACCGCGTCGAGCGCCACGACCCCCGGAAACCGCTTGGTGACGGCGCGCAGCGCCAGGAGCGGCGGCGCGGGCGTGGGGGATGGGGCGGGCGGGGTCACATCGATCGGATGAGCCGGAGAATCCGGAACGTCATCACCACCGCGAGGGCCAGCAGGCCGATGGCCGCGCCGACGTTGATCTTCCGCATCAGGCTCGCGGAGATGAACCGCCGGCTCCAGGCGACGATGCCGGACAGCACCAGGCCATACAGGACGGCGCCGGTCACCAGCCCGGTGAAGAACCACACCCGGGCGACGTGGTGCGCGCTGTCCACGCCCGCCGACGCCATCGCGCCCGACGCCGCCAGCCACAGCCAGAAGAAGACCGCGAACGGGTTCGCCATCGAGAGCGCGACGCCGACCGCGAAGCCGACCCGCTTGCGCGGCGGGTCGGACAGGTGGTAGTCGGGGTTCTGGGCCGACGCGCGGAAGGCGCTCCAGGACAGGAACAGCAGGATCGCGACGCCGATGAAGCCGATGGTCACCCGGAGGGGGAGGTTCTCCATCAGCAGCCCCGAGCCGAGGATGCCGACGGCAGCCCAGAACGAGTCGCCGATCACGGACCCGAGCGCGACCAGGAAGGCCGCGAGGAAGCCGACCGCCAGGCCGCGACGGACGATCTCGAGATTGACCGGGCCGACGGGGGCGCAGTACAGGACCCCGACCGCAATCCCGAGCGCGAAAGGCAGGAACAGGAACATGGGCCCGGCCAATGTAGCGCGGTTTCGTCCCGACTTGTAGGATCGAGCCATGCTCGGGATTGTGCTGGCCTTCCTGGCCGGCATTCAGACCCCGCAGGACACGGCGACCGTCGACGCCCCGGTCTACGACATTGGGGCGTATGGGGTTTCGCTCCCCCGTCCGTTCGACGACTGGGTATTCGAGCCCGGCGTCGGGCCGGAGGCGACGACCGTCATCTTCCACCCTCGCGGCGAGTCGCTTCGCGAGCAGCTGTGGGGTGCGCTGTTGCTCACGTCGTTCCGCGGCGAGGTGCCCCTGCGCCGCATCGTGGAGCAACGCCTCGAGACGACGTGGCGGCCGCGTCTGGGCCGCTCGTTCGTCCTGGGCGAGGACGACACGCTCACCATCGCCGGCCTGCCCGCCATGCACACGGTGGTCAGTGGGGCGATCGATCACGTCGCGCTCGACGTCGAGGAGTACACGATCGCGCGCGGCGGCGACCTCATCGTCCTGCAGCTGCGCTATCCCCGCGGGCTGCCGCGCGACTCGATCGCGGCCGGGTACGAGCGCGTCGTGGCCGGTCTGAGGATTCGCGGCGGCGGGGTGTCGCGGCCGGCCGCGACCTCCCTGCCGGTGGAGAACGTCGCGACGGCGAGGGACATGCCCGACACGCCGTGGCAGGTGACGGCTTACGACGCCCTCGTCCGCTACGATGCGCCGGATGCCCGCGCCGACTTCGTCGTGCGGATGAACCTCTCGAACGACGGGCTGCTGCCAGAGGACTCCGTCGCGGTGTGGGTGTGGCCGGCCCTCACGATGGACAGCGTCCGCGGCGACTCGCTGCTCGCCGGCGTGCGCGCCAGCGCGGGCGTGTGGTGGGTGCGGCTGCCCGCCGCCGCGGCGCCGCAGGACAGCACGACGCTCACCATCTACTACCACGGCTCGGGCGCGGATCCAGCCGTCCCGTCGCGCCTGATGCGACTCGCGGCGACCGGGGCGTTCGCCGCCATCGACTGGCTCCCGCGCGTGCAGCCGGCGCTCGACTCGGCGCTGCAGCTCGTGCGAGCGTCGCGGCCGCGCCTGACGCTGAGCTTCGACGTCCCCGACGAGTGGCGCGCCGTCGCCCCGGGCCGGCTGACCTCCGACGGAGCGTCCCTCGGACGGCGTCACATGACGTGGCGGTCAGACCAAGTCACCGCGACCGTGCCGGCGTTCGCGCTCGGCCCCTACCGCGTCGTGACTCGCCCGGAGGCGGGTGTCGCGGTGTCGGTTTGGCTGACACCGGCCGACTCGCCGTCGACGGCCACGATCGATTCGCTCGCGGCGAGCGTCCGGACGGCCTGGGTCTTCTGCTCGCGCGCGTTCGGTCGTCTTCCGACGTCGGAGGTGGACGTCGCCGCGACGGACGTCCCGCGCGCGCAGGGGTTCGCCGGGCTGCTACTGCTCGGCCACCCAGCCTCGTTCGGCGGCGTTCGTGACGACACGGTGGTCGCCGACGCCGGCCTCCCGTCGCTGGGCGATCTCGCTCACGAGCTGGCCCGGACGTGGTGGGGCAACTCGGCGGCGGCGGCGGGTCCGGGATCGGCCTGGATCGTAGAGGCCATTCCCGCCTGGACCGCGCTGGCGATCAGGGGCGTGGAGGAGGGCGACTCGGTCAGACAGCGCCTCGTGCGCGACGCCGACTCCGTCTGGCACTCGGTGGCGCGCGGACGCGATCTCCCGCTCAGCCGGCTCCCCGCGTGGGGCCCCGACGTCGAGCTTCTCGGGGCCAAGGGCGTCGCCGCCCTCGAGGCGGCGCGGCGGGCGCAGGGAGAGGCGCTGTTTCGGGAGACCCTGCTCACCTTGGCGGTCGAGCACCGGAACTCGTGGATCACCCTGGACGATGTGCTGACGGCCCTCGGGCCCGGCCCCGCCGCGCTGTTGCGATCCTACTTCTTCTAGGGTAAGCTTACTTCGCCAACAAAAACATTGGCGAAGTGAGGCAACCACATATGACGTTCTCAACTCCGGTGCCATCAATCTCAGGCCACCGCGGTCTCAGGGCTCAGATCCTGCTCCAGATCAAGAAGTCACAACCTGTTACGGCAAAAGAGCTTAGCGCTGCGTTTGGCGTTTCGGCCAACGCCGTCCGGCGGCACCTCAAGGAGCTCGAGCTCGACGGCTGCGTGAACTACGGCCGCGAGCAACGCGGCCTGGGTGCGCCGGCGTTTGTTTACCGTCTCACCGCGCGGGGTGAAGGCCTGTTCCCGAACCGCTACGAGGACGCCCTGAAGGGGTTGCTGCAGCACATCGAGGAGCGCGCGGGTCGCGGCGAGATCAGCCGGATGTTCGTGGACCAGTTCCGCGCGCGGTCCGAGGCGCTCAAGGGCGAGCTGGCCGACCAGCCGGTGGAGGTGCGGCTGCAGCGTCTGGTGCGGATGCTCTCGGAAGAGGGCTACATGGCGGAGTGGAATACCGCCGACGGCACCATCCGGCTGGCCGAGCACAACTGCGCGATCCGGGCGGTGGCGGAGCGGTACCCGGAGGTGTGCGCGGCGGAGCGGCGGTTCCTCACCGAGGTGCTGGCGGCGCAGGTCGAGCGGCGCACGCACATCACGGAGGGGTCGAACGCCTGCGAGTACGCCATCACGCCGGGCGCGGGCGAGGGCGACGCCGCGGAAGTGCGGGAGGAGCGCCCATGACCTCGATCGAAGCCCAGGTTCTCCAGCCCTACAAGTACGGGTTCGTCACCGACATCGAGTCGGAGGTCGTGCCCGCGGGGCTCAACGAGGACATCATCCGGCTGATCTCGGCCAAGAAGCGCGAGCCCGCCTTCATGCTGGAGTGGAGGCTCAAGGCGTATCGCCACTGGATCACGCTGACGGAGCCGACGTGGGCGAACGTGAAGCACGCGCCCATCGACTACCAGGCCATCGTCTACTACGCGGCGCCGAAGCAGGCCAAGTCGCTCGACAGCCTGGAGCAGGTGGACCCCAAGCTGCTGGAGACGTTCGAGAAGCTCGGCATCCCGCTCGCGGAACAGAAGCGGCTGGCGGGCGTTGCGGTGGACGCGGTGTTCGACAGCGTGTCGGTGGCGACCACGTTCAAGGAGACGCTGGCGCAGCAGGGGATCATCTTCTGCTCGTTCTCCGAGGCGGTCCGGGAGCACCCGGAGCTGGTGGAGCGGTACCTCGGCTCGGTCGTGCCCTATACCGACAACTACTTCGCCGCGCTGAACTCGGCCGTCTTCAGCGACGGCTCGTTCGCGTACATCCCGAAGGGCGTGCGCTGCCCGCTGGAGCTGTCGACCTACTTCCGCATCAACGCCGCGGCGTCGGGGCAGTTCGAGCGCACGCTGATCGTGGCGGAGGAAGGGAGCTACGTCAGCTACCTCGAGGGGTGCTCGGCGCCGATCCGGGACGCGAACCAGCTGCACGCGGCGGTGGTGGAACTGGTCGCGCTCGACGACGCGCAGATCAAGTACTCGACGGTGCAGAACTGGTACCCGGGAGACGAGGAAGGCCGGGGCGGCATCTACAACTTCGTCACCAAGCGCGGCAAGTGCGCCGGCCGGAACTCCAAGATCTCCTGGACGCAGGTCGAGACCGGCTCGGCGATCACCTGGAAGTACCCGGGCTGCATCCTGCAGGGCGACAATTCGATCGGCGAGTTCTACTCGGTGGCCGTGACCAACCACCGCCAGCAGGCGGACACCGGCACCAAGATGATCCACATCGGGAAGAACACGCGCAGCACCATCGTGTCCAAGGGCATCTCGGCCGGCCACGGGCAGAACACCTACCGTGGCCAGGTGAAGATCCTCAAGGGCGCGACGGGCGCGCGGAACTACTCGCAGTGCGACTCGATGCTGATCGGCGACCAGTGTGGCGCGCACACGTTCCCGTACATCGACGTGCGCAACAGCACGGCCATCATGGAGCACGAGGCCTCCACCTCGAAGATCGGCGAGGACCAGATCTTCTACTGCCGGCAGCGGGGGCTGGCGGCCGAGGACGCGACGAGCATGATCGTGAACGGGTTCTGCAAGGAAGTCTTCCGCGAGCTGCCGATGGAGTTCGCGGTCGAGGCGCAGCGCCTGCTGGGCATCAGCCTCGAGGGGAGCGTCGGATGAGCGGGGCGACCCCGATGCTGGAGATCCGGGACCTGCACGCGTCGGTCGAGGGGCGCGAGATCCTGCGCGGGATCGACCTGGTGGTGCGGGCCGGCGAGGTGCACGCCATCATGGGGCCGAACGGCTCCGGCAAGAGCACGCTCGCCCAGGTGCTGGCGGGGCATCCGGCCTACACGGTGACGGCCGGCTCGGTCCGCTACGAGGGCCAGGACCTGCTCGAGATGGACCCGGAGGAGCGCGCCCGCGCGGGCGTGTTCCTCGCCTTCCAGTACCCGGTCGCGATCCGCGGCATCACCAACGCCTACTTCCTGCGCTCGGCGCTGAACGCGGTGCGGAAGCACCGCGGCCTGCCGGAGCTGGACCCGCTCGAGTTCATGGACCTGCTGGCCGACAAGCTCAAGGCCATCGACTCCGACGACAGCCTGATGAGCCGCCCGGTGAACGACGGGTTCTCCGGCGGCGAGAAGAAGCGCAACGAGATCCTGCAGATGGCGGTGCTGGAGCCGAAGCTCGCCGTGCTGGACGAGACGGACTCCGGGCTGGACATCGACGCGCTGCGGACGGTGGCAGGCGCGGTGGACAAGCTGCGGCGCCCCGACAACGCCACGATCGTGGTGACCCACTACCAGCGGATCCTCAACTACATCACGCCGGACCACGTGCACGTGCTGAGCGGCGGCCGGATCGTGCTCTCGGGCGGCAAGGAGCTGGCGCTGGAGCTGGAGGCGCGCGGCTACGACTGGGTGCGGGCCGAGGCGGCGGTCTGATCCGATGGACGAGCGCGTGACGCGGCCGGCGGACGCGGTGCAGCGCTACGTGGCCCAGTACGAGGCCGCGGCGGCGAACGGCGGCCGGCGCGCGCCGCCGTGGGTTCGCGAGCTGCGGGCCGCGGCCATCGCCCGGTTCGTCGCGGCGGGGTTCCCGACCACCCGGCAGGAGGAGTGGCGCTTCACCAGCGTGGCGCCGCTCGCCGAGACGCCGTTCGCGCCGGCCCGCCCCGGGGCGGAGCCCGCGGCGCGCGAGGTGGAGCCGCTGTGGCTCCCGGTCGCGAGCGCCGCCCGCCTGGCGTTCGTGAACGGCCGGTTCGCGCCGGCGCTGTCGTCGGCCAGCCTGCCGCCGGGCGTGCGGGCGGTCAGCCTGTCGACGGCGCTCGCCGACCCCGCGCCGGCGCTCCAGGGGCGGCTCTCGGGCGGGACCGACACGCCGTTCGCGGCGCTCAACGCGGCGCTGTTCGCCGACGGTGCGCTGATCCACGTGGCCGCGGGCGTGGACCTCGACGCGCCGCTGCAGGTGCTGTTCCTGTCGGCGCCGGGCGCGGCCCCGTCGGTGTCGCATCCGCGCACCCTGGTCGTGGTCGAGCGGGGCGCGCGCGCCTCCGTCATCGAGGGCTACGCCGGCCTGGGCGGCGCGACCTACTGGAGCAACGCGGTCACGGACGTGGTCGTGGAGGACGGCGCGCACCTGGAGCTGACGCGCGTGCAGCGCGAAGCGGCCGGCGCGTACCACGTCGCGGCCACCCGCTCCCGCCAGGGGCGCGACAGCGTGCTGCGGTTCCACCCCGTGGTGCTGGGGGCCACGCTCGCCCGCCACGACGTCGTCGCGGTCCTCGACGGACCCGGCGCCGAGCTGGTCCTCAACGGCCTGTACCTCCTCGGGGCGCGGCAGCACGCGGACCACCACACCGTCATCGATCACGCGCAGCCCGACTGCCAGAGCCACGAGTACTTCAACGGCGTGCTCGACGGCGCCTCCCGCGGAGTGTTCAACGGGCGGATCGTCGTCCGTCCCGGCGCGCAGCGCACCGACTCGAAGCAGACCAACCACAACCTGGTGCTGTCCGAGGAGGCCCGCGCCGACAGCCAGCCGCAGCTGGAGATCTACGCGGACGACGTGAAGTGCACCCACGGGGCCACGCTGGGCCCGCTGGATCCCAAGGAGCTGTTCTATCTCCAGAGCCGCGGCCTGGCGCCCGCGGAGGCCCGCGCCCTGCTGACCTACGGGTTCGGCGCGGAGATCCTCCGCCGGATGCGCCACGCGCCGCTGCGCGAGGCGCTCGACGCGCTGGTGCGCGGACGCCTGGCGTCGGGCCACGTGGCCGGCCCCGGAGCCTAGAGCAGATTTGTGATGTGGCGCGCGCGCCACCCCGGCGCGACGCCCCGAGAGGCCTCGCATGCGTGACGTCCGTCCCGACTTCCCGATCCTCCGGCAGGAGATCCACGGCCGGCGCCTGGTGTACCTCGACTCGGCGGCCACGACCCAGAAGCCGCGCCAGGTCATCGACGCGATCGGCGAGTACTACCGCAGCCTGAACGCCAACGTGCACCGCGGCGCCTACGACCTCGCGGTGCGCGCCACCGAGGCCTACGAGGCCGTGCGCTCCGAGGTCGCGGCGTTCGTCGGCGCGCCGGACCCGGCGGGCGTGGTGTTCGTGCGCGGCACGACCGAGGCCATCAACCTCGTGGCCGCTTCGCTCGGGCGGGCGCGGGTGCGCGGCGGCGACACCATCGTCGTCACGGCCATGGAGCATCACTCCAACCTGATCCCGTGGCAGCTGCTGGCCGAGGCGCGCGATGCGCGGCTGGTGATGGTCGAGTTGACGGCGGACGGCAGGATCGACGCGGACGATTTCCGGCGCGCGCTGGAGCGGCGCCCGCGGATCGTCGCGTTCCCGCACGTCTCCAACGTCCTGGGCACGGTGAACCCGGTGGCCGAGCTGACCCGGCTCGCGCACGACGCCGGCGCGGTCGTCGTCGTCGACGGCGCGCAGGCGGTGCCGCACCTCGCCGTGAACGTCGCCGATCTCGACTGCGACCTGTACGCGTTCTCGGGCCACAAGATGCTCGGGCCGATGGGCATCGGCGTGCTGGTGGGGAAGACCGCGCTGCTGGACGCGATGCCGCCCTACCACGGCGGCGGCGAGATGATCCGCACGGTGCAGGACACGACGGCGACCTATGCGCCCCTGCCGCACAAGTTCGAGGCCGGCACGCCGAACGTGGAGGGCGCGATCGGGCTCGGGGCGGCGATCCGGTATCTGCAGGGCCTGGGGATGGACGCGGTCGCCGCGCACGAGCGGGCGCTCACGCGCTACGCGCTCGAGCGGCTGGCGGGGGTCGAGGGGCTGAAGGCGTACGGGCCGGCCGAGCGTGCGGGCGTCGTCTCGTTCACGCTCGCCGACATCCACCCCCACGACCTGGCGACCATCGTGGACAGCGAGGGCGTGGCCATTCGCGCGGGGCACCACTGCGCGCAGCCGCTGATGCGGCGGCTCGACGTGGCGGCGACCGCGCGGGCGACCTTCTACGTCTACAACACGCGCGAGGACGTGGACGCGCTGGTCGCCGCGCTCGAGAAGGCGCGCACGCTGTTCGGCTACGCCCATGCCTGAGCGCGACGAGGCCGGCCTGGCCGAGCTGTACCAGGAGCTGATCCTCGACCACTATCGCCGGCCGCGGAACAAGGGCAGCCTCGAGGCCCACACCCGCCGCGTCGCCCTGACGAATCCCACCTGCGGCGACGAGCTGGAGCTCGACCTGCTGCTCGACGGCGACACCATCGCGGACGTGCGGTTCTCCGGCCGCGGCTGCTCGATCAGCCAGGCCTCGGCGTCGATGATGACGCAGCTCATCAAGGGCAAGACCGTGGCGGAGGCGCGGGCGCTGGCGGCGCGCTTCGGCGAGATGATGCACGGCTCGGACGAGGCCGCGCGCGACCGCGCGCTCGGCGAGGCGCGCGCGCTCGCCGGCGTGGCGAAGTTTCCGGTGCGCGTGAAGTGCGCCCTGCTCGGCTGGAACGCCCTGGAGGAGAGCGCCAAGGCGTCGTCGTAGTCGCCCCCCGCAGGCGTCGCTGTTATTCTCCCTCTCCGGCGCAGCGACCGGAGCACCCGTGCCACCCAGCGTCGTGTTCGTGATCGCGCCCGAGCGGTTCCGCGAGGAGGAGCTGCTGGAGCCGCAGCGTCTCCTGGAGCAGGCGGGCGCCAGGGTCACCGTCGTCTCGACCCGGGGCGGCGTCGCGACCGGGATGGCCGGCGCCAGGGTGCGGCTCGACGGCACCGTCCGACGGGCGGACCTCGGCTGCGACGCGCTGGTGATCGCGGGAGGCGACGGCGCGCCCGGGCACCTGTGGGACTCGGAGCCGCTGCGCGCGCTGGTCCGCGCGGTGCACGCGGCCGGCAGGCCGGTGGGCGCGATCTGCCTCGCGCCGCCGGTGCTGGCCCGCGCCGGCGTGCTGGCCGGCAAGCGGGCGACGACGTACCCGACCGACCGCGCGATCGCCGAGCTGAAACGCGGCGGCGCGGCGTACGTAAAGGAGCCCGTCGTGAGCGATGGAACGATCGTCACCGCCAGCGGCCCCGAAGCGGCGGCCGCCTTCGGCCAGACCCTGACCCGACTGCTTGCCCCATGACGCCAGACACCGTCGTCGCCATCGACCGGATCGCGAAGCGCTTCTCCGGGCACGTCGCGGTCGCGGACCTCTCGCTCCGGGTTCCCCGGGGCGCCGTGTACGGGCTCCTCGGGCCCAACGGCGCGGGCAAGACCACGACCATCCGGATGATCATGAACATCACGATCCCCGACGAGGGGACGATCGAGCTGTTCGGCGACCGGATGGGCGGACGCCACCACAGCGCGCGCATCGGGTACCTGCCCGAGGAGCGTGGGCTGTACCGGAAGATGCGGGTGCGCGACATGCTGGTCTTCCTGGCCGAAGCCAAGGGCGTCAGTCGCGCCGTGGGCGGGGCGAAGGCGGACGAGTGGCTGCGCCGCCTCGACCTCGCCGAGTGGGGTCCGCGCAAGGTCGAGGAGCTGTCGAAGGGCATGCAGCAGAAGGTGCAGTTCATCGGGACGATGCTGCACGAGCCCGAGCTGCTGATCCTCGACGAGCCGTTCTCGGGGCTCGATCCGATCAACCAGCAGGTGCTCAGGGACATCGTGGTGCACCTCTCCCGTGCCGGGAAGACGATCATCTTCTCCACCCACCAGATGGACGTGGCCGAGAAGATCTGCGACCACGTGTGCATCATCGCGCGGGGCCAGAAGGTGCTGGATGGAGCCCTGGCGGAGGTGAAGCGGGTACACGGCGGCACCCACGTGGCGGTGGCGTTCGAGGACGCCGGCGCCGGTGCGGGGGCGATGGCGGCGGTGAGCGACCTGGTGGCGGCGGCCGACGACTCGGGCATGTCCGCGGAGCTGAAGCTCAAGGACGGCGTCGACCCCCAGACGGTGCTCGAGCGGCTGATGGGCACGCACGCCCGGCTGCGCCGCTTCGAGCGGATCGAGCCCTCGCTCAACCGGATCTTCCTCGACAAGGCCGGTCCCGAGGCGGTGGCGCCGGCGGCGGAGGTGGCTCATGCGTAAGGTCTGGGCCGTGATCCGGCGGGAGTTCGTCGAGCGGGTGCGCTCGAAGTGGTTCCTCATCTCGACCGTGCTCGGGCCGGTGTTCATGATCAGCGTGACCGTGCTGCCGAGCCTGCTGGCGACCCGCTCGGGGCGGGTGAATCACATCGTGCTGGTGGACGAGGGCGGCGGCACCCTCGGCGAGCGGCTCCGGACGCAGCTGGTGGGATCGGGCCGCTTCGCGGTGCAGCTCGTGGCGGCCGGCGCCGACCGCGGGAATGCGGTGCGCGACTCGCTCACCGACCGGGTCCGGACCGAGGCGCTGGACGGGTTCCTGACCATCTCGCCCGCCACGCTGGAGTCGGGCATGGCGGAGTACCGGGGCCGCAACGTCTCGTCGCTGCGCGACATGGGCATGATGGAGGTCGCGCTGCGGCAGAGCGTGGTCACCGAACGGTTGACGCGCCGGGGAGTCGATCCCGGGGTCGTGCAGGAGGCGCAGCGCGGCATCGACCTCAAGACCCTGCGCGTGACCAAGCAGGGGGCGACCGGGGAATCCGGGATGGTGACGTTCTTCCTCGGCTACGGCGTGGGTCTGGTGCTGTACATGATCATCCTCATCTACGGCATCAACGTGATGCGCAGCGTGCTCGAGGAGAAGCAGACGCGCATCATCGAGGTGCTCGTCTCGAGCCTGCGGCCGTTCCAGCTGATGCTCGGCAAGGTGATCGGCGTGGGAGGCGTCGGCCTGTTCCAGTTCGGGATCTGGACGCTCACCGGCTACCTGATGGTGCACTTCCGCGCGCAGATCCTGGGCGCGTTCCACGTGCCGATGGACCAGGTGAGCGCGTTCAGCTTCCCGGTCATCAGCGCCACGCTGCTCTCCGTGATCGGCGCGTACTTCCTGCTCGGCTACCTGCTGTACGCGGCGCTGTTCGCGGTCGTCGGGGCGACCGTGACGGCGGACTCCGAGGCCCAGCAGGCCCAGCAGCCCGTGATGATGCTGCTGGTCTTCTCGCTCATCGTGTCGTTTGCGGCCCTGAACGACCCCAGCGGCCAGCTGGCCGTGGTGACCTCGATGATCCCGTTCTCCTCCCCGATCATCATGCCGGTGCGGGTGGCGACCTCCGACGTGCCGACCTCCCAGCTCGCGCTGTCGCTCGCGATCGCCGCGACGACGGTGCTGCTGGTCGTGTGGCTGTCGGCCCGGGTGTACCGCATCGGCATCCTGATGTACGGGAAGCGGCCCAACGTGAAGGAGCTGTGGCGCTGGGCCCGGCAGGACTAGAGCGGAACCGCCTCCGGCGTGCGACGGGGCCCCCGGCGGGGCCCCGTTTCACGTGCAACACCCCCTTCCCCGCCCTAAGTCCGCTAGCCCGTTGCACGTGCAACGGGTAGATTCCCCCGCCCGATGGCCAGGGTCATCGCGATCGCCAACCAGAAGGGCGGCGTCGGCAAGACGACGTCGGCCGTGAACCTGGCCGCCTCCCTGGCGGCCGCGGAGAAGCGCACGCTTCTGCTGGACGCCGACCCGCAGGCCAACGCCACGAGCGGCGTGGGCCTCGAGCGCGACGGCCTGCACCTGACGTTGTACGAGGTGCTGCTCGACAACCGGCCCCTGGCCGACTCGATCCGCAAGGCGGTCCACTTCCCCTTCCTCGACGTGGCGCCGGCCTCCCGCGACCTGGTGGGCGCCGAGGTCGAGCTGGTCTCCAAGCCCCACCGCGAGACCGTCATGCGCGGCGCGCTCGAGAGCGTGCGGCGCTCGTACGACTACATCCTCATGGACTGCCCCCCGTCGCTCGGCCTGCTCACGCTGAACATGCTCACCGCGGCCGACTCGGTGATCATCCCGATCCAGTGCGAGTACTACGCCCTCGAGGGGCTGTCGCAGCTGCTCAACACCGTTCGGCTCGTGCAGCGCAACTTCAATCCCCGCCTGGCCATCGACGGCGTGCTGCTGACCATGTACGACGCCCGGCTCAACCTGTCGCGCCAGGTCGCCGACGAGGCCCGGGAGTACTTCGGCGCGCGGATGTTCAAAGCGGTCGTGCCCCGCAACGTGCGGCTGGCGGAGGCCCCCAGCTTCGGCAAGCCCATCCTGCTCTACGACATCGGCTCGGTGGGCGCGCAGTGCTACCTCAGCGTCGCCGAGGAGCTGATCCGGCGCACCGCGTCCAAGGTCGGCGCCGATGCCCGGGACGCCGCCAGGCACGCGGAGGCGGCGCCGTGAGCGGGGCCACCGGAAGCCGGCGCCGCCTCGGCCGGGGCCTCGAGGCGCTGCTCGGGAGCGGCTCGGTCGAGGAGGCCGAGCGCGAGGGGTCGCTGCGCGAGCTTCCCATCGACGCCGTGGAGCCGAACCGCTACCAGCCGCGGCGCGCCATGAACGCGGCCGCGCTGGCGGAGCTGAAGCAGTCCATCGCCGGCAGCGGCCTGCTGCAGCCGGTGATCGTGCGGCAGGTGGACGGGGGCTACGAGCTGGTGGCCGGGGAGCGTCGCTGGCGGGCGGCGCGCGAGCTGGGCTGGAAGAAGATCCCGGCGGTCGTGCGCGACGTCGACGACCGGACGCTGCTCACCCTGGCTCTGGTGGAGAACCTGCAGCGGTCCTCGCTGTCGGCCATCGAGGAGGCCGAGGGGTACGAGCGGCTGGCGACGGACTTCAACCTGTCGCATGCGGCGATCGCGACGGCCGTGGGCCGTGACCGCTCCACCGTGGCCAACGCGGTCCGGCTGCTGAAGTTGCCCAAGAGCGTGCAGCAGCTGGTGGCGAGCGAGGCACTGACCGCCGGGCACGCGCGGGCGCTGCTCAGCCTGGGCGACGGGCGCCGGATCGAGCGGCTCGCCCGGGAGTGCGTCGCGCAGGGGTGGTCGGTGCGCGAGATGGAGCGCCAGGCCCGCGTCCCCTCGGCCCCGGGCGGCGGGGGCGGGGGCGGGGGCAGGGGTCGGGCGCCGCGCCGCAGCGCCCCGGCGGAGGTGGCGCGGATCGAGGCAGCGCTGCGCAAGCGCCTGGGCACCGACGCGATGGTCGTGCTCAAGGGAAAAGGGAAGGGGCACCTGCAGGTGCGGTTCTATTCGGAAGAGGACCTCGGCCGGCTGCTCGAGCTGATCCTCGGCCGCCGCTGGGACGGCTAGTGCCCGACGCCGGCTACACCGTCATCATCCATCGCAACGGGGCGCTCGCCTCGCGCCAGCTGCAGGTGCCGACCTGGATCGTGCGGGCGGGTCTGATCGCCGCCGCGGCCCTCCTGGTGGGTGCCATCGTCCTGGCCGTGACCTACGGCCCGGTGCTCACGGCCGCCCTGAAGACACCGCTGCTGCAGCGCCGGGTGGACCAGTTGACCCGCGAGAACGCCCGGGTGGACCAGCTCGCGCGCGAGCTGGCGGATGCGGAGGCGCGCTACTCCCATCTGCGGGGCATGCTCGGGGCCCAGGTGCCGGCCGCTTCCGGCAGCGCCGAGAGCCAGCTCGCGGCGGGCGAGGAGCCGCTGTACATCGCGCCGCCGATGGTGGCGCGGGCGCCCGTGGACACCGGCGGCGACGGATCGCGCGGGCTCTCGATTCCGAGCCGCTGGCCGCTCGAGGTGCCGTCGTACCGGACGCGCGGCATGGTGACGGACACGGCGAGCGAGGAGGTGCACCCGGGCATCGACCTCGCGGTCCCCGAGGGCTCGAAGGTGAAGGCGTCGGGTGGCGGGATCGTGCAGCGCGCCGGCACGGATTCGGCGTACGGGCTGTTCGTGTTACTCCAGCACCCGTCGGGGTATCAGACAATGTACGGCCACCTGTCACGCATCCTGGTGTCCCGCGGCGACACCGTCGCGGGTGGACAGGTGATCGCTCTCTCCGGCAATACCGGCCGATCGACCGCTCCGCACCTGCACTTCGAGGTGCGGCTCAACGGGCGCTCCGTCGACCCCACGAAGCTGGTTCGGGAGGGACCGTAGCCATGGGCATCTTCGGTGGAAAGAACCAGCCCCCCCAGGAGAAGACGGCGCTGCCCGGCAGGGGAGCCGGCGCGCCGCTCAGCCTCTCGATCGTCGGCGCGGGCATGGTGGTCCGCGGCGATCTCGAGACGGACAGCGTGGTCAAGATCGAAGGCACCGTCGAGGGCCACGTGCGGGCCAAGACGCAGGTGCTCGTCGCCAAGGGCGGCGTCGTGCACGGGGACATCGAGACGACCGAAGTGATCGTCGGAGGCCGGGTGAACGGCGCCATCCGGGCCAGGGCGCGCGTCGAGGTGCAGACGGGCGCCTCCATCGACGGCGACGTCACGACGCTGCGCATCGCCGTCGCCGAAGGCGGCTCCCTGAACGGGCACGTCAAGATGGGCGACGGCAGCCCGCTCCAGGACGGACGACGCGACGCACCGGGATCCGGCGGTCCGCGCCCGGCCGCCGCCTCCGCACCGTGACCCCACTTCCCGGGCCCGACCGTGCGCCTCGAAGACCTTGTTCGGTACCTGGATGACTACCTCCGCACCGGGGAGGTCGCGGACGATCCCCACGCCCTGAACGGGCTGCAGGTCGAGAACGGCGGCGACGTGCACAACGTGGCGGTCGCCGTGGACGCGTGCCAGGCCGTCATCGACCAGGCCGCCGAGCGCGGCGCCGACCTCCTGATCGTCCATCATGGATTGTTCTGGGGCGGGCTCGAGCCGCTGGTGGGGCGTCACTACCGGCGGACCGCCTCGCTCGTGCGTCACGGCATCGCCCTCTACAGCGCTCACCTGCCGCTCGACCGCCACCCCGAGGTCGGCAACAACGTCGTCCTCGCCCGGAAGCTCGGCGTCGAGGTGCGCGGATGGTTCGGCGAGTATCGCGGGGCGTCGCTCGGCATCTGGGGCGAGCTGGATCTGGCACGGGACGCGCTGGCCGCCCGGCTGAGCGAGACCCTGGGGGGCGCGGTGCGCGTGATCGCCGGCGGACCGGAGCGGGTGCGGCGCGTGGGCATCATCACCGGGAGCGCGGGCTCCATGATCCCGCAGGCCCATCGCGCGGACCTCGACTCGTTCGTCACGGGCGAGGGCCAGCACTGGACGTACTTCGACGCCGAGGAGCTGGGCATCAACGCGTTCTTCGCGGGCCACTACGCCACGGAGACGCTGGGCGTGAAGGCGCTCGCCGAGCACATCGCCGAGCGGTTCCAGCTCCCCTGGTCGTTCGTTGATCACCCGACCG
>DASPSV010000069.1:0-3281 GCA_035623755.1 Gemmatimonadales bacterium
GCGGCGTCGCCTACGTGGACCTGTCGAAGGAAGCGGGCCAGCTGGACGTGCCCGGCGGCGACGCCGAGCTGCTCTCGGTCTATTCGATCGTGAACACCGTGGCGGAGAACTTTCCCGCGGTGCGGCGGGTGCAGATCCTGATCGACGACCATCCGGTCGATACGCTCGCCGGCCACGTGGACCTCTCGCGGCCGCTGGCGGCCGACCTCACGCTGCTGGCGCCGGCGCCGCTCGTCGAGAAGCCCGAGCCGTCCGCACAGCCTTCGCCGGGGGCCCCATGAGCGTGCGTGCTTCCGAGAAGGCGGTCCGCTTCACCGAGTCGGTGATCCGCGAGATGACGCGGCTGGCCCAGCTCCACGGCGCCGTCAACCTGTCCCAGGGCTTCCCGGACTTCGCGGCTCCGGCCGAGCTCAAGGACGCCGCGCGGCGCGCGATCGCCGAGGACGTCAACCAGTACGCGATCACGTGGGGGGCGCGAAGCCTGCGCCAGGCGGTGGCCGCCAAGTTCACGCGGCTCTACGGCGTGCCGGTGGACCCGGAGCGCGAGATCACGGTCACCTGCGGCTCGACCGAGGCGATGATCGCGACGCTGCTGGCCGTGCTCGATCCCGGCGACGAGGTCGTGGTGTTCGAGCCGTTCTACGAAAACTACGGGCCCGACGCGATCCTGTCGGCGGCGGCGCCGCGCTTCGTGAAGCTGCGGCCGCCGGACTGGTCGTTCGACCGCGACGAGCTCAAGGCCGCGTTCGGCCCGCGGACGCGGGCGATCATCGTCAACACGCCCAACAATCCCACGGGCAAGGTGTTCAGCCGCGACGAGCTGTCGTTCATCGCCGAGCTGTGCCAGAGCCACGACGCGGTGGCGGTGACCGACGAGATCTACGAGCACATCCTCTACGACGGCGCCGTCCACCTGCCGATGGCGGCGCTGCCCGGCATGGCGGAGCGCACGATCACGATCAACGGCATGAGCAAGACCTACAGCGTCACCGGCTGGCGCGTGGGCTGGGCGATCGCGCCCAAGGCGCTGACCGACGCGATCCGCAAGGTGCACGACTTCCTGACCGTGGGCGCCGCGGCGCCGCTGCAGGAGGCGGGCGCACTGGCGCTCGAGCTGCCCGGGGCCTACTACGACGAGCTGGCGGCCGGGTATCGCCGGCGCCGCGACCGGCTGGTGGGGATCCTGAAGCAGAGCGGCTTCCGCGTCCACGTGCCGCGCGGCGCCTATTACGTGATGACCGAGATCGACGGCCTCGGCTGGGACGACGACCTGGCCTTCGCGCGCCACATGGTCGAGACGGTGGGTGTCGCGGTCGTGCCGGGATCGTCTTTCTACAGCGATCCCAGGGACGGGCGGCGCCAGGTGCGGTTCGCGTTCTGCAAGCGCGAGGAGACGCTGGCCGAGGCCGAGCGGCGCCTGGCGCGGCTCACGGCGCGATGACGGCGACGGCGCTGGCGCTGCTGCTGGCCGCTCCGGCGGGCCCGAGCCCCGTCCAGCAGGCCGAGCGCCTGGCGGCGAGCGCGCTCGCGGCGTGCGCCGGCGGAGCGGCGACGGGCCTGGCCGACGCGCGCAAGGCGCTCGCACTGACGACCGACTTCGAGCCGACGACCTTCGTGGCGGCGGGGCGCAAGGGCGAGGTGGTCGAGGACGCCTTCGAGGCGGCGCGCCACCAGTACCGCGTCCACCGCTCGCGGCTCTACGAGGCGGTGGGCGTCTGCCTCGCGGGCTCCGGCAAGCCGGTCGAAGCCGTCCGCTACCTGGGGCGGGCGGTGGAGCTGGAGCGCCGGTCCGACGCGGTCGCCGCCCTCGCGCGCGCGCTGGCGGCGGCGGGGCGGCCGCGCGAAGCGCTGGCGGCGCTCCTGCCGCCGGGCGTGGGCGAGCTGTCGCCCGCCGCGCTGCAAGCCGCCGAGCAGGCGGCGAGCGCGCTCGGCCTTCCGAGCCTGCAGGCCGAGATCGACGCCGCGCGGCTCAAGGGGCTGCCGCCGGAGCTGCACGTGACGGTGCTCGGCGAGCCGCCGCGGTTCCCGGAACGCACCCGGCTCTCGACCGGCGCGCCGTTCACGCTCGACCCGACGACGCTCACGCTCTTCTACGTCGCCGACGCGCCGTGCAAGGCCTGCTCCGCCGACCTCGAGGCGCTCAAACGCGCGCTGCCACGCGGGGCGCGTGCGCTGATGGTGCCGGCCGTGCCCGACCGCGACGAGGCGCTGCGCAAGCTGCTCGTGCTCTATCGCTACGACTGGCCGGTGATGCTGGGCACCAACCTGGCGGGAGTCCTCGGCGGCGTGGCGCCGTCGGTCGTGGCGCTGGCCCGCGGCGGCTGGAGCGGCGCGCGCGTGGCCGCGCCGTTCGGCGAGTCGCTGCCCGGCGTGTTCGACGTGCTGGCGCGCCGCGACGTCACCGAGGAGGTTCCGCGCATCAACTGGAACCGGCGCCCGCCCGACCGCACGCCGCTGCCGCCGCCGCCCGGGTTGCGGTCCGAGGGCTTCGCTCCGGGCGAGGATGCCCCGGCGCCCCAGGATTTCGAGAAGGCCGTGGCGGCCTACGCCGGCGGCCAGCCGGCGGCGGCGCTGCCGCTGCTCGAGTCGCTCGAGAAGGCTGGCGACGGGTGGCTGCTGCCGCCGGAAGCCCGCTTCGACCGGGCGCTCTGCCTCGCGGCGCTGGGCCGCCGCGACGAGGCGCGGCGGCTGCTGCTCGCGGTCGGCGACAGCCGTTTCCAGCCGGCCGTCGACCGCGCGCTCGAGAGCGTCGGCGCGAAACCCGGAGCGAGCGGCTGAGCCGGAGGCGGCGGGCGCTCGCCGGCTTCCCAGCGCTGGCCGGCGCGGCGTGCCTCGTGGCCGCGGCTTGCTCGGAGCGGGGGCCGCGGCCTTCGCTGGTGCGGCTGACCGAGCTGGGCACGACGCAGCCGGTGCCGCTGCCGAAGCGCGCCGCGAACCTGGGCGCCAACATCGGCGGGCCGCGGGAGCAGAGCCGGCCGGCCGTCATCCTGGCGCCGGGTCAGGCGCGGTCGTGTCACGTCGTGGCGGCACGCGGCTCGCAGCTTCACGTGGCGCTGGGCTTCCGGAATCCGCCGACCGACGCGACGCTCGAGGTCGCGATCCGCGCGGGCGGCAAGGTCCTGGCCAGCGTGCGGATTCCCGCGGCGAGCCACAACGAGTGGCAGCGGGTGCGCGTGCCGCTCGAGCGGGAGGGGCCACTGACGCTCGAGTTCACGAGCCGGCTGCTCGGGCCCGACGGCCGCCCGGCCGCGGCGCCGCCCTCGACCGAGATGCTGATCGGG
>DASPSV010000075.1:0-9683 GCA_035623755.1 Gemmatimonadales bacterium
CTCGAGGATGAAGTCCTGCACCACCACGCGGCCGCCGGGTGCCAGCGCCCTGGCGGCGCGCGCCAGCAGGTCGCGGTTGCCCTCCGGCCCCAGCATGTGGCAGATGGCGGAGAGGAAGACGAGGTCGAAGCCCGCGCCGAGGTCGTCGCGGCGCAGGTCCCCGGGCCGGGTGGTGACGCGCGCCGTGACGCACGCCTCCCTGATGTGGCCCTCGGTGATGGGCAGCACCGTCGGCAGGTCGATCACCACGGCCTCCAGCGCGGGGTTGGCCCGCGCGAAGGCGATCGCGTAGGCGCCGGATCCGCCGCCCACGTCGAGCATCCGCCGCACCGGCGCCGCGCCGACGGCGTCCACCACCAGCGGCGCCCGCGCGGCCGCGTTGCGGTGCATGGCCGCGATGAAGGGCACCGTCCAGTCGTCGTTCCGCGCCCGCATCTCGGAGCGGAGCGACACGTGGCCCTCGCGCACCGCCTCGGTCAGCGACGACCACGTCGCCCACAGGCTCAGGTTGTGGCGCAGCGCCATCCGCGCGTCGTCGGGCGCGCCGGCGACGAAGTAGCGCGCGGCCGCTGACGCGTTGGCGTAGCGGTCGCCCTTGAGCTGCAGGACGTCGAGCGCCACGAGGGCGTTGAGCAGCAGCTCCGTCGCCCGCCGGTCGGTCCGGCAGCGCTTCGCCACCTCGGCGTTGGTCGCGCCGGCCCCCACCGCCGTGAACACGTCCAGCTCGAGCGCGGTGAGCAGGATGCGGCTCTCCTGGTAGCCGCGGATCATGGCCGTCAGGTCGTCGGGCACCACGCCCGCGGCCTCCCGCGCCTTGAGGCTCGCCAGGTACTTCGCGCGGTTCCGCTCGATCTCCGCCTTCACGGCGGCCTCGTCGGGGTTCGCCAGACGCGCCACCGGCCGGCCGCCCGCGAAGTGCGCCCGCACGATCTCGGGCACGTCCGCCGGCGTGACGCCCGAGTACCACACGCCGTCCGGGTACACGACCACGTTGGGCCCGCGCTCGCACAGCCCCAGCGAGCTGGTCGTCGTGAGCTGGACGGCGTCGTTCAGACCGGCCGCCGCCACCTCGCGCCGCAGCGCGTCGAGGACCGCCGCCGAGCCGTTGGCCGAGCAGCAGGGCAGGCCGTCGGGCTTCTTCTGGTCGCAGGCGAGGACGTGGTAGCGGAACGGCTGCATCGGGACTAGTCCGCGGCGTGCGCCATCTGGCGCCCGCCGCCGGAGACGTGCTGCCCGATCATGATCTTGCTGATCTCCTCGCGCTGGATCTGGTTGGTGCCCTCGTAGATCTGGGTGATCTTGGCGTCGCGCATGTACTTCTCGATCGGGTAGTCGCGCATGTAGCCGTAGCCGCCGAACACCTGCACCGCGTCGATCGTCACCTGCACGGCGATGTCGGCCGCGAACAGCTTCGACATCGCGGAGTAGATCGTCGGCCGCTCCTTGGGCTGCGAGTCGATGTACTTCGCCGTCGCGTAGATGAGCGCGCGCGCGGCCTCGACCTTGGTCGCCATGTCGGCCAGGCTGAACCGCAGGCCCTGGAAGGCGGAGACGGGCGAGCCGAACTGCCGGCGCGTGCACGCGTAAGCCACCGCGAGGTCCAGCGCGCCCTGCGCGATGCCCAGTGCCTGGGCGCCCACCCCGGGCCGCGAGGCGTCGAACGTCCGCATCGCGGTGATGAAGCCGGTGCCCTCGCGGCCGATCAGGTTCGCGGCCGGCACCCGGCAGTCCTGGAAGATGAGCTCCCGCGTCGCCGAGGCGCGGATGCCCATCTTGTCCTCCTTCTTCCCGAACCCGAAGCCCGGCGTGCCCTTCTCGACGACGATGGCGCTCGCGCCCCGCGGCCCCTTGGCCGGGTTCGTCAGCGCGATGACCGTGTAGATCTCAGCCTCGCCGCCGTTGGTGATCCACTGCTTGGTGCCGTTGAGGACGTAGTGGTCGCCGTCCCTGATCGCCGTGGTGCGGATCCCGCCCGCGTCGGAGCCCGCGTCGGGCTCGGTGAGCGCGAACGCGGCCAGCCGCTTGCCCGCCGCGATGTCCGGCAGGAACCGCTTCTTCAGCTCCTCGCTGCCCGAGAGCAGGATCGGCATCGTGCCGAGCGCGGTGCCCGCCAGCGCGAGCGCGATGCCGCCGCACGCCTTCGACAGCTCCTCGGTCACCAGCACCAGGTTCGTCGTCGGCGTCCCGTTCGCGATCCCCTCGTAGTCCTCGGGGATGAAGGTCCGGAACAGGTCCGCCTGCGCCAGCGTCTTCACGACCGGCCACGGGAACTCGCCGCTCTTGTCGTACTCGGCCGCGACCGGCCGGATCTCCTTCTCGGCGATCTCGCGCGCGAGGTCCCGGATCGCCACCTGGTCTTCGGTGAAGCCGTAGTCCATCATCGCCGTGTCTCCTCCGCCTCAGGCGCCGGTGCGCGCGCGGGCGCCCGGGCGGCGCGGCGCGCGGCCCGCGTCCGTCCCCCCCCACAGCACCGGTCGCTGCACCCAGGTCTTGCCGTCGTCGAACACGAACCGCAGGTGCTGCTCGGGCACGATGGCGGCGAACGAGCTGACCTCGATGTCGCCCACCAGCGATCCCGCCGCCGCCAGCTGCTGCAGCCGCTCCACCAGGAGCAGCACGTCCACGTTGAGGTCGCGGACGTCGGCGGCCACGCGCCCGCTCGCCTGGTCCGCCTTCACCGCCAGGTCGCCCTCGGGGTAGAGGCCCTCGTAGCCGTCGGCGAGCGCCGCCAGCTCGCGCGCGGCCTTCGAGGGGTCGGCGCACGCGAACGTCACGGCACCGTTGAGGCGCTGCACCCGGGGCTCGACCATCTCGACGCGCTCGCCCTTCCAGAGCTGCGGCTTCGCCTTCGCGTAGTCGGGATGCGCCCACTCGATGCGGAGCGCGCCGCCCGGCTCGACCCGCAGGCGCACCAGCTGTGCGTCGCCCTCGGTGTGCACGAACAGGTCGCCGCCCGGCATGCCCGCCTGCGCCGCGGCGGGGATCTCGCTCAGCATCCGCACCAGCTCCCCGGCGATCGTCGGCAGGCAGGGGCCGGCCGAGGGCTGGATGTGGCGCACCACGATCGTCTCGAGCACGGGGTCGAACTCGAGCCACTCCCCGGGCAGACCGCCCAGCCGCTGCTGCACCGATTCGGGCAGCTCGCCCAGCGCCACCCGTCCGTAGCATCCCGCGTCGTAGAACATGACAAATCCCCCTGTTGCTATCGGGATTCGGGCCCTAATGAAGCACCCGTCGCGATCCGCTTGCGGAGGCCGGCGACGGGCACGATGCCCCTTACTGTCTCGCCCTCCAAGTCGCAAATTCCGGGCCGTTCTTGTTCGGAAAGGCGTCCATGTCCCGGCCCGACCCGCATTCCTGCTTCGATTCCGACCAGCCGCGCACCCGCCATCTCGACCTGGACCTCGCGGTGGATTTCGACCGCCAGCGGGTCGCGGGGCAGGTCACCCTGGCGCTGGACCGGCCGTCCCACGGCCCGCTGGACCTCGACACCAAGGGGCTGGTGATCGCGTCGGTGCGCACCGACGGCGGCCGGCCGATCGCCTACGAGCTGTTCCCCGAGGAGAAGATCCTCGGGAGCCGGCTGCGGCTCACGCTGCCGGCCGGGACGGCGAAGGTGGTGATCGCGTACGAGACCGGGCCCGACGCGATCGGGCTGCAGTGGCTGGCGCCGGAGCAGACGGCGGGCCGGAAGCACCCGTTCATGTTCACGCAGTTCCAGCCGATCCACGCCCGGACCATGATCCCGTGCCAGGACACGCCGACGGTGCGGGCGACGTACGACGCGGCGATCACGGTCCCGGAGGCGCTGGCGGCGGTGATGTCCGCCGGCCCGGTGGGCGAGCCGGTCGACTCCGAGGCGGGGATGCGCACCGTGCGGTTCGCGATGCCGCAGCCCATCCCCTCCTACCTGATCGCGCTCGCGGTCGGCGACCTGGTCGCGCGCGACCTGAGCCCGCGCGCGCGGGTGTGGGCGGAGCCGGCGACGGTGGAGGCCGCGGCCTGGGAGTTCGCGGGCGTCGAGCAGATGATCGTCACCGCCGAGGGGCTGTTCGGCCCCTACGAGTGGGACCGCTACGACATGCTGGTGCTGCCGCCCTCGTTCCCGTACGGCGGGATGGAGAACCCGCGCCTGACGTTCCTCACGCCGACGCTGCTGGCGGGCGACCGCTCGCTGGTGGACGTGGTGGCGCACGAGCTGGCGCACTCCTGGACCGGGAACCTGGTGACCAACGCCACCATGGACCACTTCTGGCTGAACGAGGGGTTCACGGTGTGGGCGGAGCGCCGGATCCTGGAGGCGCTGCACGGACCGGAGGCGGCGGCGGTGAGCTGGGCGATCGGCCGCACCGCGCTGCTCGAGTCGGTGAAGCGGTTCGGCGACGGCTCGCCGTTCACGGTGCTGCGCACCCACCTCGAGGGGGTGGACCCCGACGACGTGTACTCGTCGGTCCCCTACGAGAAGGGCTCGCTGTTCGTGGCGCTGCTGGAGCGCACGGTGGGGCGGCCGGCGTTCGACGCCTTCATCCGCGCCTACATCAAGCGGTTCCACTTCACCTCGGTGACGACCGAGCAGCTGATGGCGTTCGTCGAGCAGCAGCTCCCGGGCGCCGCCGCGACGGTCGGCGCGGACGGGTGGCTGCACGAGCCCGGCGTGCCCGCCAACGCGCCCGTGTTCCGCTCGGCGCCGCTGGAGGCGATCGTGGCGCTGGCCGAGGGGTGGGCGTCGGGCGCGCGGCCGGAGGCGGCGCAGCTGGCGCGGTGGAGCCCCAACGAGCTGCTGGTCTACCTGCAGCACCTGCCGCGCGAGCTGGATCCGGCGTCGTGCCGGTGGCTCGACGCGGAGCTGAAGCTCACCGGCCGCGGCAACTACGAGATCCTGGTGGAGTGGCTCACCATCGCGGCCGGGTCCGACTACGAGCCGGTGTTCGGCCGGGCACGGGACGTGCTGCTGAAGGTCGGCCGGATGAAGTACCTGCGCCCGCTGTACGGCGCCCTGGGCCGGCACCCGCGCACCCGCGCGCTGGCCCGGGAGATCTTCGCCACGGCGGCGCCCACCTACCACGCGCTGTCCCGCCGCGTGGTCGAATCGGTGATGGAGAAATACGATGGCTGACGACGCCCGTCTCCCCGAGAACGCGTTCCGCGAGCTGCAGCCCGGCGAGCGGTACGCGCCCGTGGTGCCCCCCACCGAGGCCGTGCCGGAGGTCACGACCCGCTCGATCGTGCAGGGGTTCTTCTGGTCGATCGTCTTCTCGGCGGCCGCCACCTACATCGCGCTGAAGCTGGGGCAGGGCATCGAGTCGGCGATCCCGATCTCGATCCTGGCCGTGGGCTTCTCCGTGTTCGCGGTGAAGTTCCTCCGCTCGCGCGCCTCGAGCCTGCTGGAGAACGTGAACGTGCTCGCGATCGGGGCCACGTCGGGGATCGTGGCGGGCGGCTCGGTGTTCACGATGCCGGCCATCTACATCCTGGGTCTCGAGCACCGCTCCTCGTTCTTCCAGATCTTCCTGGTGCCGCTCCTCGGCGCGATGCTCGGCGTGTTCTTCCTGTCGCCGTTCCGCCGCTACTTCGTGCGCGACCTGCACGGCAAGCTGCCGTACCCGGAGGCGCGGGCCACGACCGAGATCCTGGTCGCGGGCAAGCGCGGGGGCCGCAGCGCGGTGATCCTGTCCTACTCGGCGGTGGCCGCGGCGATCTTCGACTTCGTCGGGCCCTCGATGCGGGGCTGGGCGGAGAACTTCTCGACCGCGCGGATCCCGGCGCTGGAGGCCTTCACGGGCAAGGTGAAGGCCGTGTTCACCATGAACACGTCGGCCGCGGTGATGGGCCTCGGCTACATCATGGGCATCAAGTACGCGTCGATCATCATGGCCGGCTCGATGATCTCGTTCTTCGTGCTGGTGCCGCTGTTCGCGTACGTGGGCCAGTACGTGCCGGGCGCGATCTCGGTCGGGGCGGCGCCGCTCGCCGGCCTGCCGCCCGAGCAGATCTTCGCGATGTACGTCCGGCCCATCGGCATCGGCGGCATCTTCGCCGCCGGCATCATCTCGATCCTCAAGATGTCGCCGGTGATCGCGCAGGCCACCCGCCAGGCGTTCGGGGAGATCTCCCGGATGGTCAAGGGCCAGGCGAGCGCGGGCGAGGGGATCCGCACCGACCGCTCGATGCCGATGTGGGTGGTGCTGGCCGGCGCGGCGGGGATCGGGCTCGCCGTGTTCCTGTACTTCCGTTTCTCGGTGATGGCGGGCGACCCGCGGGCGCTGAGCATCGCCCTGGTCTCGACGCTGCTCACCCTGGTGATCGCGTTCCTGTTCGCCGCGGTGTCGGCGTGGGCGATCGCGATGATCTCCATCACCCCGATCTCGGGGATGACGCTCACCACGCTCATCGTCACCGCGGTGATCCTCTCGTCGATGGGCCTGTCGGGCGAGAGCGGGATGCTGCAGGTGCTGCTGATCGGCGGCGTGGTGTGCACGGCGCTGTCGATGAGCGGCTCGCTGGTGACGCAGTACAAGATCGCCTACTGGCTCGGCGCCACGCCGCGGCGGATCGAGATCGGGAACCTGGTGGGCGCGGCCGCGGCCGCGGCGGCCACCACCGCGGTCATCATGCTGATGGCGAAGGTGTACGGGTTCGCGCCGGGGCCGCTGCACGCCAACCCCCTGGCGGCGCCGCAGCCCAACGCGATGGCCGCCGTGCTGCGCGGGGTGATGGGGAGCGCCGGCGCGCCGTGGCTGCTCTACGGCCTCGGCGCGGTGTTCGCCGTGGCGTGCACGATGACCGGCGTCTCGGGCCTCGCCTTCGCGCTCGGCATGTACCTGCCGATGCAGCTCAACTCGCCGCTGGTGCTCGGCGCGACGATCGCGTGGGCGCTGCAGCACTCCACCAGGGACAAGGACCAAGCCAAGGCGCGCTACGACAAGGGGACGCTCATCGCCTCCGGCTTCATCGCCGGCGGCGCGCTGGTGGGCGTGCTGAGCGCGCTGCTCCGGTTCGCCGAGGACTCCTGGCACGTCACCATCATCCCGGACCTGCCGAAGGTGGTCGGCCCGTGGCTCGAGACGTGGGGCAACTGGACGGGGCTGGTGGTGTTCCTGCTGCTGGGCCTGGGCGTGTTCCTGGATGCGAGGCGGGAGAAGGCGTAACGACAGGGTGTAGGGTGTAGGGTGTGGGGCAGAAAACAGAGCGGGGACCGGATGCCGGCCCCCGCTCTGTTTCACACCCTACACCCTACACCCGCTTCATCACACCCTTTCCTAGTTATGCCCACACTGCTGCACGAACTCGCCCACCCGGGCGTGGATGTTGGGGAGGATGTCGTTGAGGATGTGCGTGACCTGCGCGCTGTCCTGCTGCACGGTCTCGTGGAACCCGTGGTCCA
The DNA here is from genome assembly GCA_035623755.1 of Gemmatimonadales bacterium. Classification (GTDB taxonomy): domain Bacteria; phylum Gemmatimonadota; class Gemmatimonadetes; order Gemmatimonadales; family JACORV01; genus Fen-1245. The sequence goes on from DASPSV010000075.1 coordinate 7,385, forward strand.
CCTGGGTCAGCAGCGAGTCCACGACGTGCGCCGCCTGGCAGTCGTGCTTCGGCACGGCCTCGGTGTACATCGGGACCAGCCGCTGCAGGTTCGCGTACGACAGGTAGTACACGAACCGCTCGTGCAGGTTGGGCGGCGAGATCGCGAGGCCCTCGCTGAGCGCGCGCGCCGCGGGATCGTACTGCCGGTTGCTCAGGTACTCGGCTCCGAGCCGCAGCAGGATCGGCCCCGCGTACTGCCGGTAGGCGGTGTCCTTGCCCGACTCGATGGCGAGCTCGAGGGACGAGTCGCGCTGGCCGATGTCGTTGAAGTAGAGCGCCAGGACGGCGTCGCCCAGGCGGTCGTTCGGCTTCAGGGTGTGGAAGCGGCGGATGGCCGCGAGACCGCGGGCGGTGTCGCCGCGCGCGCGCAGCAGCGAGGCGAGCCGCAGCCACGGGCCCGGGAAGTCCGGGAACTTCTGGGTCCCGCGCTGCGACCAGTCGAACAGCCCCGGCTCGTCGCCGGACTTCTCGCTCGCGACGCTGGCGGCGGCGATCAGGTCCGGCTTCAGGATCGTCGAATCGGTCGCGTACGCCAGCGTGAAGTTGGCGGCCGCCTCCTGCCACCGCTGCTGGGCCGTCCGCACCATGGCGAGGCCGACGTAGTACCAGGGGTTCGCGCCCTGGAGGCGGATGGCCGTGAGGTACTCCGCGCCCGCGTCGTCCATGCGGTCGAGCAGCGCCAGCGCGTAGGCGAGGTCGCCGTGGTAGCGGGCGACGTCGCGGCCGACGGCCGCGGCCGCCTGCAGCGGCACCAGGGCCGAGTCGGGCTGCATCTTGTTCAGCGACGCGACCGCGCCGGTGTACAGCGCGAGCCCCGGGTCGGGCCGGGCGGCACGGCCGCGGTGCGCCTGCGCCGCCGCCACGCTGTCGATGCGGTTCGCCACGATGCGCGCCTGCACGGCCGCCTGGTCGATCAGGGTGCCCGAATCGGCCGCGGGAGCCTGCGCCCGCGCCGCCCCGGGTGAACACAAGGCGGCTGCGGCGATCCCCACGCCGATCAGGCCGCTGCGAAGACGAATCCCAGCCATGCCGACACTCCCGCTGCGCGTGATCTGGTGCTGGCCGGTGTGGTGCCGGGCCGGCCACGTGAAATCACCCCGGCGGCTGCAATAACGATGCCGCCCCGGGGTGATTGGCGCCAGAGAAGACGGCGCGAGCAGAAGCACGTCGGACGATGCGCGCGGCGCGACGCCTCAGCGCCAGTGGCCGGGCGCCCAGTACCAGCCGCGGCGCGCGCCGCGCCAGCGGCCCGGCACCCACACCGCGCGCGCCCACGGCCGCGCGACCCAGCGGCCCGGGACCCACGCGTATTCCGCGCCGCCCCATTCCCAGTAGCCGCCGACCCAGAAGAAGGCCGGGCCCGGCGCGACGCCCACCACTTCGGCGCGGTACGCCGGCGGCCGCGCGACGACCACCACCGCGCCGGGCGGCGGGGCGGGGTAGCAGGCGGCGAGGACGAGCAACGAGGCTCCGAGAGCCAGGCGTGACATCGCGTTCATGTTTCCCTCCCGTGCGTGAGACGGGTGGGTTGTATGCGCGTTAACGGCGGAGGTTCCGCAGGTGACGCGGGTCACACGGCAGGCGTGAGTGCGCCGGAGGTGACGACCCACTGCTCACTTCATGACGTTCGCCCGGTACCGGTCCTCCAGCGCCACGCCGCCCGCGAGCCCCTCGCGCTGCGCGATGGCCTGGAGCCGCTCCACCCGCTCGTTCGGCTTGGGGTGCGTGGCGAAGAACTCCGACACCGGGCCCTCGCCCGCGTGCTGGTCGAGCCGGCCCACGAACGCCGCGAGCCCGCCGGGGTCGTAGCCCGCGCCGGACGCGTACTCGAGGCCGAGGCTGTCGGCCTCGAGCTCGTCGCCGCGCGAGAGCCCGGTGAACAGCATCCCGGTCCCCGCGCCCACCACGTGGTCCATCACCGCGCCCTGCAGGTCGACGGTGTTCCGGACCTCGCGCATGGTGTCGGACTTGCGGATCTGCTCGATCACGTGCCGGCGGTTGACGTGCCCGACCTCGTGCGCGAGCACGCCCGCCAGCTCGGCCTCGCTCTGGATCAGCCCCAGCGCGCCCCGGGTGATGAAGATGTAGCCGCCCGGCGCGGCGTAGGCGTTGACGACCGGCGTCTCCAGAACGGCGAACCGGTAGGTGATGTCGGGCCGCGGCGCCTGGCTCGCGACGGTGAGGCCCACCAGGTTGACGTAGCGGGTGAGCGGCGCGTCGGTCGACACCGGGAACCGCCCGGCGATGGTCGCCGCGAT
>DASPSV010000082.1:0-8795 GCA_035623755.1 Gemmatimonadales bacterium
GGGTGCCCGCACTGCTCGTTCTGGGCGGACCACTACGACGGCATGAGCTGGCACCTGCCGCAGCGGGACGTGACCTTCGTGGCGGTGTCGCGGGCGCCGCTCGCCAAGCTGGCGGAGTTCCAGAAGCGGATGGGCTGGCGCTTCACGTGGGTGTCGTCCAACCGGACCGACTTCAACTACGACTTCGGCGTCTCGTTCACGCCGGAGCAGCAGAAGAAGGGCTTCTACAACTACCGGATGGGGCCGGTGGGGTCCGAGCGGGAGGGCTTCAGCGCCTTCTACCGGGACGAGGGCGGCGCGGTCTACCACACCTACTCGACCTACGCGCGGGGCATCGACCTCCTCAACGGGACGTACAACGTGCTCGACCTGATGCCGAAGGGGCGCGACGAGGAGGGCCTCGAGTTCACCCAGGCCTGGGTGCGCCACCACGACCGGTACGGCGCCTGAGCCGGCCCGAGGACGACTGCTGCGCGCCGGCCGAGCCGGCGCCGGAAGCGGGGCCGCCCGGAGGGCGGGATCGCGCGTTCCTGTGGGCGAGCGCGCTGGTGTTCGCCGCGGCGCTCGCCGGGACGCTGCTGCTGCGCCGGTCGATGGGCGGCGCGATGCCGGTCGGCGAGGCGATGCCGATGGAGCCGGGCCCGCTCGGCGCGGCGGCGGCGTTCCTGGCGATGTGGGTCGTGATGATGGTGGCGATGATGATGCCGTCGCTGGTGCCGATGCTGTCGCGGTACCGGCGCGCGGCGCCTGGGCCTGCCGGCGCGCCCGTCGGCGTGCGGACCGCGCTGGTGGGTGCGGGCTACTTCACCCTGTGGTCGGTGATCGGCGCGGCGGCGTACGTCGCCGGCCTCCTGTGGCAGGCGGCGGAGCGGCGCTGGGCGGGGCTGGCGCACGCCACGCCGCTGGTGGCGGCCGCCGTCCTCGTGGGCGCGGGGCTGGTGCAGCTCAGCGGGTGGAAGTCCCGCCAGCTGGGCCGCTGCCGCGCGGCCGCCTGCGTCCGCGCGCCGGGGACGGGCGCCTGGGCGGCGTGGCGGCACGGCCTCGAGGCCGGCGCCACCTGCGCCCTGTGCTGCTCCGGGTTCATGACGATCCTGGTGGTCGCCGGCGTGATGGACCTGCGCCTGATGGCCGCCGTCGCCGCGGCCATCACCGTCGAGCGGCTGGTCCCGTGGCCGGTCGCCGCGGCGCGCGTCGCGGGGATCCTCGCGGTGGCGGGAGGCGGCCTCGCGCTGGCGCGGGCCCTCGGCGGCGCCTGACGCGCCGCCGCCCCGGCGGCCGGCCTAGGCGCCGACCGCGCGCGCCGCGGCCATCGCGGTCTCGACGATCTCCTGCTCGGTGAGCAGCCGCTCGGAGCGCTTGGCCAGCGACATCACGGCGTCCACCACCGCCTGGTCGGTCGGGAGGCCGCGCGAGCGGAGGTAGTGCAGCACGTTGGACCCCCCCGACATGTGGCCGACCTCGATCTCCTGCGCGCGCCCCACCCAGCTCGCGGGCACGCCGGAGTACACGCGGTCCGCGAGCCACGCGGCGCCCTTGCGCTGCGCCTTGATCACGGCCGCCGCGTGGACACCGGTCGCGGTGCGGAACGCGTCGCGGCCCACGATCGGCCAGTTGGCCGGCACCGGCACGCCGACCGCGCGCGAGACGGCGGCGCAGTACTCGGGGAGCGTGGTGAGGTCGTCATCGCGCCAGCCGAGGAGCTTGAGGTTCACCAGCAGCTGCTCGATCGGCGTGTTGCCGACGCGCTCCCCCACGCCGAGCGCGGTGCCGTGCACCCGCGTCGCACCGGCCTCGAGCGCGGCCAGCGTGTTCGCCACGTCGAGCCCGCGGTCGCGGTGCCCGTGCCAGTCGATGCCCACCCGGTCCGCGAGCCCGCGCTCGGCCAGCAGCTGCTTCACCCAGCCGACCAGGTTGCGCACGCCCTGCGGCACCGCGGCGCCGACGGTGTCGCACAGGCACACCCGCTTCGCGCCGGCGTGCACCGCCGCGGTCAGCAGCAGCCGCAGGTCGTCGGGGTGCGAGCGCACGGTGTCCTCGGTGACGTACATGACGTCGAGGCCCTCGCCCACGGCGAAGCGCACCGCCTCCTCCGTGTGCCGGAGGATGTGCTCGATGCCCCACTCCTCGGCGTATTGCCGGATCGGGCTGCTGCCGATGAAGATGCACGCCTCGATCGGCACGCCGGTCTTCTGCGACAGGTCCGCCATCGGCTGGATGTCGGCCACGACCGTCCGTCCGGCGCAGTTGGGACGGATGCGCAGCCGGTGGTCGCCGATCTCGCGGCACAGCCGCTCCACGGCCTCCCGCTGGCGCGGGCCCGCGCCCGGCAGCCCGACGTCGGCCGTCTCGATGCCGAGCCCGTTCATGAGGTGCAGGATCTCGATCTTCGTCTCGACCGGCGGGTCGGTGACCGACGGGCTCTGGAGGCCGTCGCGCAGCGTCTCGTCGTCGAGCATCGCGAGCCGGGTCGCCGGCGCGGCGCCGCCCGGCGCGCCGGCGGCGGCCCAGTCGAAGATGAGCCGGTCTTCCGGCGGCGGGGAGGGGGCCGGAGCGCCCGGGGGCGGCGGCACGGTCATCGCGCGGTCAGGCCGAGGCCTTGCGGCCGAACTGCCGCGCGCGCTCGAGCAGGGCCGCGGCGGTCTTCTCGTCGCCGCGCGTGCGGTGGATCTGCGCCAGGTGGTAGAGGCTGCTGACCTCGCCCACGCCCTCGTCCACGTTGCTCTGGAACTCGCGCTCGGCCGCCGGCAGGTCGCCCTGACGCTCGCGGATCACGCCCACGTGGTAGCGCGCCAGCAGGTACTCGGGCGTCAGCGCCGAGCAGGTCTCGAAGTGCGAGCGCGCCTGGTCGAGCTCGCCGGCGTGGAACAGCGCCACGCCGAGGCGGTAGTGCGCGGCATTGTAGTGCGGGTCGATCTCGAGGCACCGCCGGTAGGCGGCGATCGAGGCGGGCATGTTGCCGCGGTGGTAGTAGGCCACGCCCAGGTCGTACCAGCACAACAGGAACCGCGGCGACAGCTCGACCGACTTCCGGTAGCAGTCGATGGCGCGGTTGAGCGTCCCCTGGTGGAAGTGCATCGTGCCGAGGCAGTGCCAGGCCAGCGCGCTCTTCGGCTCGGACTCCACCAGGCGCTCCAGGTCCCGCCGGGCCTCCTGGGGCTTGCCCTCACACTCCTGCATCAGGGCCAGCAGGAACCGCTGGTCCATCCAGGCGTCGCGCAGGAACATCCCGCACTCGGCGCAGAACTTGTCGGTGTCGGCCGCTTCCCGGCCGCAGCGGGTGCAGCGCATCGTCAGCGTCTCCCCCGGGGAGAGCGGGTGTAGATCGTCCGGAACCGGAGAGCCATCACAAGCTGGCAGTCCTCGCACTCGCCCGCCAGAGCCTCCGGCGGGAGCGGGTCCGCCACCACCTCGAAGCCCAGCTCCCGGTACAGCGCCATGGCCTCCTCGCAGCGCGCGCCCTCGGCGATGAAGCGGCGTTCCCAGCCGTCCGCGAGGCGCCCGGGGTCGGGAGCGATCCGGGCCTCGGAGAGCAGCCGGCCGGCCTCGTGGCGCACCAGCCGGCCGAGGGGCGCGACGGGGTCGGTGGCACCCGGTTCAGGGCGGGATCGCGCGGACGGCGCGCCTGCCTCGCCCGTGACCGGTCGGCTGCCGTCCGGCGCGCTCACGCCGGCTGGGCAGCGAGCTGCGCCAGGCGGCGCTGGCCGAGGAGGGCGGCGCCGAGCGCGGCGGTGTACTGCACCAGGTCGCCGGCGGGCACGTTCACCGCCGCGCCGAGCTGCTCGCGGATCACGTGCGCCATCCGCTCGAAGCGCAGGATGCCGCCGGTCAGCGTGAACTCGGGCTCCATCCCCACCCGCTTCATCAGCTGGACCGACCGGCCCACGAGCGAGACGATGGCGCCGTGCATGATGTCGGCGGGGGCGGAGCCCTGGGAGAGGTGGTTGATGACCTCGGACTCGGCGAACACGGCGCACACGCCGGAGATCGCGACCGGGGCCTTGGAGGTGGCGACCAGCGGCCCGATCTCCTCGGTGCCGTAGCCCATGTACCGGGCGGTCTTCTCGACGAACGCCCCGGTGCCGGCCGCGCACTTGTCGTTGAGGCGGAACGAGCGGACCTTCGCGCCCTCGCCGAGCCGGCTGGCCTTCATCGTCTGGCCGCCGACGTCGAGCACGGTGCGGGTGCCGGGGAAGAGCAGCGTCGCGCCGCGCGCGGCGGCGGTGAGGTCGGTGACCTTCACGTCGCCGACCTTCACCTGGTGGCGCCCGAAGCCGGTGGCGACGGTGTAGGCCACCTCGGCCGGCGCGAGGCCGGCCTCGCGCGCCGCGGCCGCCAGCGTCTCCTCGGCCACGCGCGCGAGCTGGAAGCCGGTGGGGCGCAGCGCGCGCCCGAGGATCGCGTGGTCGGGCCCGAGCACCACGGCCTTGGTGTACGTGGACCCGACGTCGATGCCGGCGGTGCAGGCGCTCACGGGGCCGTCCGGGCCGGGGTGCGGGCCGCGAGCACGTGGTCGAGCGCGAACAGCGCCGCGCCCAGCGCGCCCATGAAGTGGGAGTCGTCGCCGACGTTGACGGGCACGCCGAGCGCCTCGGTGAGGGTGCGCACCATGGCGACGTTCTTCGCGACGCCGCCGGTGAAGGTGACCTCCTGCTCGATGCCGACCCGCCGGGCCAGGCCCGCGGACCGCGCGGCGATGGACTGGTGCACGCCGAGCAGGATGTCCTCGATCTTCTTGCCGCGGCCGAGCCAGGAGAGCACCTCGGACTCGGCGAACACCGTGCAGGTGGTGGTGATCTTCACCGCGCGCTCGCCCTCGAGCGCCCGCTGGCCGAGCCGCTCGAGCGGGATGTCCAGCGCGCTGGCGGCGGCGCCGAGGAACCGGCCGGTGCCGGCGGCGCACTTGTCGTTCATGCAGAAATCCTGGATCTCGCCGCCCGGCGAGACGCGGATGGCCTTGGTGTCCTGGCCTCCCATGTCCACCACCGTCCGCGTGGCCGGGAACATCTGCACCGCGCCGCGGCCGTGGCAGCTGATCTCGGTCACCTGCGTGTTGCCGAAGGTGACCCGGTAGCGGCCGTACCCGGTGCCGACGACGTACTCGACCTCCTCCTCCTCGAGGTTCGCGGCCCGCAGCGCCTCGGCGAACGACTCCTCCGCCGCGCGGGTCACGTTCGCCCCCGTCGAGGTGAGCGCGCGCGCCACGATCCGCCGCGCCTCGTCCACGATGACCGCCTTGGTCTGGGTGGAGCCGACGTCCACCCCCGCCGCGTACGACATGGGCGCTCCTTGTCTAGGCCGCGGGCCGGCCCGAGGGCCGGGCGGCGGCCGACGCCTGGGCGCGGCGCGAGGCCAGGCCCTCGAAGAAGGCGTCGATCCGGTTCTTGAGCTGCGCCTCCGACACGACGCGCCGGTCCATCATGTCCGACTCGATGAACAGGCTCGGCACGTCGCGCGCGGCCTGCAGCGCGCGGCGGGCGTCGGCCAGTCCGGTCGAGACGGTGCGGCAGCTCTTGATGGGGTGGAACACGACGCCGTCGGCCGCCAGCTCGTCGGTCATGCGCACCAGCGGGCCGGTCTGGTGGAACATGTTGTCCATGGCGTCGCGCACCCCGATGAGCAGGCCCTCGGCCAGGCTCTCGAGCGGGCGCGCCAGGTCGTACTCGTGGCCGAAGCTCGCGCCGCCGGACGCGAAGCTCAGGTAGGTCGAGCCGACGAACGTCCCGCCGTGCTCGGTGAACAGCTCCGAGAAGCGGCGGAAGATCGGGTAGCAGGGCACGCCGACGAACAGCAGCCGCCACGCCTCGTCGGTGAGCGTGCCGATGCCGCGCGCGCTCTTGTAGCTCATCTCCTCGACCAGGTCCGTGAAGTAGGCCGCGCCCTCGGCGGCGCCGCGGAAGCAGTTGGCCATGCCGAGGTAGATGGTGCCGTCGGTGAGCGCGTTGAACACCGACGGGCGGCTGGCGTTGAGCTCCAGCACCCGCCGCCACCCGCGGACCAGGGTGTTGGTGTGCCCCATCGCCTCGCGCAGCCGGTCCACGTCGAAGCGCACGCCGGAGACGCGCTCGAGGACCGGGATCAGCTCGCGCAGCTGCGCCTCGACGTAGCGGCGGTCGTGGTCGAAGTCGGGGTCACCCGGCCAGGTCTGCGTCCCCTCGGCGCGGGTGCCCGGCACGTCGAGGGTGAAGACCGGGATGCCGTACATCCGCTCCCAGATCTCCGCCCACTTGATGTAGGTGTTGCAGGCGTTGGTGTAGACGGCGATGGCGGGCTTGGGGATGCGGCCCATCGGCAGCTCGCCGCCGCGGAGCTGCGCGGCGACGTCGGCCTTCACGTAGCCGCAGATGTCCGGCGAGTACCCGTAGTCCTCGGCCTGGTCGAGGTACTCGTGGGCGGCGCGGCGCACGGCGGTCTGGAGCGAGTTGATCTCCGGGAACACCACCGGGAGGTCGAAGGTGCGCAGCAGCTCGGCCAGGCTGCCCATCACGAACACGTACGCCGAGGGCCGGCCGGCCCCGGCGGCCGCGCCCAGCTCCTGGAACCACTCCCGGAACAGCCGCGCGCCGTCGTTGACGCCGCGGCCCACGATGCCGGTGTCTTCCGCCGTCAGGGTCACGCCCGCGCTCCCCTCACTCGAACAGCAGGTTCTCGACGAACGTCTCGAGCTGGACCTCGAGCTGCTCGAAGCTGGTCATGTTCTCCTCGAACTCCGTGACGAAGAACGGCACGCCGGCGCCGTCGAGGGCGCGGGTGTAGGCCACCTGCTCCTCGAGGCCCGGCTCGCACATCTTGGCGGCGGCGACGATGGCGGCCTGCGCGCCGGCCGCCCGCACCCGGCCGAGCAGCATCGCCTCCTTGGGCTTGCGGAGGTCGTGCTGCACGGGGCTGTAGCTCGAGCGCTCGAGGTAGGCGTGCGCCAGGGCGGCGAGCGGGTCGCCGCCCTGCGGCACGTCGTCGGTGAGCCAGCGGAGGCCGATCAGCAGGTCGTCGTCCACCACGTCGCACGAGCGGCCGATCGCCCGCAGCAGGTCGAGCGGCGGCTGCTCGCAGAAGCCGCCCTCGAACACCACGCGCACCTTCTCCTCGCGCCGTCCGGGCCGCCCGCGCAGCAGCGGGAGGACGGCCTCGAGCAGCGCGTTGTGCTCCTCGCGCGGCATGAGCCCGGCCACGGCGACCAGGGTGTAGGCCTCGGCGGCGCTCACCTGGCCCGGCGCCTCCCGCTTCAGCGCGTACAGCTCGCGCAACAGGGCGCGGCTCCGGTTGAAGACGGCGATCGAGCGGCGCAGGTCGTCGCCGGTCACCGGGCGGCCGGCGACGCGCTCGACGGTGCGGCGCAGGCGGTCGTACTCGCCGCGCAGCCAGTCGGCCGCGTGGGCGGAGTTGGCGTTCTGCGGGAGGTAGAGGATCTCGCACGGGTGCGCGAAGTTGCGGCCCCACACGGCCGCCAGGTTGCGCGCCGCGTCGCAGATCGGGTGGGTGACGAACAGGTCGAGCACGACGCGCTTGCTGAGCGCCAGCTCGAGCGACGTCTTCACGATCGAGCACAGGTAGGAGCCGAACCGGGAGTCGGCCTGCGTGGGCTCGACCGGCGCGCCGCGCACCTTGAAGGGCAGCATGCCGGCGGCGTGCGCGATCTCCTCGGGGAAGTAGACCTGGAAGTGGCCGGCCACCGTGCCGCCGGCCTCGCGCCACCGCGCCACGGTCGGGAAGCGGTCGTCCTCGAGCAGGTCGGCGCAGCGCGCCAGCAGCGCGTCGGCGGGGAGCCCCCGCCAGCCGGGGAACGTCTCGACCGTCTTCACTGGTGGGTCCAGGCGGGCGCACGCTTCTCGAGGAACGCGGCGAGGCCCTCGGTCGCGTCCACGGTGCGCATCAGGTCGCGCGCGTAGCGCCGGCCCGCGCCGGCGAGGGCGTCGGCCTCGAGGCGCTCGCGGGACCGGGGCCGCAGCGCGCGCTTCGCCACCCGCAGGGCGGCGGCGCTGTGCCGGGCGATCCGGCCGGCGAGCGCGAGCGCCTCCGCGTCCACCGCGTCGTCGGGCACCACGCGCGCCACCAGGCCCGCCGCGGCGGCCTGGGCGGCCGTCAGCGGGTCGCCGGTGAGCACGATCTCGGCGGCGAGCGCCGGCCCGGCGAGCATCGGCAGCAGGGCGCAGGCGGCGGGCGGGATCACGCCGAGCTGGATTTCCGGCTGGCCGAAGCTCGCGCCCTCGCCGGCGACCACCAGGTCGGCGCCCTGCACCAGCTCGAAGCCGCCCCCGAAGCAGAGGCCGCGGACGGCGGCCACGAGCGGCAGGGGGAACGCCCGCAGCGCGCCCACGGTGTCGAGGAACTCGGGGACCATGGCCTTCCAGGCGGGCGGGAGGTGCTCGCCGACGTCGGCGCCGGCGGAGAAGTGCTTGCCCGCGGCGCCCAGGACCACGACGCGGAGCGACCGGTCCGCGGCCAGTGCGTCGAGCGTCTCCCGCAGCTCGCCGAGCAGCGCGCGCGTCAGGATGTTGAGGGGCGGGTGCGCGATGGTCACCCGGGCGATCCCGCCGTCGGTCGTGGTCGTCACCAGCTGGCTGCCGATCATGAGCTCTCCCGGGTTCCTCTCACGCCTTTCACCCTCTCACTTCTCACTTGAACGTCTCACGTCTCACCTCTCACCCCTCACCTCTCACACTTGCCCTTCAGATGTTCTGTCCCCCATCCACGCGGATCACCGCCCCCGTCACGTGTCTCGCCCGGTCGGAACAGAGGAACACCACCGCGTCCGCGATGTCCTCGGGCGTCGCGATCCGGCCCAGCGCCGCTTCGTCCAC
>DASPSV010000122.1:0-3278 GCA_035623755.1 Gemmatimonadales bacterium
GGGGGGGGGGGGGGGGGGGGGGGGAGGGAGGCGGCGGCGTCGAGATCGTGAACCTCGGCGAGTCGCGGACCACGACGCTGAGCACGCTGGTGGCGCTGATCGGCCGGGCGGTGGGCCGCGAGCCCGTGCTGGAGCGGCTGCCCGAGCAGCCGGGCGACGTCCGGCGCACCTGCGCCGACGTGCGGAAGGCCGGGCGGCTGCTGGGCTACCGGCCCGCGACGACGGTCGAGGACGGGATCCCGCGCTTCGTGCGCTGGTTCGAGGAGGCCCATGGACGCACGCACTAGTCATCTGGTGGCCCGCGCCAAGGAGCGGTTCGAGGCCGGCGACGCGTACGGCACGATCCACCTGCTGACCGAGGCGCTGCGGACGGGGCACGCGTTCGCCGACGCGCACAACCTCCTGGGCCTGGCGTACTCGGCGGTGAGCCGGCGCGACGACGCGGTGGCGGAGTTCGACCGGGCGCTGGAGCTGAACCCGCGCTACGTGGACGCGCACCTGAACCGCGCCGTGATCCTGAACGAGCTGGGGCGGTACGACGACGCCGTGGCGGCGTTCGCCGCGGCGCAGGGGCTCGGGGCGGTGGACCACACCGGCTTCGCGGCGCCGGTCGCCTCGCAGCTGGCGAACCTGCACGCCGAGCTGGGCGAAGCGTACGTCGAGGCGGGCGGCCTCGCGCAGGCGATCGACCAGTACGAGCGCGCGGCGCGGCTGCGGCCCGAGTACGTGGACCTGCGCTACCGCCTGGCCCGGCTGCGGCTGGAGGCGGGCGAGGCGGAGCAGGCGCGGCACGACCTGGAGGCCATCCTGGAGCTGCGCCCCACCTTCTTCGACGCCCGGGCCGCGCTCGGCATGGCGTGTCACCTGGTCGGGGACACGGCCGGGGCGCGGCGGGCGTGGGAGCGTTGCCGGGTCGAGCGGCCCGACGAGCCGCGGATCGGCGCGTACCTGGCGCTGCTCGAGCGCGTGGACGTGCCGGGCGCGGGGGCCGGCGCCTGATGGGACGGACGGCGGCGCGCTGGACCCTGGTGCTGCCGCTGCTGGCCGCCTGCGCGGCCGGCCCGGACCACGAGCGCCTGGGCGACCGGCGCTACGCGGAGCACGCCTACGTGGACGCCCTGGCCGAGTACCGGCTCGCGTTGCAGCAGCGCAAGCCGACCTACGAGCTGCGGGCCAAGCTCGCCCAGGCCGCGCTGCACTCGGGCTCGCTGAGCGACGCCGTCATCGCGTACCGGGAGCTGGCGCGCGCCGAGCCCGCGGCACTCGACGAGGCCGCCGACGGCCTGACGCGGGCGGCGCGGCTCGCGGTGGGCGCGCGGGACCTGGGGGCGCTGACCGACGCGATGGTGGCGCTGCACGACGTCGCGCCGCAGCGGCCGGTGGGCGCGCTCGCGGTGGCGCTCGGCGCGAGCTCGACGGCGCTGGCCAAGCGGCCGGAGGCCATGGACGTCCTGCTGCAGGCCGCCGCGGCGGCGCCGACGGCGGCGGCCACGGACTCGTTCCTGCTGGCGTACGCGGACGTCAACGCGCGCCTGGGCCGCTGCGACCTCGGCACCCGCGTGTACACCGACGTGGTGCGGCGCAACACCCTGCCGGCGCTGGCGCGCGCCGGCCAGGGCGGGCTCGCGGCGTGCGCGGTGGCCGACGGGAAGCTGGCGCTCTCGGCCGGCGCGCTCGGCGACGCCCAGGCGCAGTTCCGCCGCGCGATCGCGATCGGCGTGCCCGACAGCACGGTCCGGCTCGCCTGGCTGCTGATGGGCGACGCGCGCTGGGCCGACGGCGACAGCGCGCAGGCGCTGGACGCGTACCGCCACGCGGTGGCCGGGGGCGGGGAGCAGGACCCGGTCGTGCTGCGGGCCACCGAACAGATCACCCGGCTGCTCAAGAAGAGCGACACGCCATGATCACCGTTCCCGCGGTGCGCGCGGCCACGGCGGCCCTGCTGCTCGCGGGCCTGGGCGCGTGCCACCACTTCGATCCGCGCTCGTACACGGACCCGTCCGACCTGCTGCGCGCCTCGCTGCGCGAGCTGCGGGCGGGACAGTACGGCCACGCGCAGACCGGCTTCCAGGTGCTGACGTTCAACGTCAGCTCGCGCGACACGCTCTACCCGCTGGCGCGGTTCTACCTCGCCGAGGCGTACTTCGGGCAGGAGGACTACCCGACCGCGGCGCGCGAATTCCGCCGGGTCGCGGACGAGAGCCCGGCCTTCCGGCTGGCGCCGGAGGCGCTGGTGCGGGCCGGCGACGCGTACGCGGCGCAGTGGACCAGCACCGCGCTCGATCCGTCCAACGGGCAGAGCGCGCTGGCGACGTACCAGGAGGCGCAGAGCCGGTTCCCCGACGCGCCCGCCGCGCGGGTGGCGGGGGTGCGGATCCGGGCGCTCAACGAGCGGTTCGCCGACAAGGAGATGGCCAACGCGCTGTTCTACTTCCAGCGCGGCGCCTACGACTCGGCGATCCTGTACTTCAAGGACCTGATCGCGAGCTACTCGTCGTCCACGCTGGTGCCCGAGGCGTACGTGTACCTGGTGCGGTCGTACCAGGCCATCGGCTGGAAGGACGAGCTGGGGGCGTACTGCGACCAGCTGCGGGCGTACTACGCGCCCTTCTACCGGCAGCGCGCGGACGTCAGGGAGATGTGTGGCGACCGGTCTGCTGGGCGGTAGCTTCGATCCGGTCCACCTCGGGCACCTCATCGCCGCGGACCGCGCGGCCGAGGCCCTCGGCCTGGCGCGGGTGCTGTTCGTGCCGTGCGCGCACCAGCCGCTCAAGGCCGTGGGCCCCGTGGCGTCGGGCGCGCAGCGCCGCGCGATGGTGGAGCTCGCGATCGCCGGCCACCCGGTGTTCGCCCTCGAGCCGCTGGAGCTCGAGCGGCCGGGCGACGGCCCGTCGTACACGGTGGACACGCTGCGCGAGCTGAAGCGCCGCTGGCCGTCGGAGCGCCTGGTGCTGCTGCTCGGCGCCGACGCCGCGGCGGAGCTGGGGCGGTGGCACGCCGTGGACGAGGTCGTCCGGCTCGCCGAGGTGGCGGCCCTGACGCGCCCCGGCGCGCCGGAGGTGCCGGCCGGGCGGGTGCGCCACGTGGTGGCCACGCCCGCGATCGAGATCTCGGCGCGCGAGATCCGGGCCCGCTGCCTGGCGGGGAAGTCGATCCGCTACCTGGTGCCGGACGCGGTGGCGGAGTTCATCGCGAAGGAGCACTTGTACCGTTGATACTGCATGACGGACAACCACGGGCAACTAGCCGTCTGCGCAACTTGAGACTGGTGTAAGCAT
>DASPSV010000129.1:0-12931 GCA_035623755.1 Gemmatimonadales bacterium
AGCTGCGCCTCGAACGACAGCGGCACGTGCACCGCCATCTGGTCGCCGTCGAAGTCGGCGTTGAACGCCGCGCACACCAGCGGGTGGATGCGGATCGCCTTCCCCTCCACCAGCACCGGCTCGAAGCCCTGGATGCCCAGGCGGTGCAGCGTCGGCGCCCGGTTCAGCAGCACCGGGTGGTCCTGGATGATCTCCTCCAGGATCTCGTACACCTCCGGGCTCTCGCGCTCGACGATCTTCTTGGCGCGCTTGACGGTCTCGGCGATGCCCTTGTCCACCAGCTTGTGGATGATGAACGGCTTGAACAGCTCGACCGCCATCGTCTTGGGCAGGCCGCACTGGTGCAGCCGCAGCTCCGGCCCCACCACGATCACCGAGCGGCCCGAGTAGTCCACGCGCTTGCCGAGCAGGTTCTGGCGGAACCGGCCCTGCTTGCCCTTCAGCATGTCCGACAGCGACTTCAGCGGGCGCTTGCCGCGGCCCCGGATCGCCTTGCTGCGGCGCCCGTTGTCGAACAGCGCGTCCACCGCCTCCTGCAGCATCCGCTTCTCGTTGCGCAGGATCACCTCCGGCGCGCGGTGCTGCATCAGCTTCTGGAGCCGGTTGTTGCGGTTGATCACCCGCCGGTACAGGTCGTTCAGGTCCGAGGTCGCGAACCGCCCGCCGTCCAGCGGCACCAGCGGCCGGAGGTCGGGCGGGATGACCGGGATCACGTCCAGGATCATCCACGCCGGGTTGTTGCGGACGTCGCCGCTCTCGCCCGAATTGCGGAACGCGTCCACCACCTTGAGCCGCTTCAGCAGCTGCTTCTTGCGGTGCTGGCTGGTCTCGCCGCCCACCTCGCCGCGGAGCCGCTCCGACAGCTTGTCCACGTCGAGCCGCTCCAGCAGGGTGCGCAGCGCCGGCGCGCCGATGTCGGCGCGGAAGGCGGTGTCGCCCGCCTCGCGCGCCTTCTGGCGCAGCGCCAGGTACTCGTCCTCGTCCAGCAGCTGCTTCTCCTCGACGTCCTGCTGGCCCGGGTCGATCACCACGTAGTTGGTGTAGTAGATCACCCGCTCCAGGTTGCGGAGCGTGATGTCGAGCAGGTTCGCCATCGGGCTCGGCAGCGTCTTGAAGAACCAGATGTGCGCCACCGGCACCGCCAGCTCGATGTGCCCCATCCGCTCGCGCCGCACCTTCGACAGCGTCACCTCGACGCCGCAGCGGTCGCAGATCACGCCGCGGTAGCGGATCCGCTTGTACTTCCCGCAGTGGCACTCCCAGTCCTTCACCGGCCCGAAGATGCGCTCGCAGAACAGCCCGTCCCGCTCCGGCTTGAAGGAGCGGTAGTTGATGGTCTCGGGCTTGGTCACCTCGCCCCACGACCACCAGGTGCGCTGGCCCTGCATCTCCAGCCGCTCGCGCTCCTTGGGGTCCTTCGGGCCGCGGATCTCCTCCGGGGAGGCGATCCGGACCTGGATGAAGTCGAAGCTGGACCCGGTGCGCTCGCGGGGGCTGCGGAAGTCGATCATCGGCTACTCCTCACCGTCTTCGGTGGTCCCGAGCATCACGCGGATGCCGAGCGCCTGCAATTCCTTCACGAGCACGTTGAACGACTCGGGGATGCCGGGCTCGGGCAGGTTCTGGCCCTTCACGATCGCCTCGTACACCCGGCTCCGGCCGTTCACGTCGTCGGACTTGACCGTCAGGATCTCCTGCAGCGTGTGCGCCGCGCCGTAGGCCTCGAGCGCCCACACCTCCATCTCGCCGAACCGCTGGCCGCCGAACTGCGCCTTGCCGGCGAGCGGCTGCTGCGTCACCAGGGAGTACGGCCCGATCGAGCGGGCGTGGATCTTGTCGTCCACCAGGTGCGACAGCTTCATCATGTAGATCGAGCCGACCGTCACCTCGCTCTGGAACGGCTGGCCGCTGCGGCCGTCCCGCAGCCGCACCTTCCCGGTCGGCGTCAGCTCCGCCAGCCGGAGCAGCTCGCGCACCGCGGCGTCGAGGTCGGCGTCGGCCTTCTTGCCGAGCATCCCCGCCAGCGCGGCGTGGCCCGCGACCTCGAGCCCCGCCTCGGCCGAGCCGTGCTTGCCCTGCTGCGCCTCGACCGCCTTGAGCCCCTTCTTGAGCTCCGCCTTCTGGGCCTTGGTGATCTCCTCGTCGGCGAGCAGCCGGTCGTGCACCTGGGCCTCCGCCTTCCAGCGCGCCAGCTCCCGCTCGCCCAGCTCCTGGGCGGCGGCGGCCAGGAAGTCCCGCACGCCGTGGAACCGCTCGCGGGTCTCCGCGCTGGCGTTCTTGTGGCCCAGCCAGCTCAGCCGGATCGCCGTCAGGTCCGGGCGGTCGCCGTTCTGGCCCGGGATGCCGTGCAGGTCGGCCAGCAGCTGGCGGACCTGCTCGGGGCCGAGCGCCGGCGGGCGCGCCTTGAGGTTCAGCGCCTGCGCGGCCCACTCCAGGCCGGCGAGCCGCAGCAGCAGCCCGATCTCGTTCTCGTTGGCGCCCTGGAACACCGGCGTCTTGGCCGCGAAGCCCAGCAGGCCGGCGCACCAGCCGAGGTGCGTCTCCAGGATCTGGCCGACGTTCATCCGGCTCGGCACGCCGAGCGGGTTGAGGACGATGTCCACCGGGCGGCCGTCGGGGAGGAACGGCATGTCCTCCTCCGGCACGATGCGCGCGATGATGCCCTTGTTCCCGTGGCGGCCGGCCATCTTGTCGCCCACCGAGATCTTCCGCTTCTCGGCGATGTAGACCTTCACCAGCTGGATGACGCCCGGCGGCAGCTCGTCCGGCTGGAGGATGTTGTCGATCTGCCCCTCGGCCTTCTCCTCCAGCTTGGCGCGCTCGGCCGTCGCCGCGTCGATGATCTGGCGGATGCGGTCGTTGGCGGCCTTGGACACCACCCGCAGCGTCTTGAGGTCCACGTCGGCGAGGTTGATGCCCTCGAGCACCGGCTTGGTGAGCTTGGTGCTGGCCGCGAGGTACTCCTCGACCGTGCCGGCCTTGAGGCACAGCGCGATCTCCTGGCCCAGGAGCTCGTGCAGCAGGTCCTCGTGCAGCGCCGCGGTGACCCGCGCCTTCTCCTCCGCCTCGAGCCGGCGCACGTCGCCGATGCGCTCGCCGCGGTCCTTCTCGACCACCTGGTCCTCGACGCGCGAGAAGATCTTGACGTCGATGACCACGCCCTCCATCCCGGGCGGCACCTTGAGCGAGGAGTCCTTCACGTCCTTGGCCTTCTCGCCGAAGATCGCCGTTAGCAGCTTCTCCTCCGGCGACAGCTCCGTCTCGCCCTTGGGCGTGATCTTGCCGACCAGGATGTCGCCCGGCTTGACGTGCGCGCCGATGCGGACGATGCCCCGCTCGTCGAGGTCCACCAGGGACTCCTCGGCGACGTTCGGGATCTCGCGGGTGATCTCCTCCTGGCCGCGCTTGGTGTCGCGGACGTGCAGCTCCAGCTCCTGGATGTGGATGGACGAGTACACGTCCTCCTTGACCAGGCGCTCCGAGAGCACGATGGCGTCCTCGAAGTTGTGCCCGTACCACGGCATGAAGGCGACCAGCACGTTGGCGCCGAGCGCCAGCTCGCCGCGGTCGGTGCCCGCGCCGTCGGCGATCACCTGCCCCGCCTCCACGTGCTGGCCCTGCTGCACCAGGGGCCGCTGGTTGATCGCGGTGTCCTGGTTGGTGCGCCAGAACTTCTTCAGCCGGTAGCGGTCGTGCTGGGTGAGCCGCGCCAGCGGGTGCTCGATCCGGCGGCCGCCCTCCGCCCCGGTGTCCACGATGATCTCGTCGGCGGTGACGCGCTTGATCACGCCGGCGCGCCGGGCCACGACCACGGCGCCCGAGTCGGCGGCCACCTTGGCCTCGAGGCCGGTGCCCACCAGCGGCGCCTGGGGCGCCAGCAGCGGCACCGACTGGCGCTGCATGTTGGAGCCCATCAGCGCGCGGTTGGCGTCGTCGTGCTCGAGGAACGGGATCAGGGCCGCGGCGATGGACACCAGCTGCTCCGGCGCCACGTCCATGTAGTCCACCCGCTCCGGCGGGAGCATCGGGTAGTCGTCCCGCTTGCGGCACAGCACCATCGCGTCGCGGAAGGTGCCGTCGGGGTTGAGGGCCGTGTTGGCCTGCGCCACGGCGAAGTCCTCCTCCTCGGAGGCCGACAGCCAGCGCACCTCGGCGGTGACCTTGCCCTCCTTCACCACCCGCAGCGGCGTCTCGATGAAGCCGAGGTCGTTGACGCGCGCGAAGGTGGAGAGGCTGGTGATGAGGCCGATGTTCGGGCCTTCCGGCGTCTCGATCGGGCACATCCGGCCGTACTGCGAGTAGTGCACGTCGCGCACCTCGAAGCCGGCGCGCTCGCGGGTGAGGCCGCCCGGGCCGAGCGCCGAGAGGCGGCGCTTGTGGGTCAGCTCGGCCAGCGGGTTGGTCTGGTCCATGAACTGCGACAGCTGCGAGCTGCCGAAGAAGGCCTGGATCACGGCGCTGACCGTGCGCGCGTTCACCAGGTCGTCGAGCGTGATCTTCTCCGGGTCGTTGTTGATGCTCATCCGCTCCTTGATGAGCCGGGCCATGCGCGACAGGCCGACCGACAGCTGGTTGGCGATCAGCTCGCCGACCGAGCGCACCCGGCGGTTGCCGAGGTGGTCGATGTCGTCGGTGTGGCCGCGGCCCTCGTGCAGCTCGATGAGGTAGCGGACGATCGCGATGAAGTCGTCCTGGGTGAGGACGGTGTGGTTCGCCGGCAGCGCGAGCCCGAGCCGCTGGTTGATCTTGTAGCGGCCCACCCGGCCCAGGTCGTAGCGCTTGGGCGAGAAGAACAGCCGCTCCAGCGCGGTGCGCGCGGTCTCGACGTTGGGCGCCTCGCCCGGCCGCAGCAGGGAGTAGATCTGGGCCAGGGCCTCGGCCTCGGTGGTGGTCGGGTCCTTGGCCAGGGTGTTCTTGATCAGCGGCGACTCGCCGCGGCCGGCGGGCAGGAACACGTCCACCCGCTTCACCTCGGCCTTGCGCAGCTTCTTGCGCAGCGGGTCGGTGAGCTCCTTGCCGCGCTCGGCGAGCACCTCGCCGGTGGCGGGGTCGGCGACGTCGAAGGCCAGGAGCTGCTTCTGCTCCCGCTCGCGCATCGCGCTGGGCAGCTCGTCGTCGTCGCGCAGGTTGACCTGGGTGTAGCCGGCGAACACGGCCACGGTGCTGACGCCGGCGCGCCGCAGCACGTGCAGCGTCTCGAGCGTCAGCTCGTCGCCCTCGCGGGCCAGGGGCTCGCCCTTGGGCTCCTCGGGGTTGGCGACGTCGGCCGCGAGCAGGGTGCCGAGGATCTCCCGGCGCTGGCTCCGCGCCTGGAGGTTGCCGGTGATGTCCAGGTCCTTCTTGGCGAAGAACAGCCCCAGGATGTCGGAGTTGCTCGAGTACCCGAACGCCCGCAGCAGCGCGGTGGCCGGGAACTTCTTCTTCTTGTCGATGTGCACGTACACCACGTCGTGGATGTCGAGCGTGAACTCGACCCACGACCCGCGGAACGGGATGATGCGCGCCGAGAACAGCCGCTGCCCGTTGGGGTGGATGGTCTCCTCGAACACCACGCCCGGCGAGCGGTGCAACTGCGAGACGATCACCCGCTCGGCGCCGTTGATCACGAAGGTCCCCAGCGGCGTGAGCAGGGGCAGCTCCCCGAGGTAGACCTCCTTCTCGAGGATGTTCTTGGGCCGGCGCACGCCGCCGACCTCCTCCATGATCAGCAGGCGCAGCGTCGCCTTGAGCGGCGCCGAGTACGTCATGTCGCGCTCGATGCACTCCTCGACGGAGTACTTCGGCTCGCCGATGGCGTACTTCACGAACTCGAGCGAGTAGTTCTCGTTGACGTCGGTGATCGGGAACAGGTCCCGGAACACGCGCTCCAGTCCGACGTCCTCCCGCTCGCCCTTGCCGTCCTGGGCCAGCAGCGCCTGGAAGGCCTGGGTCTGGATGTCGAGCAGGTGGGGCATGTCCATCCCCTGCTCCAGCTTGGCGAACGAGATCTCCGGCAGCGTCTCAGCCATGGCGGTTCCTTCGGGCAGCGCAAAAGGCCCCGGATGCGAGGGGCATCACACTTCGATGACGGACGACGGACGTGGCCGTGGCTCTACTTCAGCTCGACCGTGGCGCCCTGTTCTTCCAGCTTCGCCTTGATGCTCTGCGCTTCGGCCTTGTTCACGGCTTCCTTCACCGTGCTCGGCGCGCCGTCGACCAGGTCCTTGGCCTCCTTGAGGCCGAGGCTGGTGACTTCGCGCACCACCTTGATGACCTGGATCTTTTTGGAGCCCGCGTCCTTGAGCAGCACGGTGAACTCGGTCTGCTCCTCTTCGGCGGGCGCGGCGGCGCCGGCGGCCGGCGCGGCGGCCGGGGCGGCCGCGACGATCGTGACGTTGAACTTCGTCTTGAACGCCTCGATCAGGTCGGCGAGCTCCACCACCGACATCTGCCCGATCGCCTCGAGAATCGCGTCCTTCGACAGGGTGGTCGTAGCCATGGATGTGCGTTCCTCTCCTACGGTTCAGGCAGCGGTTTCGCGCTGCGTGCGAAGCGCCTCCACGGCGCCGACGAACGTGGACAGGAGCCCGCTGAGGGCCCCGACGAATCCGGCCAGCGGCGCCTGCAGCGTGCCCGCCAGCTGAGCCAGCAACACCTCGCGCGGCGGCAGCTGCGCCAGCCGCTTCACCTGCTCCGGCGTGACCTCGCGCCCGTCGACCACCGCGGCGCGGACCGCCGGCTTCTGGAACTCCTTGGCGAAATCGGTCAGCACCTTCGCGGCCGCCGCGGCGTCGGTGGCCGTGAGGGCCAGGGCCGTGGGGCCGGCGAAGTGGGCGTCGAGTCCGGCGATGCGCGAGCTCTGGAGCGCGCGCAGCGCCAGCGTGTTCTTCACCACCAGGTAGTCGACGCCGGCGCGCCGCAGCCGGCGGCGCAGCTCCGTGACGTTGCGCACGTTGAGGCCGGCGTAGTCGGTCACGTAGATCGAGTGGGCCGCCACGAGCTTGGCGGCCAGCGCGTCGATCGCGGTCTGCTTCTCGGTGCGGTTCATCGGTACAACCCCGGATCCACGCGGACGCCGGGTCCCATCGTGCTCGACAGGGCGACGGTCCGGATGTAGACGCCCTTGGCCGCCGAGGGCCGCGAGCGGACGATGGTGTCCATGAAGGCGGTGAAGTTCGCCTCCAGCTGCTCGACCGAGAAGCTGATCTTGCCGATCGGCGCGTGGACGTTGCCGGTCTTGTCGACCCGGAACTCGATCTTGCCCGCCTTGATGTCCTTGACCGCCTTGGCGACGTCCATCGTCACCGTGCCGGCCTTGGGGTTCGGCATCAGGCCGCGGGGGCCGAGGATCCGGCCCAGCGGTCCCAGCTGGCCCATGACGTCCGGCGTCGCCACGATGGCGTCCACGTCGAGCCAGCCTTCCTTGATCTTCGCGACGTACTCGACGCCCACGAAGTCGGCGCCCGCCGCCTCGGCTTCCTTCACGCGCTCGCCCTGGGTGAGGACCAGCACCCGGACCTTCTTGCCGGTGCCGTGCGGCAGCACGACCGTGCCGCGCACGATCTGGTCCGCGTGCCGGGGGTCCACCCCGAGGCGCAGCGCCACGTCCACGGTCTCGTCGAACTTGGCGTAGGCCGACTGCTTCACGTGCTCGATCGCCTGCCGCGGCGGGAACCGGCCGGCCTGGTCGAAGCGCTCGACGGCGGTGCGGTACTTCTTGCCCCGGGTGGCCATCAGTCCACCACCTCGATCCCCATCGACCGCGCGGTGCCGGCGATCATCGCCATCGCCTGCTCGACGGTGTTGGCGTTGAGGTCCGGCATCTTCAGCTCCGCGATCTTCTTGACCTGCGCCTTCGTCACCTGGCCCACCTTCTGGCGGTTGGGCGTCGGCGACCCCTTCTCCAGCCCCACTTCCTTGAGCAGCAGGATCGCCGCCGGCGGCGTCTTGGTGATGAAGGTGAACGAGCGGTCCCCGTACACCGTCACCACCACCGGGATGATCATGCCCGGCTGGTTGGCCGTGCGGCTGTTGAACTGCTTGCAGAAGTCCATGATGTTGATGCCGTGCGGCCCCAGCGCCGAGCCGACCGGCGGCGCCGGGGTCGCCGCTCCGGCCGAGACCTGGAGCTTGACGACCGCCTGGATTCTCTTCGGTGGCATCCGTCCCTCACTGCGTTCGCCGCGGCCCTGAGCCGGCCGCCAGCTGCCGCGATGGCCCGCGCGGTCGCGGGTGGAACTGCAGGGTGTTGGGTCTGGGGTGTAGGGTGTGGGAGTAGCGCCCCTTCACACCCTACACCCTACACCCTCACACCCACTTCTAGTGCGCGCGGAGCTGGAGGTAGTCCAGTTCCACGGTCGTGGGCCTCCCGAACAGGCTCACGCTCACCCGCACCTTCCCCTTGTCCGGGAGCACTTCCTCGACCGTGCCGCTGAAGTCGGAGAACGGCCCCTCGATGATCTCCACCACCTGCCCCGTCATGAACGGGATCTCTTCCTTCGGCTCCGACTCGGTCACCGCCTCGGCGATGCCCAGCAGGCGGTTGACCTCTTCCTGCCGGAGCGGCATCGGGTCGCGGCCGGTGCCGACGAACTTGATGACGCCCTGGATGTTGTTGATGACGTGGAGGGTCTCCTGGTTGGCGACCATCTCCACCAGCACGTAGCCCGGGTACAGCTTCCGCTCGACGTTGACCTTCTTGCCGTTCTTGATCTCGACGATCTCCTGGGTCGGCACCAGCGCCTGGCGGATGGGCTTCTCCTCCGCCGCGTGCGGGTCGTCCTGGATCCGCCGCTCGATCAGCGAGCGCACCTTGTTCTCGTGGCCCGCCGTCGTCTGAATGGCGTACCAGCGGTGCTCCATGGCCGTGCCCTGGGTCACCGGAACCACGACGGCAGCCAGTTCGTCAGCACCAGCTGGAGGATCACGTCCATCAGGCCGATCAGGATCGCCACCACGACCACGAACAGGATGATCACGCCGGTCGCGTTCTTGAGCTGCTGCCGGTCCGGCCAGGTGACCTTCCGGACCTCCGCGTTCACGTCGCCGACGAACGCCGCGGTCTGCCGCGCGGCCGCCTTCACCTGCACGCGCCACACGACCAACGCCGCCATCACGGCGATCAGGGCGACGACGCCGGCGATGCCGGCGGCGTTCACTTCGTTTCCTTGTGCAGCGTGTGCTTGTTGCAGCGCGGGCAGTACTTCCGCCACTCGACCCGCTCCGGATGCTTCCGGCGGTTCTTGGTGGTGAAGTAGTTCCGCTCCTTACAGTCGCCGCAGGCGAGAATGATCTTGTCGCGCGCCATGATGATGTCGGTCTTTCGTATCCGGGTGCCGCGTCGGCACCTCGTAGCCCCACACCCTACACCCTCACACCCTCACACCCTGTCCTGGCAAGCTCGCGACCGGGATTGAACCGGTGACCTCATCCTTACCAAGGATGCGCTCTACCGACTGAGCTACGCGAGCAGAGCGGGCGACGGGGCTCGAACCCGCGACCCTCAGCTTGGAAGGCTGATGCTCTACCAACTGAGCTACGCCCGCAGTGGTGGGGGAAGGATTCGAACCTTCGTAGGCCGAAGCCGGCAGATTTACAGTCTGCTCCCTTTAGCCACTCGGGCACCCCACCCCGACGCCGTCCCCGGCTCCGAGGTCCGCTGAACAGACCACCCCGCGTACGGTTCCGCGGGGTGGCAGGTCGAGCCATGGTCCTCTACTCCTTGCCGCACCAGCCACTGGAGCTGACGAAGGGACTCGAACCCTTAACCTGCTGATTACAAATCAGCTGCTCTACCAGTTGAGCTACGTCAGCGCACCCGACGATCGAGTTTGCGCCAGCCTCCAAGCTTAATCGGGGCTCCGCGGAGGGTCAAGTCGTGGTGGGAGGCCGCTTTCGGAGCAGCACCGGGCTGCCGTCCGGGTTGTCGCGGATCTCGTAGCCCTGGTCCACGAGGAGCTTGCGGGCGAGGTCGGCGCGCGGCCAGTCCTTGGCCATCCGGGCGGCCCGGCGCGCCTCGGCCAGCCCGGCGGCCCAGGCGTCGGGGTCCTCGCCGGGCGCCGGCGGCCCCAGCTCGCGCTGGACGCTGAGACTCGCCTCGCCTGGCGTCACCGCGAAGCGGCCGGTGCCAGCCTCCAGAACGCGGGTAGCGCCCACCACCTGGAGCACCCCCGCCACCCGGTCGAACAGCTCGAGCGCCCGCGCGCGATCGCCGGCGCCCACGCCGCCGGCGTCGAGGGCGGCGTTGGCGGCCCGCGCGTACTCCATCAACGCGGCCACCGCGCGGGGCGTGTCCAGGTCGTCGTCCATCGCCGCCGTGAACTCGGCCAGCAGCCGCTCGCCGAGGGGCGCGAGCGGCGCCCCGGCGCCGGCGCCGCCGGGCTTCGCCAGGCGCGCGCGCAGCTCGGCCAGGCGCTGGGCACCCGCGTGCGCCGCCTCCAGCGCCGCATCCGTGAAGTTGAGCTGCTTGCGGTACTGCGTCCCGGCGAACAGGAGCCGCAGCGCCGCCGGGTCCTTCCCCGCGTCGCTCAGGTCGCGCACGGTGAGGAAGTTCCCGTAGCGCTTGGACATCTTGGTCCCCTCGACCAGCAGGAACTCGCCGTGCAGCCACACCCGGACGAACGGCCGGCCGGTGGCGGCCTCCGACTGGGCGATCTCGTCCTCGTGGTGGGGGAAGATCAGGTCCACCCCGCCGGCGTGGATGTCGAGCGTCTCGCCGAGGTAGTGCTGGCTCATCGCCGAGCACTCGAGGTGCCAGCCGGGCCGCCCGCGGCCGAAGGGCGCGTCCCACGCGGCGCCCGCCGCCTCGTCCTCCGGCTTCGCCGCCTTCCACAGCACGAAGTCGCGCGCGTCCTCCTTGGCGTACTCGTCGGAGCTGACGCGCGCGCCGACCTTGATCTCGCGCGTGTCGATGCGCGACAGCCGGCCGTAGGAGGGGAATTTCCCGATCGCGAAGTACACCGAGCCGTCCTCGCCGCGGTACGCCACCCCGCGCGCCAGCAGCCGCTCGACCAGCGCGACCATCTGGGGGACGTGCTCCGTCGCCCGCGGGGTGCGGCCGGCGGGCTCGAGCCGCAGGTACGCGCAGTCGTCCCGGAAGGCCTGGAGGAAGACGGCCGTGTGCTCGGGCAGCTTGACCCCGGCGCCGTTCGCCGCCGCGATGGTGCGGTCGTCCACGTCGGTGACGTTCATGACGTGGTCCACCCGGTAGCCCGAGAACTCGAGCCAGCGGCGCAGCACGTCCTCGAACACGAAGGTCCGGAAGTTCCCGATGTGGGCGTAGTTCCACACCGTGGGGCCGCAGGTGTACAGCGTGACGCGCGGAGGCGCGAGCGGCGCAAACGGCTCGACCGTGCGGGTCAGCGTGTTGAACAGCCGGAGGCTCACCGGGCCGTCCCGTCCCGCGCCGGCGCGCCGCCGGGGCCGGCCCCCGCGGCGCGGCGCCGCGAGAGGTTCGCCACCGCGGTCACGGTGCCGTTCGCGATGTAGTGCAGGGTGCCGTCGGCGGACTGGAGCACCGTGGTGCGCAGCGTCAGCTGGTGGACCGCGCCCTCCACGTCGCCGATCCGCACCCGGTCGCCGACGACGTACTGGTCCTCGAGCACGATCATGAAGCCGGTGATGAGGTCCTTCATCACCGCCTGGCCTCCCAGCGAGACCGCCACGCCGAGCACGCCGGCGCCGGCGAGCAGGGGGCCGATGTCGATGAAGATGTTGAGGAACAGCAGTCCCGCCACCAGGACGATGACGATGTTCCCCACGTGAGTGAACAGTCCCGCGAGGGTCGCGGCACGCTGGGCGCGCGCGCTCCGGGTGGCCGCATCGCCGGCGTCGACGCGCGCCACGATCCGGCGCGCGAGGCGCTTGAGGGCCCAGCGCGCGAGGTAGGCCAGCGCCAGGATGACGGCGGCCTTCACTGCCCCGCGCAGCACCAGGTCGAGGTCCACCTCCCAGCGCGGGAGCCGGAGTCCGACCGCGCCGGAGGCGGCGCGCGAGGCGGCGGGGAGAACGAAGGGAACGCGCACGGCGGTGCCAAGCTACCCACGCGCGGGGCGGCGTTCAACCGCGCGGCCGCACGCGCCCGGGCGCCCCGGCGCCGGACGCCGCTCAGCCCACGCCCATCACGAGCATGAGGTAGTAGGGGAAGCACGCCGCGTAGATCGCGTACGCCAGCCCGTACGCCGCCACGGCGAGCGCGAACGGCCAGGCGGGCAGCCGGGCGCCGGCGCGGGACGCGTCGTGGGCGAGGCGTGCCAGGCCCCAGCCCCACAGCCCCACCACCCACAGGCCCGTCGCGTTGACCGCCTCCGCCGCCACGCCGAGCGCGCCGGCCGGCGCCCAGCCCGCGGCCGCGGCCACGCCGGCCGCGCCCACGTTGAAGCGGCCCGCCAGCACGGCCACGTCGCCCGGCACGAGCCCCGCGGCGGGCGTGACCAGCACCACCGCCAGCTCGCCGAGCCGCTGGATCACCAGCGGCGCGGCGCCCACCGCCAGCACGCCGCACACGGCGCGGCCGGCCACACCGCGGCCGGCGAGGAGCGGCGTCGCGGCGAGCGCCACCATCGCGGCCGCGAGCACGAGCGGCAGCGGCGGCAGCAGCCGGTCCGCGACCAGGTAGCGCGCCAGTCCCGCGCGCAGGACGTCGCCGTGGGCCGCCGCCGCCGCGGTGCCGCCGGACAGCGTCGCGGTGAGGAGCGCGAGCAGGCGCGGGAGCGAGGCGGCGCCCAGCGCGGTCACGAGCAGCAGCAGCGCCGCCAGCGCCGCGACCGCGCGGCGGGACCCGGCGACGTCCATCGCCGCGCCCGGCGCCCACAGGCCCTCGAGCGGCAGCAGCAGCGGGCGGCCCGCGGATCTCACGCGGTCCCCGAGCGGCTGAGGATCGACACCGCCGCCTCTTCCAGCGTGCGCGAGACGATCCGCGAGGCGCGCACGCCGATGCGGTGCTCGCGGCAGT
>DASPSV010000132.1:0-9492 GCA_035623755.1 Gemmatimonadales bacterium
GGAGCAGCTGCACTACGCGGACGAGATCCGCGACATCGCCGACGTGCCGATCCCCGAGGGCGACGTGAAGGAGGCGGAGCTGGCGCTCGCGGTGCAGATCGTCGAGCAGGGCGCGTCCGAGAAGTTCGAGCCCAAGAACTACGAGGACACGGTCAAGAAGCGGATGCTGGAGAGCATCCAGAAGAAGGTCGAGGGCCAGGAGATCACCTCCGAGCCGGCCGCGGCGCCGGAGACCCAGATCATCGACCTGATGGAGGCGCTCAAGGCGAGCCTCGCCAAGGGCGTGGGCGGCGGCGCCAAGGACGAGGCCGGCGAAGCGGAGGAGCGCAAGCCGGCCAAGCGGTCGCCGCGCCTGAAGCTGGAGAAACCCGCCGAGACGGTGAAGCGGAAGAGGAAGGTCTCGTAGCACCCCGATGAAGGGCTACGCGACGCGCGACGTCGCCAGGCTCCTCGGTCTCACCATCCCCCAGGTGCGGGCGTTCGCCCGCGGCGGCTTTCTCGCTCCCGAGCGCGGTCCCGGGGGCGCGTTGCGCTTCTCGTTCCCCGACCTGGTGCTGCTCCGCGCCGCCAAGGGCCTGGCCGCATCGCGGATCCCGGCGCGCCGCATCCGCCGGTCGCTGCGCATCCTGCGGCGCCAGCTGCCGGCGGGGCGGCCGCTCTCGGCGGTGCGCATTGCGGCCGACGGCGACCGGGTCGTGGTCCGGGACGGCGCCACGGCCTGGAACCCGGAGTCGGGGCAGATCCAGCTCGACTTCGCGGTGGCGGAGCTGGCGAGCCGGGCGGCGCCGCTGGCGCGGCAGGCCGCACGCGCGGCGCGCATCGCGGCCGAGCCGCTGGGCGCGGACGAGTGGTACGACCTCGGCTTCGACCTGGAGGCGGTGGATCTCGACGAGGCGCGCGACGCGTACCGGCGCGCCCTGGAGCTGGATCCGGACCACGTCGAGGCGCACGTGAACCTCGGCCGGCTGCTGCAGGAGGGCGGCGACGCGGCGGAGGCCGTCGCGCACTACCGCCTGGCGCTCGGGCGCGCGGGCGCGCACGCCACCGCCTGGTACAACCTGGGCGTCGCGCTGGAGGACCTGCGGCGGCGCGGCGACGCCATCAGGGCCTACGAGCGGGCGATCGCCGCCGACGCCCGGCTGGCCGACGCCTACTTCAACCTGTCGCGGCTGTACGAGGAGGCGGGCAAGCGCGCCGCGGCCCTGCGCAGCCTGAGCCGCTACCGGCTGCTGGCGTCGGGTCGCGGTCCGGGCGCCGCGACGGGCGCGGCCGGCGGGCGCCGGCCGCGTGCGGACCACGCCACCACGTGATAGGTTCCGTGCCATGATCCTCCCGACCGGTGTCCCCCCGCAGATGGTGTCCCCGCGGGTGCAGGAGCTGGGGCAGAAGCTCGCGCTCGCGATCTCGGAATTCCGGCAGCGGTACCCCGACGTGAGCGACGACGAGGTCCGCCAGGCCGCGCGGCTCGCGACCAATCCGGCGTCGGGCGCCCCGCGCGTCGGCGCCGGCCTCATGGCGGCGCTGGTGGCCGCGCTCCTGGCCGGGGGCGGCCTGGTGTGGCTGGACAGCTCGTCCGCGGGCGGCGGCCACCTGGGCGTGGACCTCGCGGCCGGCGTCGTGGCGCTGCTGGCGGTGGTCGTGCTCGTCCGGAGCCGCGCCAGCCGCACCTGACCCGCGCCCCCGCGCGGGCTCCTTTCGCTCCATTCGCCACAGGGGATTCTCAGCATGCCGGGACGGCTGACGTGGACGGGCCAGGTCATCCTCGAGACCGCGACGCCGAAGGCGCCGTCGACGCGGGGCGCCCTCGCCACCAGCGTCGCGCTGCTGCTCGTGCTCGCCGCCGTCGACTACGCGATCGGCTACGAGATCCCCATCATGGTCGTCTACCTCATCCCGGTGTTCCTGGCGACCTGGAACGTGGGCCGCACGCCCGGGATGATCCTCGCCGTCGCGAGCGCGGCGCTGAGCGTCGGCGGCGACGTGGCGTACGGCGCGCACTACCGCTCCTGGATCATCCCCTGGACCATGGCGCTGCTGTGGGCGGTGCTGTTCGTGGTGTTCGTGCTGGTGCTGACCGAGCTGAAGCGCGCGCTCGAGCGGGAGCAGGAGCTGGCGCGGCTCGACGCCCTCACCACGGTCAACAACCGCCGGCACTTCGAGGAGCTGGCCGCGCAGGAGCTGGCCCGCGCCAAGCGCGGCGGCCGGCCGCTGACCGTGGCCTACGTGGACCTCGACAACTTCAAGCAGGTGAACGACCGCCTCGGCCACGGTGCGGGCGACGTGCTGCTGCAGGCGGTGGCCGCGACGATGCAGCACCGGCTGCGGATCACCGACGCGCTGGGGCGGATGGGCGGAGACGAGTTCGCGATCTGCCTGCCGGAGACCGGCGTGGCCGCCGCCCGGACCGTGCTCGACGACCTGCGCCACCAGGTGCTGGCCGCGCTGCCGGAGAACTGCCGCTTCGTCACCATCAGCATCGGCGCGGTGACCTTCATCAAGCCGCCGATGACGGTGGTGGAGCTGCTCCACCGCGCCGACCAGGTGCTCTACGCGGCCAAGCGGGACGGCAAGGACCAGCTGAAGGTCGAGACCGCCTGACCCGTTAGCGCGGCAGCACCATCACCTCGACACGCGACGGCTGCCCCGCGGTGCGGTAGACCCGCACCGTCTCGGCGCGGTACGCGCTCGCCGGCGCGAGGAAGATGTTCGGCACGAAGGTCTGCGGGTTCCGGTCGTAGAGCGGGAACCAGGTGCTCTGCACCTGGACCATGATCCGGTGCCCCCGCCGGAAGGTGTACAGCTGGTGGTGCAGGTCCACGGTGTACGCCAGCGCGGCCCCCGGCGCGATCGCCTCCGGCCGCTCCCAGCTCGTCCGGTAGCGCCCCCGCATGATGTCGCCCGCCACCATCAGCTCGTAGCCCGCCATGCCGGCGTCGGCCGCGACCGTGTCGCCGGGCGCCGAGTCGGGATAGACGTCGATGAGCTTGACGACCCAGTCGGCGTCGGACCCGGTCGTGGACGCGAACAGCCGCGCCGTCACGTCGCCGGCGACGGTCACGTCCCGCTCGAGCGGCGCCGTCTTCCAGGTCCGCACGTCGGGCCGGCCGTCCACGAACCGCTGGTCCTCGGTCATCCAGCGCCGCCACCGCGAGCCGGGGCTGTAGGTGATCTCCACCGGCCGCGGCCGGTACGGCACCGGGTTCGCGGGGTCGGACACCCACGCGTCGAAGCCGGCGCGCTCGGCCGGCGGGTCGAACGACAGGATGCCGTCGGCGTGGAGGTACAGGCTCTGCGCGGCCGCCTGGCGCGGCGGCCAGCGGTCGAAGCTGCGCCACGCCCGCACGCCCCCGTCGAACAGCCGGACCTCGGGGAAGCGCCCGTCGCCCTTGCCCTTGAGCCACCAGGCGAACCACGGCGCCTCGATGTCCGCCAGGAAGCTGTCGCTCGTCGCGCTCCCCCAGCGCACGTCGCCGAGCGACTCGCCGCCGGGGAACCCCCACTCGCCGTGGCTCCACGGCCCGATGACGAGGTGGTTGATGCCGGCCGTGTCGAGCCGCTCGAGGGCCTCGTAGGTGGCCTGCGGGCCGAACAGGTCCTCCTGGTCCCAGAATCCGCCCACGGTGAGCGTCGGCACCGTGAGGCGGGTGACGACCCGCTCGAACGCGCGGGCCTGCCACACGCTGTCGTACGCCGGGTGCTCGACGAACCGCCGCCAGGTGGGGATCCGCATGGCGCCGGTGGAGTCGGTGAGCGCCTGGAGGCTCGGGAAGGACAGGTACCAGGTGTAGGTGTCGGTGCCGGTGATCGGCATCCGGCCGGCGCCGACCTCGGCCGCCTCCATCCCCCACCCGTACTCGAAGCCGTACGACTGCCGGAACGCGCCCTGGTGGAAGAAGTCGTCGCCCAGCCAGGTGTCGGTCATCGGCGCCTGCGGCGAGATCGCCTTCACCGCCGGGTGCGCGCCGATCAGCGCCTCCTCCGTCAGCCAGCCCGGATACGAGATGCCGAACAGCCCGACCTTGCCGTTGTTGTCCGGCACGTGGTGCACCAGCCACTCGACGGTGTCCCAGGTGTCGGTGCTCTCGTCCACCGCGGTCGAGTCCCCGGCGCGGCGGTTGGGCCGGTTCATCACGAACACGCCTTGCGACCGGTTGCGGCCGCGGATGTCCTCCTGGACGAACACGTAGCCGTCGGCGGCGAGCGCCGACAGGCTCGCCGGCGCCTCCTGCCCCGCGTCCCACCCGCCGGCGCCGTACGGCGTCCGCGTGATGAGGATCGGCAGCGCCCCGGCGGCGTCGCGCGGCGTCATGATCACCGCGAACAGCTTCACGCCGTCCCGCATCGGGATCATCACCTCGCGTCGGTCGAACCGCGGGCCGGCGCCGGAGCGCTGCTGGGCGCATCCCGGCGCGGCGGCGACGGCGAGCGCCACGATCAGCGGACCGGCGTGCGTGCGGCGCATGCGGCTCCCCTCCCGGCGTGGACGGAACGCTTCGGGCTCGGCGAGCGTGCAAGCTGGGCAGGCCCGCCGGGCCCCGCAAGCGGGCCGTCGTTGCCCGGCCCACCGGCCCCCGGGTAGCATTCGCGGTCCATCGCTCGACGCCGCACCGCGCTCCGGGGGATCCATGCGCCAGCTCCACGCCCGTGCCGCCCGTCTCGTCCTCGGCTGCGCCGCCGCGGCGGCGGGCCTCGCTCCCGCCGCCCGCATCGCCCTCGCGCAGCGGCCGGCGGGCGTCGTGGGCGCGTACGTGCCGCCGCGCACCTGGCCCGCGCCGCCGCACGGCTTCGACCTGCTGCACCAGCGGATCGCCGTGAGCTTCGACTTCGCGCAGCGCGCGGTCGCGGGCACCGTCACCACGCGGGTCGTGATCACGGGCCAGCCGACCGACACGGTGCGCCTCAACGCCGAGAACCTCGCGATCGACGAGGCGACGCGGGGCACCGCGCGCCTCCGCTTCACGGCTGACACCGCGCACGTCACCGTGCGGCTCGCGCGCCCGGCCGCCGTGGGCGACACGGTGGAGTTCACGCTGCGCTACCACGGGACGCCGGAGCGCGGGCTCTATTTCGTGCCGCGCCGGCACGTCGCATGGACCCAGGGCGAAGCGACGGAGACCCGCGCCTGGGTGCCGACCTACGACGCCCCGGACGACAAGGCGACCTGGGAGATCCTCGTGACCGCCGACACCGGCCTCGCCGTGCTCTCGAACGGCCGGCTCGTCGGCGTGACGCCGGCGGCGGGCGGGGCGCAGCAGGTCTGGCACTGGTCCCAGGAGCTGCCGGCCTCGACCTACCTGGTCTCGGTGGTGGTCGGCCCGTTCACCGTGCTCCACGACCGGTGGCGGAGCGTTCCGGTGGACTACTGGGTCTATCCGGACACGGTGCAGGCCGCGTGGCGCGCCTTCGGCGAGACGCCGGCGATGATCGAGCTGTTCTCGCGGCTGCTGGTGCCCTTCCCCTGGGCCAAGTACGACCAGTCGGCGATCCCCGACTTCACCTACGGCGGCATGGAGAACGTGTCCGCCACCACGCAGACCGACGACGCCCTGCACCAGTCGGCGGGGGCGCCCGACGACGGCCGCGGGCTGGTGGCGCACGAGCTGGCGCACCAGTGGTTCGGCGACCTGACCACCACGGCCGACTGGGCCGACGCGTGGCTCAACGAGGGCATGGCCACGTACATGGAGTCGGTCCAGGCGGAGATGACCCGCGGACGGGACGCCGCCGCCCTGGAGTGGATCGGCCAGCAGCAGAACGCGATGCAGGCGGACGGGATGGAGGCGCGGCCGCTGGTGTGGGGACGGTACCGCGGCAGCGATCCGATCCGGCTGTTCTTCACCGGCCACATCTACCCCAAGGGCGCGCAGCTCGCGCACCAGCTCCGCCGCCTGCTCGGCGACTCGCTGTTCTGGGCGGGCCTCAAGCGCTTCCTGACCGACAACGCCTACCGGCCGGTCACGACCGCGGACTTCGCCGTCGCGTTCGAGAAGACCTGCGGCTGCGACCTCGACTGGTTCTTCGACCAGTGGGCGTACGGCATCGGGTACCCGGTGGTGCACTGGTCGCGGCACTGGGCGGAGGGGCTCCGGACGCTGCACCTGATCGTGACCCAGACGCAGCCGGTGGACTCGCTCCACCCGCTGTTCCGCTTCCCGGTCACCGTAAGGGTGGTGACGCGCGACTCGGTCGTGCGGCAGCAGATCACGGTCGCCAGGCAGGCCGACACGTTCGCGATCCCGCTGCCGGGCGCGCCGCTGTCGGTGCGCTTCGACGAGGGCGGCTGGCTGCTCGGCAGGGTCACCAGCGACCTGACGCCGGCGGAGCTGGCCGACGTGGCCGTGCACGACCTCGACGTGACGGCGCGCTGGTGGGCGCTCGACCAGCTCGCGGACTCGCCGGACACGGCGGCGGTCGCGGCGCGCCGGCTCGTCGCCCTCAACGAGCACGAGGCCGACCTCCGCAGCATGGCCCTCGGCCAGATGCAGCACGACACGACGGTCGAAGGCCGCGCGGTGGTCCGCTCGGCGCTGCACGACCCGGCGGGCTGGGTGCGCGCCCAGGCGCTGTTCGTGCTGAACGCGGTGGACGCCCCGGCCGCGGCCGCCGCGGCGCGCGGCATCTACGAGGGCGACCCCGACGATCACGTGCGGGGCAGCGCGCTCGCCTACCTGGCCCGCGGCGGCGACCCGGAGCTGCTGCCGCTGGTCGAGCGCGAGGCCGAGCCGGGGCACTCGGGATGGATGCGGTCCGCGGCGATCCGCGCCCTCAGCCGCTTCCACGTGCCCGAGGCGGCGGTGGCGCTCGAGCGCCTCGCCGCGCCGCGGGAGCCGCGCGAGATCCGCGTGGACGCGCTCGACCGCCTGCCCGCGCAGGGCGACACCGCGCGCGCGATCGCCCTCGCCACCCGCTCGCTCGACGACCCCGACCCGCTGTTCGCCGCGCAGGCCGTCGCCGTGCTCGCCCGCGTGGGCGGCGGGAGCGCGCGGGCGCTCCTGCTGCGGCGGTTTGCGACCGAAACGCGGGTCCGGGTCCGGTCCGCCATCACGGAGGCACTCAACCCATGACGCTGTTCTCGTCGTTCGAGCGCACCGCACAGCGGCTCTCGCCGCTCGCCGCCACCGTCCTGCGGGTCGCCCTGGCCTGGGTGTTCCTGCGCCACGGGCTGATGAAGCTCCACATGGGACTGAGCGGCGTCGCGGGCTTTCTCCACAGCCTGGGGTTCCCCCTCGCCGGGGTCTGCGCCGTGCTGCTCATCATCGCGGAGACGTTCGGCGCGGCCTGCGTCGCGGTCGGCCTGCTCACGCGCTTCTTCGCGGCCTGCCTCGCGTTGGACATGATCCTCGCGATCTGGCGCGCGCTGCTGCCCTCGGGACGGCCGTTCGAGCTGGAGGGGATGCTGCTCGCGGGCGCGCTGGCCCTCGTCTTCCTCGGCGACGGGTGGCTCGCGCTGGGATCGCTGATCGGGAAGAAGAAGGAGGGCTAGCGCTCCGGCGCGGCGGACCGCAGCCGGCGGAGCCGCCGCATCGCGGCGATGCCCGCGGCCGGCCCCGCGGCGAGCGCCACGAAGGCCCAGCGCCACCCGGCGGCCGCCACGAGGTGCGGCACCAGCTGGATGGACCCCATCGTGAGCAGGAAGCCGAGCGAGGTCTGGAGCGTGAGCGCCGTGCCGACCGCGTGGGCCGGCGCCAGCTCGGTCACCAGCGCGCTGAACTGCGCCGAGTCGGCCACCACGCTGAAGCCCCACACCAGCGCGATCGCGACCACCAGGCCCGGCCAGGCGGCGCCGAGGCCGACGACCGCGGCGCACGCGCCGCTCGTCGCCATCGCCCAGATGGTGAGCCGCTCGCGGCCGTGCCGGTCCGCCAGCCGCCCGCCGATCACGCATCCCGCGCCGCCGACCGCGATGGCGGCGAACCCCGCCACGTCGGCGGCCCGGGCGCCGAACCCCGCTCCGCCCGCGAAGAACACCGCGATCCACGTCCACATCGCGTACAGCTCCCACATGTGCCCGAGGTAGCCGCCGACCGCGAGCCGCGTGGGCCGGTGGCGCGCCACCGTCGCCACCAGCCCCCAGGCGAACGGCCGCCGCTCGAACGCGTGGGGGCCGTCGCGGTAGCCGGCGAGCACCAGCAGGCCGCCGGCCGCCGCCGCCGCCGAGGCGCCGAGCACCACGGGCGCCGCGCCGGCGCGCTCCAGCCCGTGCACGAGGTACGGCATCGCCTTCCCCACGGTGAGCGCGCCGACGATCACGCCGATCGCGAAGCCGCGGCCGTCCTTGTACCAGGTGGCGATCATCTTCATCGCCGGCGGGTAGACGCCCGCCAGGAAGAAGCCGGTGGCGAACCGCGAGAGGAGCGCGGCGCCGAAGCCGCCCGCCGCGAGCAGCGCGAGGTTGCAGCCGGCCGCGGCGAGGGCCGCCAGGCCGAAGTAGGCCCGGAGCGGCACGATGTCCGCGAGGTTCAAGACCGCGGCGACGGCCGTGCCCATCACGAAGCCCAGCTGCACGGCGGCGGTGAGCCAGCCCGCCTGGCTCGCGCTCAGCGACCAGGCGCGCTCGAGCTGCGGCGCGAGGGCGCTGGCCGTGAACCACACGGACATGCCCAGCAGCTCGGCGAGCGCGAGCAGCGCGAGGACGCGGTTACGCGAGGCCAGGAGCGTAGGTCATCGGGGGGAGGCTGACGGTCGCCCCGGGCTCCGGCCTTGTCAACCCGGCCGGCGCAGCCGATCCTGGAGCGGGGGACAACCGGACGACATGAGCCGCATCATCCTCGTCGCGCTGCTCGCCGCCGCGCTCGTCGCGCCCGGCACGGGTCCCGGGCGAGCCGCCCCGCCGGCCGGCGTTCCGCCCCGCCGGCCGTCCGCTCCGCGGCGACAGAACCCCGCCGCCGGCGACGCGGCACCGGTGCTCAGGACCGTGGCCGACGTCCCGCTGCCCGGCCCCGCGGCACGGTTCGACTACCAGTACCTCGACCAGGCCTCCGACCGTCTCTACATCGCCCACATGGGCGCGGGCCGGATCCTGGTGTTCAACGTGAAGACCCGGCAGGTCGAGGGGACGATCCACGGCGTCCCCGGCGTCACCGGCGTGTGGGCGGTCCCCGCCCTCGGACGCGTGTACGCCTCGGTCAGCCGCCTGCACCACGTGGCCGTGATCGACGCCGGCACCCTGCAGGTCGTCGCACGCCTCGGCACGATCGGCTTCCCCGACGGCATCGCGTACGCGCCCGACCAGCGGAAGCTGTACGTCTCGGACGAGTCGGGCGGCGGCGAGCTGGTGATCGACGCCCGCACCGACCAGGTCGAAGGCACGATCCCGCTCGACGGCGAGGCGGGCAACTCGGTCTACGACCCCGGCTCCCGCTGCGTCCTGGTGGCCGTGCAGACGCGCAACCAGGTGTGGGTCATCGATCCCAACGGCGACCACGTGCTGGGACGCTTCGAGCTGGAGGGCGCCGCGCGGCCGCACGGGCTGGCCATCGACAACGACCGGCG
>DASPSV010000148.1:0-7517 GCA_035623755.1 Gemmatimonadales bacterium
CGCTGCCACACCGCGCTGTCGGACGA
This sequence comes from Gemmatimonadales bacterium, assembly GCA_035623755.1. Lineage (GTDB taxonomy): Bacteria > Gemmatimonadota > Gemmatimonadetes > Gemmatimonadales > JACORV01 > Fen-1245. The sequence continues at coordinate 27 of DASPSV010000148.1, forward strand.
GGAGGCGGAGCACGCCGACGTGGAGGGCGCGCTGTACTACATCCGCTACCCGTTCGCCGACAGCGCCGGCCACGTCACCGTGGCGACCACCCGGCCGGAGACGATGCTGGGCGACGTCGCGATCGCGGTGAACCCCGACGACGCGGAGCGCCGGCCGCTGGTGGGGCGCCACCTGATCCTGCCCATCGCCGAGCTCGAGATCCCGATCATCGCCGACGAGCACGTCGAGGCGGGATTCGGCACCGGCTTCGTGAAGATCACGCCGGCGCACGACGCCGACGACTTCGAGGTCGGGCGCCGCCACGACCTGGCGACCCCGATCGTGATGACCGCGGACGCGCGGATGGCCGACGCGGCCTTGGGCGGCAAGCCCGGCGGCCGGGTGCCGGCGCCGTTCTTCGGCATGGACCGCTTCGAGGCGCGCAAGGCAATCGTCGCGGCGCTCAAGGAGAAGGGCCTGCTCGAGAAGGTCGAGACCCGGCTCCACGCCGTGCGCCACTGCTACCGCTGCGACACGGTGGTGGAGCCGCGGCTCAGCGAGCAGTGGTTCGTCACCATGGAGCCGCTCGCCGCCCCCGCGCTCGAGGCCTACCGCAAGGGCCAGGTGCGCTTCATCCCGGAGCGCCGCGGCGACGAGTTCGAGCAGTGGCTGACCGGCATCCGCGACTGGAACATCTCGCGGCAGCTGTGGTGGGGGCACCGCATCCCGGTGTGGTACTGCGAGCAGTGCGGCCTGGTGAGCGCGCTGCGCGAGGACCCCGCGGCCTGCGCGGCCTGCGGCGGCGCGATGCACCAGGACGAGGACGTGCTGGACACCTGGTTCAGCTCGTGGCTGTGGCCGTTCTCGACCCTGGGCTGGCCCGAGCGCACCGAGGACCTGGCCCGCTACTACCCCACCGACGTGCTGGTCACGGCGCCGGAGATCATCTTCTTCTGGGTCGCCCGGATGATCATGGCCGGCCTGCACTTCCTCGGCCGCGTGCCGTTCCACACCGTGTACCTGCACGGCACGGTGCGGGACACGCACCACGTGAAGATGTCCAAGTCGCTGGGCAACGGGATCGACCCGCTGGAGGTGGTGCAGCGCTACGGGGCCGACGCGCTGCGGTTCGCCGTCACCAGCGGGCTCGCGGTCGGGACCGACATCATCCTCGATCCCCACGACCTGGACGCGTCGTTCGCCTCGGGCCGCAACTTCGCCAACAAGCTGTGGAACGTGGGCCGGCTGCTGCTCTCGACGCTGGGCGAGGCGCCGGTGCCGCCGCTGGCGAGCCTCCCGGACGAGCGGCTCACCCTGGCCGACCGCTGGATCCTCGCGCGCCTCGCCGCGGTCGCGGGCGAGACGACCGAGCACCTCGAGAAGTTCCGGCTCAACGACGCGGTGGGCACGCCCTACCACTTCCTGTGGGACGACTTCGCCGACTGGTACCTCGAGGAGATCAAGCCGCGCCTGAGGGGCGAGGCGCCGGGCGGCGACGCGGCGCGGGTCGTGGCGGCGCACGCGTTCGACCGGGTGCTCCGCCTGCTCCATCCCGGGATGCCGTTCATCACCGAGGAGCTGTTCCGGAAGCTCCCGGGCAACGGCGCCGCGTCGATCATGGTGGCGCCCTGGCCCGGCGCCGACGCCGGCCGCGCCGACCCGGAGGCCGAGCGCGACTTCGCCTTCGTGCAGGCGGTGGTGGACGCCGTGCGGGCGATCCGCGCGGACTACGGCGTGAAGCCCGGCCAGAAGGTGGCGGCGACCGTCGGGCGGGCCCCCGCCTGGGGCCTCGACGCCGTGCGCCGCGAGCGCCACCTGGTGGACCGCCTGGCGCAGCTGTCCGGGCTCGAGGACGGCGGCGCGCGGCCGGCGGCGGGCCCGGGCGCGCACGCGGTGCTCCCGGGCGGCGCCGACCTGTTCGTCGCCCTGGGCGGCGGGGTCATCGACCTGGCCCGCGAGTGCGAGAAGCTCCGCGCCGAGGCGACGCGCCTCGGGACGCAGCTCGACGCGGTGCGCGCCAAGCTCGCCAACGAGACGTTCCGCTCGCGCGCCCCCGCGGACGTGGTCGCCCGCGAGACCGAGAAGGAGCAGCAGTGGTCGGCGAAGCGCGACGCCATCGCCGCCAAGCTCGCCGCGCTCGGATGCGCCTAGCGCGCGCCGCGGCCGTCACCCTGCTGGCGGGGTGCGCCTTCGCGGGCGATCCCCCCGGCGGCCCGCCGCGCACCACGCCGCCGCGGGTGGTGCAGATCCTCCCCGAGTCGGGGGCCGTGCTCACCGACCTGCCGCGCCGCGCCGAGATCGCGTTCGACGAGGTGATCAGCGAGCAGATCGCGGCGCAGCAGCGCGACATCGGGGGCGCGGTGATCCTCTCGCCGGCGGCCGGCAAGGTGAGCGTGGACTGGCACCGCACGCGCCTCACCGTCGAGCCGAAGGGCGGCTTCCGTCCCGGGCGCATCTACCGGCTGGAGCTGCTCCCGGTCGTCACCGACCTGCGGCAGAACCGGCTCAAGCGCGGGAGGCTGGTCGTCTTCTCCACCGGCCCGCCGATCCCCGACGCGACGCTGAGGGGCACGGTGGTGGACTGGGCCGGCAACAAGGCCGTGCCGGCCGCGCTCGTCGAGGCGGTGCTGATGCCCGACTCCCTGCCCTACCGGGCGCTGGCGGATTCCGCCGGGAACTTCGCGATGCCCCTCATGCCGCCGGGCGACTACCTGGTGTGGGGCGTCGTGGACCAGAACGGCAACCGGCGCCGCGACCCGCGCGAAGCGTTCGACACGGTGCGCGTGACCCTGCAGGACTCGGCGTCCCTCGAGCTGTACGCGTTCGCGCACGATACCGTGGGGCCGCGGCTCCGGGCGGTCGACGCGCTCGACAGCCTGACGCTCCGGCTCTCGTTCGACCGGCCCCTCGATCCGACGCAGGCGCCGGACACGGCCCAGGTGCACGTCGCGACGGCCGCCGACTCGACCGCGTTCCTCGCGCTGGCCGCGGTGCTGACGCCCGCGGGCTGGGACAGCGTGACCAAGGCCGCCGCCGCGGCCGCCGCCGCCGCCGACAGCGCGAAGCGGGCCGCCGAAGCCGCGCGGGACACGACCCGGCGGCCGGCTGCCGCGCCGCCGGCGAGGGCGCCCGCCGCGGCGGCGCCGGCCCGGGCGCGCCCGGGCGGCCCCCCGCTCGCCAGGCCCGACACCACCCGGGCGATGCGCATGCTCCTGCGCCGGCCCGCGCCGACCGACAACCGCGTGGTGCGCCTCGTCGCGCCCCTCGAGCCGGGCGCGCGCTACGTCATCATGACGGAGGGGCTGCGAGGCCTCACCGGCCTCGCGCGACCCGGCCGCGCCGCCCTGCTCGCGCCCAAGCCGGCGCCGCGGCGGACCGCCGCCGACTCGCTGCGCGCGGGAGCGGGGGCCGCTCGCGGGCCGCGCGGCGCGGGCCCGGATTCGCTGCGCCCGCCGACCGGACCGGACTCGACGCCGCCCGCGCCGCGCCCCCCCTCCGATACCCTGCCGGCCCGGCCCGACTCGGGCCGTCCTGCCTCCCGGCCCCCCGCCCGATGAGCGATCCCCGCCGCGCCCTGCCGTCCGTGAGCCGGCTGCTCGCGGAGGGCGAGGTCGCGGCCGCGCTCGCCGGCGCGCCGCACGCGCTGGCGGTGCGCGCCGTGCGCCAGGCCGTCGCCGAGGCGCGGCTGGCGCCGGAGGCGGCGCCCCGCGACGCCGCCGCGTGGGCGCGCGCCGCCGGGCGCGCGCTGCGCCTCGCCACCCGGCCGACGCTGCGCCGCTGCATCAACGCCACCGGCGTGGTGTTGCACACGAACCTGGGGCGCGCGCCCCTCGCCGACGCCGCGCGCCGCGCCGTCGCCGAGGTCGCCGCCGGCTACGCGACCCTCGAATACGAGCCGGAGCGCGGCGCGCGCGGCGACCGCCACGTGCACTGCGCCGGCCTCGTGAGGGAGCTCACGGGCGCCGCGGGCGCGCTGGTCGTGAACAACGCCGCGTCGGCCCTGCTGCTCGCGCTCGCGACCGCCGCCGCCGGAGGCGACGTGATCGTCTCCCGCGGCGAGCTGATCGAGATCGGCGGCGGGTTCCGGATCCCCGAGATCCTCGCCGCCAGCGGCGCGCGCCTCGTCGAGGTCGGCACCACGAACCGCACCCGGGTGGCGGACTACGAGCGGGCGCTGAAGGCCGGACGCGCGGGCGCACGGACGCAGGCGCCCACCGGCAAGCGGAGGCGCGGCGCGGCGACCGCCACGTGCACTGCGCGGGGCTGCTCACCGAGCTGACGGGCGCGCCGGCGGCGATGGTCGTGAACAACGCCGCTTCGGCGCTCCTACTCGCGCTGGCGACGGCGGCATCCGGCGGCGACGTCGTCGTCTCGCGCGGCGAGCTGATCGAGATCGGCGGCGGATTCCGGATCCCGGAGATCCTCGAGAAGAGCGGGGCGCGGCTCGTCGAGGTCGGCACCACCAACCGGACGCGGCTCGCGGACTACGAGAAGGCCCTGACGCAAGGACGCACGGGAAAACCGCGCGGGCGCGCGGGGCCGATCGCCATCCTCAAGGTCCACCGCTCGAACTTCCGGCAGGAGGGCTTCGTCGCCGAGGCGACGCTCGCCGAGCTGGTGGCGCTCGGCCGCCGCCGCCGGGTCCCGGTGATCTACGACCTCGGCGGCGGGCTGATGCTCGACCTCGAGGCCGACGGCCTCGCCGGCGAGCCGACGCTGCCGGCCGCCGTACGGAGCGGCGCCGCCGCGGTCGTCGCCTCGGGCGACAAGCTGCTCGGCGGTCCGCAGGCCGGCATCCTCGCGGGCGCCGCGCCCTTCGTCGCGCGGTGCCGCGCCCATCCGCTGGCGCGGGCGGTGCGGGCCGACAAGCTCACCCTGGGCGCGCTGGCCGCGACGCTCGCCCTCTACCGCGACCCCGCCGCCGCGCGCCGCGAGGTGCCCGCGCTCCGCATGCTCACGGCGCCGCTCGCCGAGCTCGAGGCGCGCGCCGCCGCGCTGGCCTCGCGCCTGCCGGCCGCCGCGCGCGCCACCGTCGAGCCGACGCGGGCCGCGGTCGGCGGCGGCACCTTCCCGGGCGTCGAGCTGCCGAGCGCGGGCGTCGCGCTCGCGCCGGCGGGTGCGTCCGCGGCCGAGCTCGCGCGCCGGCTGCGCCTCGCCGAGCCTCCGGTGGTCGCGGTGACGACCGCCAGCCGCGTCGTGCTCGACCTGCGCACCATCCTGCCCGAGGACGAGCCCGCCGTGATCGGCGCCGTGGCCGCGGCGCTGGCGTAGACCAATGCCGGGCACGGTAGCCACCCGCCCCGCCGTCTTCCTCGACCGCGACGGCACCCTGGTGCGGGATCCGGGCTACCTCCACGACCCCGCCCTCGTCGAGCTGCTGCCGGGCGTGGCGCCCGGCCTCGCCGCGCTCGCCCGCGCCGGCTGGCCGCTGGTGGTCGTGAGCAACCAGTCCGGCATGGCGCGCGGCCTCTACGGGCCCGACGCCTTCGCGGCGGTGCACGCCCGCCTCGGCGAGCTGCTCGCGCCGCACGGCGTGCGCTTCGCCGGCGCGTACTTCTGCCCGCACCATCCCGACATCACCGGGCCGTGCGACTGCCGCAAGCCGGGCGTCGCCCTGTTCGAGCAGGCGGCCCGCGAGCTCGGCCTGGACCTCGCGGCGTCGTGGATGGTCGGCGACCGGATGAGCGACGCGGAGCCGGCCCGCCGGCTCGGGGGCCACGGCCTCCTGCTCACGCCCGACGGCGCGGACCCGGAGGCCGCGCGGGCCCGCGCGCTGGGCTTCGCCGTGGCCCCGGACCTGGTGGCCGCGGCCCGGATCATCGGGCCAGGGGTGCGGTGATTGCAGTCACATCGAACCCGTTGGTGTCGAAGCTATTGCGCGGACCGCGAGCCTCCATATACTCACCCCCGAGGGACGCACTTCGCGGGGCCGCTCGCGCCCCACCCGCACACATCGAGGAGGTAGGTCTCCATGTCGCTTCGTCGCGGTGCTGCCGTCGGGCGCACGCTGGCGGTGGGCCTCGTCCTGGCGGCCGCCGTGGCGGTCCCGGTCCGGGCGCAGCAGCCGATCCCGATCGGGACGTCGGTCACGGGCCAGCTCACGCAGTTCGACCCGGTGATGACCGACCAGACCCACTACAAGGTCTTCACCTTCCAGGGCACGGCGGGGCAGACGGTCCAGATCGACCTCATGTCGGCCGACTTCGACGCCTACCTCTACCTCAAGGACCAGAACGGGAACTCCATCGCCCACGACGACGACAGCGGCGGCGGGCGCAACGCGCGCATCATCCAGGTGCTGCCGTACACGGGGCTGTACCAGATCTACGCCAACACCGTGGGCCGCGGGGAGACGGGCGCGTTCACGCTGCAGCTCCGCAGCGGGGGCGAGGCGTCGCAGATGGCGCAGAGCTCCGGCATGACGCAGCAGATCCCGATCGGCACGTCGGTGCAGGGCCAGCTCACGCAGTCCGACCCGACGCTGAGCGACGGGTCGCACTACAAGATGTTCACCTTCATGGGCACTTCAGGGCAGACGGTCCAGATCGACCTCATGTCCTCGGCGTTCGATTCGTACCTGTACCTGCGGAACTCCTCCGGCCAGTCGATCGCCCACGACGACGACAGCGGCGGCGGGCTCAACGCCTGCATCGTGCAGACGCTGCCGTACTCGGGCCAGTACCAGATCCTGGCGAACACGCTCGCCTCCGGGCAGTTCGGCGCGTTCACCCTGCAGCTCCAGGCCGTGCAGGCCGGGCACTGCGGCGGCCAGGCGGGGCAGCCCCAGGTCACCCAGCCCCAGGTGAGCGGCATCCCGTCGGTGACGTCGCTGCCCCTGACCGGGCAGATCGCGGTGAACCAGCAGGTCCAGAACACGCTGTACTCGGGCGGCGTCGCCTGGAACAGCAAGCCGATCCAGCTCTACGGCTACCAGTGCACCGCGGGCCAGCTGGCCCAGATTGACGTCCTCGGCAGCTGGGACAACTACCTGATCGTCTTCGACCCGAACGGCGTCGAGGTCGCGCACGACGACGACAGCGGCGGCAGCCTGCAGGCGCGGCTGCAGTTCAGCTGCCCGGCGAGCGGCCTGTACCGCCTCGGCGTGACGACCGCCCTGGCCTCGACCTCGCCCGGGCCGTACACGCTGCGGGTCCAGCAGATGCAGGCGACCACGGGCGCGGCGCAGCCGCTGGAGGGCCAGCCGACCGGCATCGCGTCCGTGACCTCGCTGCCCCTGACCGGGCAGATCGCGATGAACCAGCAGGTGCAGAACACGCTGTACTCGGGCGGCACCAGCTGGAACAGCAAGCCGATCCAGCTCTACGGCTACCAGTGCACCGCGGGCCAGCTGGCCCAGATCGACGTCCTCGGCAGCTGGGACAACTACCTGGTCGTCTTCGACCCGAACGGCGTCGAGGTCGCGCACGACGACGACAGCGGCGGCAGCCTGCAGGCGCGGCTGCAGTTCAGCTGCCCGGCGAGCGGCCTGTACCGCCTCGGCGTGACGACCG
>DASPSV010000153.1:0-54036 GCA_035623755.1 Gemmatimonadales bacterium
CGTGTACAGGCCGCCGATCGCGCTCTGATCGGTGTGCCACGCCTTCATCAGCGTGGTCGCCATGGCCCCGATGCTGTCGTAGGCGAAGTAGCTGCCGAACGGCAGCAACCCCACGAACAGCAGGACGGTGTAGCGGTAGGCTGGCCCGGAAGGGTGGAAGAAGCCGGGCTCGCGCTGTGTCACGTCGGTCATTGAACCCTCGGCGATTCGTGCAGCATGGGGACAGTATTACGACACCAACGTGAAAGGTCGTGAGAAGTGAGAGGATGCACCCTTCTCACGCTTCACGCCCTCTCACCTCTCACTTGAACCTCTCACCCCTCAGATCTCACCTCTCACGCTTCACTTCTCACCCATCACCTTGATCACGACTCTCTTCTTCCTCTGCCCATCCCACTCCCCGTAGAAGATCCGCTGCCACGGGCCCAGGTCCAGCGCCCCCTTGGTGACCGGCACGATCACCTCGTGGCCGATCGTCAGGCTCCGCAGGTGGGCGGCGGCGTTGTCCTCCCCGGTCTCGTTGTGGCGATAGCGGCCCGGGTCCCAGGGCGCCACCGTGTGCTCGAGCCAATGCAGGATGTCGCGCCACAGCCCGCTCTCGTGGTCGTTGACGAAGACGGAGGCGGTGATGTGCATCGCCGAGACGAGCGCGAAGCCCTCGGCGATGCCGCTCTTCTCGACCTCGCGCGCGACCTCGTCGGTGACGTCGACGATCTCCTGCCGCTGCTTGGTTTGGAACCACAGGTAGTGGGTGTGGGCGGTCATGGGCGGTCCGGCGCCCGGAGGCCGAGGATTGCTCCGGGGCCGCCTCGAATGCGAGATTCACGGCACTCCAAACGGGAGTCTCCACGGTGTCGACGGCACAGGGCGCCCCGCGCTGGGCGTTGATCCTGGGCGTGTCCAGCGGCTTCGGGGCCGAGTGCGGGGTCGCGCTCGCGGCCGCGGGCTACGAGATCTGCGGCGTCCACCTCGACCGCAAGGCTTCGATGCCGCAGGTCGAGGCGGTAAAGGCGGCGATCGAGAAGCAGGGCCGCCAGGCGCTGTTCTTCAACGTCAACGCCGCGGACCCGGAGAAGCGGACGGAGGTGCTCGACCGTCTCCAGGCTGAGCACGCCGACGTGGGCGTGCTGCTGCACTCGCTGGCGTTCGGCGCCCTGAAGGCGTTCGTGGGCGACGACGCCGTCAACGAGCAGCAGATGGACATGACGCTGACGGTCATGGCGCACAGCCTGGTCTACTGGACGCAGGAAGCCTTCCGGCGCGGGCTGCTCAAGAGCGGCGCGCGGATCTTCTCGATGACCTCGTCCGGTTCGACCCGCGCCATCGCGTTCTACGGCGCAGTATCGGCCGCCAAGGCCGCCCTCGAGTCGCACACCCGCCAGCTGGCCTACGAGCTGGCGCCGCACGGCATCGCCGTCAACGCGGTCCGCGCGGGTGTCACGGACACGCCCGCGGCACGCAAGATCCCGGGCAGCGACAAGCTGTTCGAGGGCGCCGCGCGGAAGAACCCGTCGGGCCGGCTCACCACGCCCCGGGACGTGGCGGGGGCGCTCGTCGCCCTGTGCCATCCCAAGGCCGGCTGGGTGACGGGGAACGTGATCAACGTCGACGGTGGAGAGGAAGTCTCAGCGGGCTGAGCGGTCGCCGAGCAGCTTGAGCTCCGCCTCGATGCCGTCGAGCTGCGCGAGCAGCTCCTGCACGTGGTCGGTGGTCGGGACCGGCACGCCCTCGCGGCTGAACATCGTCGCCACCAGCGCGTCGGTGTAGCCCACCACGGCGTTGGCCACGCCGCGGTCCAGGACCCGGTTGACCCGGAGCAGCGTGGGCAGCTGCTGGCGGGCCGGGAGGGCGACGAAGATGTCCGCCAGGTCGCGCGTCAGGAGCTCCCGGAGGTACTGCAGCTCCTCCACCACCTCGCCCGCCGACAGTCCCCGAACCGCCGCCAACCGCCCGTACAGCTCGGTGGCCGCGAACCAGGTCTCGTCCGCTTCCCGGCGCAGCGGACCGCTCATGTGAGCCAGGAGATCCACGATGATCTTGAGGAGACGCTCGGTGGCCGGGAGGCCCAGCACCACGGTTCCGGTCTGGCGCTCCTCCAGGAACCGCGCCCACTTGGACACCAGCCCGTCCCGCAAATTGCCGATGCGCCGCCCGACGACGACGAGGGAAGGGGCTGACGTCCGCAGGGGATGGGTAGCCACCGGGCAGGGAAGTTAGTCCCGTGGCCACCCCCCGGCTAGCGTCCGTTCGCCTGGTCGGACACGACGGCGGCCCGCTCAGGGTGGACGTCCGGAGTGGGGCCCGGCCGGGGGAGGCTCGGCCGGCGATCGTCGTCTGTCACGGCTTCAAGGGATTCAAGGACTGGGGGTTCTTCCCCCACGCGGCGGGGCGGCTCGCCCTGGCGGGCTTCGCCGCCGTCTCCTTCAACTTCTCCGGCAGCGGAGTGGGAGAGGACGGGGAGTCCTTCGACGAGCTGGATCGCTGGGGCCGGCAGACGGTCAGCGGGGACCTCGCCGATCTCTCCACGGTGCTCGATTTCGTCGCGGGGCAGGGCGCGCCGTGGATCGGCCTGCTCGGGCACAGCCGAGGCGGCGCGACGGCGTTGATCCAGGCCGCGCGCGACCCGCGGGTCCGCGCGCTCGTGACGTGGGCGGCCGTGTGCCGCTACCTCCGCTGGCCCGAGGAGGAGGTCGAGCGGTGGCGCCGGGACGGGCGGCTGGACGTCGTGAACCTCCGCACCGGACAGGTGCTGCCCGTCTTCCGCGACCTGCTCGACGACCTTGAAGCGCACGAGAGCGGATCGCTCTCGGTTCTCGATGCTGCCGCCCTGGTCGACGTGCCATGGCTCATCGCCCACGGCACCGACGACGAGACGGTGCCCCCCGACGACGGCCGCAGGCTGTACCAGGCGTCGGCCGCCGGCCGCCGGCGCGCCGAGGTCATGATGGTCGAGGGTGCGGGTCACACCTTCGGCGCCCGGCATCCGTGGGCGGGCAGCACCCCGGAACTGGACCGCCTGTTGTCCCGCACGGTCGAACACTTCACGGGGGCGCTCCCGTAGGCCGAAACGCCAGGCGGCCCGGGCACCGCCCGGGCCGCCTGCGTCTGCGGGGGTACGACAGCGTCTAGAAGCCCGCTTCCCTCAGCTCCTCCAGGTCCCGATCCCCGGGAACCGAGATCCGGGCAAGCAGTTCCTCACGACGCCGCTTCCACAGCAGGCCGGCCGCAGCCAGAACTGCGACGGCCAACAGGCTGACACCGAAGATGCGGATAGCGCCCTCCCGGACTGGGTTCCTACAAATCTAAACACTCGCGCAAGAGGGACGTCGCGCGAAAATCTTGTCCGATCGCGCGTCCGCGGTCGATACTTCGAGCGGAATGTGGGGCGGATCACACTTCGGACTGAGGGATCCCATAGTGCCGGCTCTCGGATGCCGTCCGGCGGGGTGCGATCGCCACTCATGACCTTCGTCGACCGCCTGGCCGCGGCGCTCGCCACCCGCTCGCCGGTCCGCGTCCACCGGCCCGAGGCGCGCAACGCGGCGGTCGCCGTGGTGATCGCGGCCGAGACCGAGCCTTCGATCGTGTTCATCAAGCGGAAGGAACGGGTCGGCGACCCGTGGTCCGGGCAGATGGCCTTCCCCGGGGGATTCGCGGCCCCGGGCGACGGGTCGCTCCTCACGACGGCACGTCGCGAGACCGAAGAGGAAACGGGCATCGTTCTCGAAGAGGGCGACCTGCTCGGCGTACTGGACGACGTCAGCCCGAGGACCCCTTACCTGCCGCCCCTGGTGGTGACGCCGTACGTCTTTCGCGTCCCTGGGAGACTACCCGCCAGCCCCGGCCCGGAGGCGGAGGCCACGGTCTGGCTCGAGGTCCGGGATCTGTTCGATCCTTCGCGACGCAGGCCATTCCGGCTCACTCTTCCCCGTGAGACCCGGGAGTTCGACTCGATCGTGATCGGAGGCTACACCATCTGGGGCCTGACCGAGCGAGTCCTGGACCAGATGCGGAGGACCGCCGCCTGACTCCCTGCCACCGCTGACGGCCGGACCGGGCTGGTCCCCCCGTCTCCCAGGAGGGGCCGTCAGGACCCGAGGGACTTCCTGGACCTTTCGAGCGCGGCGAGGAGCGCCGCCAGGCGCCGGTCGCGGGCGTCGCCGATCTCGTCGATCTTGGCCCCGTAGGCTCGCTCGATCTGGCTCGTCAGGGCCTGCACCTGCTCCGGCTCGAGCTTGGTCCAGTGGGCGAGGCTCTCCCACCACCCCTCGAACGACACCAGCAGCTGCTCGAGAAAGGTCTTGACCCCGCCGTCGCCGGCTCCGAGGTGGTAGGTGAGGTGCGGCCCGGCCGCGGCCCATCCGAGGCCGGGGCCGAGCGAGACCGCCCGATCGATGTCGTCCACGTCGATGACGCCGGTGAGCACGAGGTCGATGCACTCGCGCCAGACCGCGGCCGCGATCCGGCCCACCGCGTTGCCGGGCACCTCCCGCTTCAGGACGATCGGGATGCGCCCCAGGCCGCGCAGCCACTCGCGGACGCTCTCGACGGCGGGAGCGGCGGTGAACTTGCCCGGCACCACCTCGACGAGGGGGATGAGCTCGGGCGGGTTCAGCGGATGGGCCACCAGACAGCACTGCTGATCGCGCGAGTGGGCGGCGATCGCGGTGATCGGCAGGCCGCTCGAGGACGACGTGATGATCGCCCCCGGCCGCGCCACGTGCCCCAGGTTCTCGAACACGCGTTGCTTGCCGTGCAGGTCCTCGGGCACCGACTCGATGATCCAGTCCGCCTCACCACACACCTGCAGGATCGAGCGCCCGACCTTGAACCGCCGCAGGCCCAGCTCGACGGTGTCGGGGTTGGCGCGTCCCATGGCGGCCAGGGACTGGGCGCGACGGTGGATCGCGTCGGTGATCCGGTCGATGGCGCGCGTGTCGGTGTCGAACACCGCGCAGCTCCATCCGGCGGACGCGCACAGCGCGGCCCAGCCGCGGCCGATGGCCCCGGCGCCGATGATGGCGACCCTGGGCGAGGTGGCCTCCAGCATGGTCATACCCGAGAAACTAGGGCAGGAAATCCGTCTCCGTAAGCCACGCGCCGAACAAATGGTGCAGCAACATCGCGTGGACGGGCGCGAGCGTCACGTCGCGGTAGACCGCGACGGAGGGCTCCGAGTCCGGGCCGACGGAGATCTCGCCGCGCCCGGCGCCGCCGGCCAGATCGACCCGGAGGTGCAAGCTCTCGGCGCGCCCCCAGGCCGGCTCGAGCGCCAGGGCCACGGCGAGCGGGTCGTTGATGACGGCGCCCCGCAGGCCCTCGACGTGGTGGTGAAAGCGCACGTAGAAGCCCAGCAGGCGGCCCAACCATCGGGCCTCGGGATCCTCGGCGGTCGCGAGGCGCTCCACGCCGGCGGCCGTGATCACCAGCCGGCGGGTGACGTCAAGGCCCACGAGCTCGGTGCCGAGCCGTGCGGCGAACACCTCGGCGGCGGCCTCGGGGTCGCACCACACGTTGAACTCGGCCGATCCGCCCGAGTTGCCGGCGGCGGCGATGTTTCCGCCCATCGCGACGTGCCGCACGACCCGCGACCGGAGGAACGCGGCGTCGTGACGGAGCGCGAGCGCGAGATTGGTCAGGGGCCCCAGGGTGACCAGCGTGACGGGCGTGCCGGCCGCGCGCACCGCGTCGAGGATGCTGGAGGGCGAAGGGGCCACGGGCTCCGCGGCCGACGCCTCGTTGTCCCCGAGCCCCTCGAGGCCGTGGGTCTCCTTGGCCGTGACGAGGGCGCGGGTGAGGGGGCGATCGGCGCCGGGGAAGACCGGCACGGCGCGGCCGGTGCGCGCCAGCACCAGGCGGGCGTTGCGCGTGGCCCGATCCAGCGTGGTGTTGCCGTAGGTCACGGACACGGCCAGGAGCCGCGCGCGATCCGACCGCGCGGCGAGCAGCAGGGCCAGGGCGTCGTCGATGCCCGGGTCGGTGTCGATGACCAGCGGCAGCGTCACGTGCCGGCGAACAGCACTCGCCCCAGCAGCGCCAGCTCGGGCTGGGCGCCGGGGACCCAGCAGATGTCGTTGATCAGCGCGGACGGCAGGCTGGTCCCGCCGATCCGCTTGGCGAGGCGCGGCACCTGCGCCGCGTCGAGGACCCAGGCGTCGATGTGCGGGCTGGCGATCGCCATCTGGATCGCGAGCCGGGCGTCGGGGCCGCAGGTGGCGCAGGTCGCGCTCACCAGCATCCGCACCGTCACGGTCTTCTGCAGCTCTGCCAGCACCTTCACGGTGCCGGGCGCGAGCACGGTTTCGCCGCGCGAGACGTCGATGATGGCGGAGACGAGGATGGGAACGACGTAGCCGGCCGGAGCCCCGGCGACGTGCACGCCGCCGAGCGCGGCGCCCTTGAGCGTGATGATCGGCGGCGCGTCGTCCGCGAGGTCGGGGAGCGCGGGGGCGGGGGCGGGGGCGGCGACGGCGTGGAGCTTGGGAGACAGGGCGGCCAGCTCGCTCACCAGAGCCGCCGCGCGCCGTGCCGCCCCCATCCCCTCCTCGTCGTGCGGATGGGGGGGCAGCGACAGCGTGATGTCCACGTCACCCGCGAGCTGCTGCGCGAGCGCGCGCGCCAGGCCGAGCCGGTCGAGCTCCGGAAGGACGGGCGCCGCGCTCACGACCCTACCGCTTCAACCCCCCGTGGGAGTCGATGTAGTCCTGGCGCCGCGAGTCCGAGGCGAACAGGTAGTTGAGCTGGTTGACGACCAACCGCTCGACGAGCCCGTCGATCAGGCGCGCCTTGTCCTTGGCCTCGGTCCGGCCGTAGAAGAGGTAGCGATCCCACCACCATCCGAGGGCGTCGTGCACCCGCGCCAGGCCGTGGCCCTCGAGGATGTTGAACGTGTCCAGCGCCGCCTGGATGGCCGGATCGCTGCGGTCCTGGACGTAGCTCCAGACCTGGGCGTCCGGGATCGTGTCGAAGTCGATCGCCACGCCCATCCGGTGCAGCTGCGGCACCGCGAACTGGCGGGTCAGCCGGTAGATGGTGGCGCCCTCCTGGAAGCTCGAATCGATGATCGCGTGCGCGATCAGCTCCCCGAAGGGCGGATACCAGCTCTTCCGCGCGTTGGAGAGCACCGCCGCGTCGAGCACCCGCTTGAACTGCGGGGCACCGCCGCGCATCGCGTCGAGCACGCCGCGCATCGTGGCCGGGATCGAGTCCTTCCGGCCGGCGGAGTCCAGGCGCCAGGCCTGCTGCAGCTCGACCTGGAACAGCTTCTCGGAGAGCGTGTGGTGGTTGGTGAGGATGTCGAGCCCGATGCTGTTCCGGGACGGCGTCGAGCCGAACAGCCCGAACACCGTCGTCAGGCGGCTCTTCCAGTAATCCCAGGTCGCGTCGGAATAGAACTTCTCGATGCCGGCCTGGAGGGTGTGGATCTGGTTGCCCACGTCGGCGAGGTAGTGCATCGCGTTGCCGGCGTAGAGGTCGCTCAGCAGCTCGCTGCCCGACCCGCCCTTGAGCATCGCGAGGTAGCTCAGGTCCGTGTACATCTGGGCGTTCGGCTCGGCATACGACTCGACCGAGTCGGTCGGGTAGCCCATCGCGATCACGAAGTTCCACGGCGCCATCGAGAGGGTGCCCGGCTCGCTCGAATGGCGCTCATGGTTCAACCCGATGTGCGCGTGCGCCTGGCTCGACAGCCCGGTCAGGCGGCCCCAGTTGAGCGTCATCGGGTCCATCGGCACCGTGTCGCCCTTCGCGGTCATCATCACCCGGCCGGCGGAATCGCGGAACAGCCGGTCCTGGTTGCGGCGGTCGATGTCCACGTACACCGAGCCCATCGAGAGCGCGCGCGCCACCGTGATCGCCTGGCCCGGCACGTACGGCGCCGTCGGATCGAGCGCGACGTCCGCCCGAGTGCGGGCGCGATAGACCGCCGCGAACGAATCCACCCCCAGCACCTGGGCCTCGGGATTCATCATCAGGAAGGCCTTGAAGGCCCGGGCATCGAAGGACGCCGGCGTCGGGTAGCGCTTGATCCACTCCTTGTGGACCGCGGCGTTCTTGAGCGCGAAGGCGCGGTCGTAGAACCAGCGCCGGAACCCGGCCAGGTCGGCGTCGGTCACCCCGGAGACGGTCTTGGTCTGAATCCCGGGCATGACGACGGCGGTCTTGAAGTCCTTGAGCGCCGCGACCGGGACGACGGAATGGATCCAGACGCCGTAGGCGAGCAGGGCGGTCGGGGCGGCCAGCAGGGTGGCGACGAGAACGGCGCGCGCGAGGCGCGAAGACGGTGCGGACATGTGCTCCTCCTCAGAACCGAATTCGACGGTACGCCGTGGTTCTCAGCAATCGGCGTACCAGCGACGGCAACTCGGCCGGACGGGCGGGAGCGGGGCAGTCCGGCGGCTGAGAGAAACTGCAGCATCCCGGGCCGGTGCGCCAATCGCGATCGGGTCGAGGCTCGCGGCGCGGGATCGGGGCCGCGCCAATCTGGCGGAGCGGACGGGCCGACCCTAAGTTGACGCGCATGGCCGACTACGAGCAGTTCGCGAGCGGCGAAGGCCGGCGGATTCTGGTGGTGGACGACGACGAGGCCGTGCTCAAGGGATTGAGCGACTATTTCACTCGCCTTGGGTACGAAGTGATTCGCGCCGGCACCGGCAAGCAGGGGCTCGACGGATTCAGGTCGCAGAGCCCCGACGTGACCATCCTCGATTTGCGGCTCCCCGACATCGACGGGATGCAGATCCTGGAGATCATGCGTGAGAAGAAGGCGCTGGTCATTCTGCTGACGGGGTACGGCGACATCCCCACCGCCGTGCGCGCCATGCAGCTCGGGGCCGAGAACTTCCTCACCAAGCCGGTCGATCTCCCGCATCTCGTGGCGACCGTCGAGCGGGCGATCGAGAAGCTGGACCTCCGGCGCGAGAACGTCCGGCTGCGCCAGATGGTCCCCTCGACCCGCAAGCGCGTCGCGCAGCTGATCGCGGTGGTGATCCTCGCCGCCGCGTCGCTGCTGGTGGGGCGCTGGGTCGGCGCGATGGGCAACGCCACGCCGGTCCTGGCCCCGATCGCGCCGATCCACACGTCGGGGATGGGGAACGGCGCCGCGCCGGCGCGCCGCGACTCGGTTCGTCCGCCTGCGGCGAAGCCGCCGTCCGAGGCGGCGCCCCGGCGCTGAAACGATCCGCGGGCTTCGTGCGTATGGAGAAGCGGGACGGCCAACTGGCGTCCCGGTTCCGCAAGCAGAACGTTCCTCTTGACGATCTGGCCCGCCGCCCGGTGGGCCGTGCGGAAGCAGACCCGGACACGAGTCCGGGAACGGTGACGGGGTCCGGGGCCTCCCAGGCTACCGGCCCCGTTCTGTCTCCGGTCCTCTGCGGGCCGCCGGTGCGCGCATGATCGTCTACACCGTCAGCATCACCCTCCACGTCCTCGCCGCGATGTTCTGGCTCGGCGGCATGTTCTTCCTCGCGGCCGTCGGCGCACCGGTGCTGCGGCGCGTCGAGCCGGCTTTGCTGCGCGCGAAGCTGTTCGACGAGCTGGGCGTCCGGTTCCGCACCCTGGGCTGGATCGCGATCGGCGTCCTCGTGGTCACGGGCGTGGTGAACCTGCGCTACCACGGAGTGCTCTCGTGGGCGGTGCTCCGCGACCCGGGATTCTGGAGCGGCAGCTTCGGCGTCGCCCTCGCCGTGAAGCTCGCCTCGGTCGCAGTCATGCTCGTGCTGCAGGCGGTCCACGACTTCGTCCACGGTCCCGAGGCCTCCCGCGCGGTGCCCGGCTCGCCGGCAGCCCTGCGCATCCGCACCCGCGCGGCGCTCCTGGCGCGCATCAACGCGGTCGTGGGCCTGGTGTTGATCGTGGCCGCGACCCGCCTTCCGAGATGAACGACAATCGCGATGGCGTCGCGACAGTTTCACGATGGCATCATGTCTGGATGCCGGGCGTTCTTGTCGCACTCCTGCTCGGTGCCTGCGCCAACGAGTCCGCTCGCGCACCGAATCCGACCAGCTATTCGTGGCCCGACTCGTTCGCGTTCCGCGTCGAGCACGCTCGTGAAACGCTTCGGGACACGGAGGTCGTGGCGCGGGAGGAGGAGGCCGGGCGGCTGCTGTTCGCGGTGCGGAACGACCGGTACCTGGTCTGGCACGACGGCATTTCGCGGAGGGCGTCGCTCGCGGGCGCCGCGCCATCGGGCGGGCGGCTCGAGACCGGGGACACGCTTCACTACTACGTGCGTCTCACGCGCGTCGGGACCTTCGAGCGCATCGAGCCGGACTGCGATCCGACGGTGGCGGAGTGCGCCGCGACGCTGCCTTCGGCCCTGCCGATGGAGCTGCGCCACGTGATCGCGCGGCTGCCGGTGTGGTGGCCGCCCAAGGGCCACCGGTGGGTGGACACGCTCGCGTTCGACGACCTGCCGCGACCGGGGGCGGCCCGCGGGCGCGTCGTGACGACGTACCGCGACCAGCGCGACACGGTGGTCGCGGGGCGCCCGTGCTGGCTGGTTCACTGGCGCGCCCGCACGGACGCCGAGCGGAAGGTGGGCGGCGCCATGGTGCCCGATCCGCCGGTCGAGGAGCAGGGCGACGTGCTGGTGGACAAGCAGGTGCTGATGCCCGTGTTCGCCGCGTGGCACGGGGCGCCCGCGGCGCGGACCGCGGGCGCGACGGCGACGGCCTTCCGGGGCCGGGCGTGGCTCGTGGGCAGCGTGTTCGACTCCCTCCAGGCGGCGCGGTGAACGAGACGACGGCGGTGATGCTCGAGCGGGTGCTCGTGGCGCTGATGATCGGCGTGCTGATCGGCCTCGACCGGGAGCGCGCCGAGGTGCGCAAGGCGCGGCAGATGTTCGCGGGCGTGCGGACGTTCCCGCTCGTCGCGCTGGCCGGCGCGATCCCGGTGCTGCTGGTGGACCGGGTGGGCCCGCTGCTGCTGGCGGTGAGCCTGCTGGCGATCGCGGCGGTGGCCGTCGTGTCCTACGTGCGCTCGTCCGCCACGGGCGACGTCGGCGCGACGACCGAGGTCGCGGCCGTGGCCACCTTCCTGCTCGGCGCGCTGGCCGGCGCCGGCCAGCTGGTGGTCGCGGGAGCCTGCGGCGTCGCCGTCGCCGTGCTGCTGGTGGCGAAGCCGAAGCTGGAGGCGTTCTCCCGCGCCCTCTCGCCCGAGGAGCTGACGGCCGCGCTCGAGCTGGCGGTCATCACGGTGATCGTCCTCCCCGTGCTTCCGAACCGGGGCTACGGGCCGTGGCACGTGCTGAATCCGCGCGAGATCTGGCTGGTCGTGGTGCTCGTGACGGCGCTCTCGTTCGTAGGCTTCGTGGCGATGCGGCTGCTGGGAGAGCGGCGCGGCATGCAGGTCACGGGCGCCGTGGGCGGCCTGGTGTCGAGCACGGCGGTCACGATGGCGATGGCCGAGCGGTCGCGGGCGGACCAGGGACTCGGGCGTGCCGCCGCGGCGGCGGCGGTGGTCGCCTCGTCGATCATGCCGCTCCGGATGGCGGTGCTCGCGGGCGCGGTGAACGCGGGTATGCTGCCGCGGCTGCTGCCGGTGGTGGGGGCGATGGCGCTGGCCGGCCTGGTCGCGGCGTGGGTGCTCTCGCGGCGCCGGCCGGACGAGACGGACGAGTCGGGCACGCGGATCCGCAACCCGTTCAGCGTGGTCGCGGCGCTCAGCTTCGCGGCGATCTACGGCGTGGTGCTGCTCGTGGTGCGGGGAGCGGGGGAGTACTTCGGGAGCGGCGGCACCTTCGCGGCGGCAGGCCTCTCGGCGGTCGCCGACGTGGACGCCGTCACGATCGCGTTCTCGCGCCTGGGTCCGGGCGCCGCGGGCTGGCAGACGCCGGCCGCGGCGGTCACCGTGGCGGCCGTCACCAATACCGTCGTGAAGCTGGGCATCGCGCTGGGCATGGGCGCGGGCCGCTTCCGGCGTTACGCGGCGGTGTCGCTCGCCGCGATCGCCGCGGCCGGCGCGGTGGCCGGTGTGATCGTCTACACGTCGTTCTGACGCGGGCCGCGGGCGGCGTCAGCCCCGCTCCGGCTCCTCGGGGCCGAACAGGTCGGTCCGGTCCATCTCCCAGCTGGCGCCGCGCCGTTCGGGCGGCAGGTTCGCCCGGTACATGATGACCTTCGCCCGTTCGAGCGTGATCAAGCCCCCCTCGATCATCCCGTCGATCTCGGGGAGAATGGCCGCGATCTTCTCCTCGGTCTCCACGCACTCGACGACGATCGGCAGGTCGAGCGAGAGCACCTCGATGCGGTCGGTGCGCAGGTGCGCTGTCGCGCCGAAGCCCATCACCGCGCGGAGTACGGTCGCGCCGGCGTAGTGCCGGGCCCGGAGCAGCTCGACGATGGCCTCGTAGAGCGGCTTCCCGTGGAACTTGTCGCGCTCGCCGATGTGGATGCGCATCAGCACCCGTTCGCCCTTGAAGCCGTGCATGGGCTAGAGCCTCCGCCGCAGGTTGAGAACTTCCCTCGCCAGTCCGATGCCCAGGAACGTCGCCGCCAGCGACAGCACGACGCTGAGCCCCACGTACCACGCCGCGCGGTGGTAGTCGCCCTCCTCGATCAGGGCCGCGCTCTCGTAGCTGAACGTGGAGAAGGTGGTGTAGCCGCCGCACAGCCCCGCCGTCAGCAGGGCGCGGACCTCGGGCCCGATCGCCGGGGTCGCCAGGGCGTACCGGACGACGAAGCCGAGGACCAGCGAGCCGGTGACGTTGATGGCCAGGGTGCCCACGGGAAACGTGGAGCCGGTCTTCTGCTGAATCAGCGTGCCGAGCACGAAGCGCACGACTCCGCCCGCGGCACTGCCGATGGCAACCCAGACGTAGAGGGGCACGAGGAGGACTCCCGCTCACGGCGTGTGAGGTAGGAGTCATCAGCGAGGAACTCGCGGTTACGGGTGAACTCCATCACCCCGCGGCGTGGGCCGCGCTGGTCTGCCCTGCGGATCGTGGCCTGAAAGCTAACACCCGCCGCACGCGGCGGCGCGCCGCCGGTGGGCGCGCGGCCTAGTACGCCCTGACGTCCCTGACCTGGTCCAGGCGCACCACCATCCGCTCCCCGCTGTCGCGGCGGCGGGCCTCGACGTAGTGGGTGCCGTCCTCCCGGTACCAGGTGCGGAGCAGCACCTCGACCGGTCCCTGGTCCAGGACCAGCTGCACCAGCCCCCGGACGACGATGCCCGCCTCCAGCTTGTTGAACACGTGCGCAGGAAGCCCGGCGGCTGTCGTGGAGGGGGTCACGGCATCGAGGGTCATGGCGCCAGTCTCCCGGGTCTCGGTCCGGCGGCAGGCAGGATACGCCGCCGATATTGTCGAGATACGGCCGGCCGGTCGGTGAGGTTGGTCACCAGGCGGCCCCTGGCCGCCTCGCGCCGGGGGACCCGGGCACTATACTTCACCCCCACATGCTCAGGCTCGCGGTCGCGCAGTTCAAGCCCGCCAAGGGCGACTACGCCGGCAACGTCAAGCGCCTCGGCACCCTCCTCGCCCAGCTCGCCGAGTGGCCCGAACCGCCGGACCTGCTGATCCTGCCGGAAGCGGCGATGAGCGGGTACCTGGTCGAGGGCGGCGTGCGCGACGTGGCGGTGACGGCGGGAACGCTGCTCGACGATCTGGCCGCGCAGCACCAGCTGGCGGGTGCCCCCCCGTTGGAGGTCGCGCTCGGCTTCTACGAGCGGTGGCGCGACCGCCTCTACAACTCCGCGCTGTACGCCTCGCTCGGCAGCGAGCCGAAGATCCTCCACGTGCACCGCAAGGTGTTCCTGCCCACGTACGGCGTCTTCGACGAGGAGCGGTTCGTCGAGGCGGGCCACGAGGTCGGCACGTTCGCCACGAAGTGGGGGAAGGCGGCGATCCTGATCTGCGAGGACGCCTGGCACTCGCTCACGCCGACGGTCGCGGCGCTCCGCGGCGCACAGCTGGTGATCATCCCGTCCGCCTCGCCCGCCCGCGGTGCGGCGCCGCTCGAGGGGAGGCTCTCCCGGCCCGCGAACGTCGCGCGCTGGGAGCGCATCGCGCGCGACGTCGCCGAGGAGCACGGCGTCTGGGTGGCGGTCGCGCAGCTGGTCGGGTTCGAGGGCGGGAAGGGCTTCGCCGGCGGGTCGGTGGTCGCGTCGCCGCGCGGCGAGGTCGTGGTCCGCGGCCCGCTGTGGGACGAGGCGCTCATCGAGGCGCGCGTGGACCTCGGCGAGATCGCCCGCGCCCGCGCCGACCAGCCGCTCCTGGCCGACCTCGAGACGCACCTGCCGCACCTGCTGGCCTCGCTCGAGCGGCCGGTCGCGGCCGGGGCCGAGTGGGAGAAGGGAAGCGGCGGAGCGCGGGCGGCGGCTCCGCCCGCCCGCGGCGCTGGGCTCGCGCACGCGACGGCCCCCGCCGCCGATCCCCTCGCGATCGACTGCGCGCTGGTCGAGCGGTGGCTGCTGGAATTCCTGCGGGAGGAGATCAAGCAGCGGCGTGCGTTCGAGCGGGTGGTGGTGGGGCTGTCGGGAGGGGTGGACAGTGCCGTCACGGCCTTCCTGGCGGCACGCGCGCTCGGACCGGACAACGTGTGGGCGTTCATGCTGCCGTACCGGACGTCGAGCCCCGAGAGCCTGGAGCACGCGAAGCTGGTGGTGGACGCGCTCGGGATCCACGCGCGCACGGTGGACATCAGCGCGGCGGTGGACGGCTACGTCGGCCAGGCCGAGCCCGACGCGGACGGGTCGCGCCGCGGGAACGTGATGGCCCGGATGCGGATGATCGTCCTGTTCGACCAGGCCTCCAAGCTGCACGCGCTGCCGCTGGGGACGGGCAACAAGACCGAGCGGCTGTTCGGGTACTTCACCTGGCACGCCGACGACTCTCCGCCGATCAACCCCCTGGGCGACCTGTTCAAGACCCAGGTGTGGGCGCTGGCCCGGCACCTCGGCGTGCCCGAGCCGATCATCGACAAGCCGGCGAGCGCCGACCTGATCCGCGGCCAGACCGACGAGGGCGACCTGGGCGTGTCGTACCTGAAGGCGGACCGGATCCTCGCCGCCCTGCTCGCGGGCGTGAAGCCGGCCGAGATCGCCCGGCTGGGCTACACCGAGGCGGAGATCACCGTGACGGCGCGCCGGCTCGCGTCCACGCACTGGAAGCGGCGCCTGCCGACGGTCGCGATGGTGAGCCCGACGGCGATCGGCGAAGCGTACCTCCGGCCGGTGGATTTCTGACGTGAACGGCCGGCCGCCGCGCCTCTCGCACACGACCATCGCCGAGGTCATGATGCCGCACATGGCCAACGGCCTCGGCAACGTGCACGGTGGCGTGATCCTCGGGATGCTCGACCGGGTGGGCGCGGTGAGCGCGATCCGGCACGCGCAGCGCATCTGCGTCACGGCGTCGGTGGACCGCGTCGATTTCCGCGAGCCGATCCACCTGGGCGAGCTGGTGACGATGTACGCGAGCGTGAACTACGCCCACCGCACCTCGATCGAGGTCGGGGTGCGCGTGGAGGCGGAGAACCTGCTCACCGGCGTGCGGCGCCACACCAATACCTGCTACCTGACGTTCGTGGCCCTCGACGAGGCGGGGCGGCCCGCGCCGGTCCCGCCGGTGCTGCCGGAGACCGACGAGGAGCGGCGCCGCTGCCGCGAGGCCCAGGCGCGCCGGGCCCAGCGGATGGCCGTCCTGGCGCCGCGGGAGGGCCGGTGACGATCGAGCCGGACCGCGTCGTCCTCGTCCTCTCGGGCGGCGGGATGAAGGCGATGGCCCAGGTCGGCGTGCTGCGCGCCCTGGACGAGGCGGGGCTCAAGCCGGCGGAGGTCGTGAGCACGTCGGCGGGGGCGCTGGTGGGGGCGCTGGTCGCCTCGGGCCTCTCGTACGAGGAAATCGTGCCGCGGGTCTTCAGCGTGGGCCGGCACGAGATCGCGGTGCTGGCCCGGTGGTCGGTGCTGGCGCGGGGCCTCGGCGCGCCGAGCGTGCTGAGGCCGCAGCCGGTGCGGTCGCTGCTCGAGCGGCTGCTGCCGGTGCACACCTTCGCGGCGCTCCGCCTGCCGCTGCGGATCACCGCGGTGGACGCCGACGCGGGCGAGCTGACCGTCTTCGGCGCCGGCGGCCGGACGGACTGCACCGTCGTCGAGGCGGTGATGGCGTCGATGGCGCTGCCGCTCTACCTGCCCCCGGTGGCGATCGGGGGCCGGCGGTTCGTGGACGGAGGGCTGCTCGAGGTGCTGCCCCTCGACGTGGCCGCCCAGATCCCCGCGGATCTGGTGGTGGCGGTGGACGTGGGCCCGGTCGCGGCGGCACCGCCCGCCGGCACGCCCCTGGGGCCGGCGCTCCTCGCGGCGCACGACCGCGCGATGGCGATCGTGATGGCGCGGCAGCGCGAGCGCGCGGTGGCGGACTGGAAGGCCGATGCCCGCCGGCCGCCGCTGGTGCTGGTGGAGCCGGAGGTCGATCCCCACGGCACGTTCGCCTTCGGCCGCACGGGGGAGTTCATCGAGGCGGGATACCGGGCCGGGCACGCGGCCCTGGCGGGACTGGGCGCGGGACGCGCCGGGGCCGCCGGCACGCCGGAGCACCGTGCCGCTCGCGGCGCGGGGGCGCGCTGACGGTGGCGGACATCAAGACGTTCACGGTCGAGCAGGCGAACCGGGCGCTGCCGCTGGTGCGGCGCATCGTCCAGGACATCGTGAACGAGCACCCGCAGTGGAAGGACCTGGTCGCCCGCTACGAGCTGGCCGCGGCGGGGGCGCGCCCGGAGTGGGGCGAGTCCCCCGAACAGCTCGCCCTGCGGCGCGAGATCGACCAGGTGGCCGCGCGGATCAACGGGTACGTGGACGAGCTCGCCGAGGTGGGGTGTCTGCTGAAGGGGTTCGAGGACGGGCTGGTGGATTTCTACGGCTACCAGGAGGGCCGCCTCGTCTTCCTGTGCTGGCGGCTCGGCGAGGAGCGGGTGGCGCACTGGCACGACCTCGACGCCGGATTCGCCGGCCGGCGCCCGATCGCACCGGCGTTCGCCGCTACGGAGGAGGGACAGGCGTGAAGCGCTTCGCGACCCTGGCGACCGCGCTGGTGCTGGCGGGCTGCGCCCACCGCGCCCCGGTGCGGGAGGCCATTCACCCGCAGCCCAACCGGCCCTACAGCCAGGCCGTGCGGGTCGGCCGCACCTACTACTTCGCCGGCAAGATCGGCGTCACGGACTCCACGCGCGCGCTCACCGCGGGCCGGACCGCGGCCGAGACCCGCAACGTCCTCGAGTCGTTCCGTGCGCTGTTCGGCGAGCTGGGGCTGACGCTGGGCGACGTCGTGCAGGCCACGGTGTACCTGGCGGACATGGCGGACTACGACGAGATGAACCGCGTGTACGCGGAGTACTTCCCGACCAACCCGCCGGCGCGCGAGACGGTCGCGGTGAGCGGCATCGTGTCGGGTGCACGGGTCGAGATCTCCTTCATCGCGATCGGACAGCGGAGGTAACCGGCATGCTGCGCTTCCTGCACTGGGTCGGCATCGCGGTCTGGCTCGGCGCCCAGCTCACCTTCATGGTCTGGGGTCCGCAGACGCGGGCGGTCGGCCTGGAGGCGTGGGCCCACACCTGGAAGACGCTCGCCCGCGTTCAGGGCCTGCTGATCGCGCCGGCGGCCGCGCTCGCGACCATCACCGGCATCGTGATGACGATGCAGCTGGTGGGCCAGCACGTGGACGAAACCACCTCGCTCGAGCTGATGCAGGCGTTCGGCCTGCTGGCCGGCGTGATCGCCGTCGGCGTCGTGACGCCGCTGGCGAACCGCGTGGCCTACTACGCCCAGGTGAGCGTGGAGAAGGGCGAGAAGGACCCGAGGGCCGAGAAGGCGCGCGGCCTGCTGGCGTGGGCCGGCTCGCTGACCGGCGTGGCGATCCTGGTGGCCCTGTACTTCGGCGCCATGGCCCCGCGCATGCTGCCGTGACGGGTGCGAGGGGTCACGATCTCCTGAGATACCAGCGGCAGTAGCGCCGCACCGGGCACTCGCCGCACTTCGGGGCCCTGGCCGTGCAGACCAGGGCCCCGAGCTCCATCAGCGCCTGATTGAACGACCACGCGGTCTTGCCGCGTCTGGGCTGCAGGTCGTGGGCGAGCGACCTCGTGTCCTTCGCCGTAGCGGAACCGAATACCCGACGGAGCACGCGGCCGGCGTTGGTGTCGACGGCGGGCGTCGGCCGCTCGAACGCGAAGGTGGCCACCGCCCCGGCGGTGTACGGCCCGATCCCCGGCAGCCGCTCGAGCTGGTCGGGGTCCGAGGGCAGCTCGCCGCCGTGGTCGCGCACCACCTGCTTCGCGAGCCGGTGCAGGTTGGCCGCGCGCCGGTAGTAGCCCAGCCCCTCCCACGACTCTCGGACGGCGCGGGCAGGGCCCCGCGCCAGCGCGCGGAGGCTGGGCCAGCGCTCCAGGAACGGCCCGTAGAACTCGAGCACGCGGGCGACCTGCGTTTGCTGCAGCATGAACTCGGAGACCAGCACGCGGTACGGATCGCGGGTGCGCCGCCACGGCAGGTCGCGTCCCGCGGCGCGGAACCAGGCGAGGAGCTTGCGCCTGAAGGCGGCGGCGCATTCGAGGGTGGAATGTTTGGGCACGGAAGGTGAGAATATACGCTTGGGTGTAGGGTGTGAGGGTGTAGGGTGTAGGGCCCTCCACACCCTACGCCCTACACCCTACACCCGTCCGCCCCTTGCTCATGGATCAGCTGACCACCACCTCCGAGCTCCCGATCCCCGTCAACGCGGCGCGCGCCGTGGCGCGCCCGTTCCTCTCGTCGCTCGAGAACGTGGGCCGGTTCGGGATGATGCTGTGGGAGCTGGTGCGCGCGCTGCCGGAGTGGCGGGCGTGGGTGCCGCGCACGGTCGAGCAGTGCCAGCAGGTGGGCTTCGGCAGCCTGCTGATCGTGGTGCTCACGTCGGCGTTCGCGGGCGGCGTGACGTCGTTCCAGGCGGGCTACCAGTTCACGGGCAGCATCCCGCTGTACCTGCTCGGCGCGGTGATCGCGGAGAGCATCATCCTCGAGCTGGGCCCGGTGATGACCGGCCTGCTCCTCGCCGGGCGCATCGGGGCGCGCTACGCGGCGGAGCTGGGGACGATGCGCGTCACGGAGCAGATCGACGCGCTCGAGTCGCTGGGCCGCAATCCGGCGTCGCACCTGCTGCTGCCGCGCGTCCTGGCGGGCCTGGTGATGCTGCCGGCGCTGGTGGTCGTGTCCGACGCGACGGGCATGTTGAGCGGGTTCCTGGCCGCGAAGCAGTCCATTCACATCACCTACGCGGAATTCGCGTACGGCACGCAGCGCTTCTTCCGCACCTTCGACCTGTGGTACTCGGTGATCAAGGCCGAGGCGTTCGGCGCGGTGGTGACGCTGATCCCGTGCTACGTCGGCTTCGAGGCGCAGGAGGGCGCGGAAGGGGTCGGCCGGGCGACCACCACGGCCGTCGTGACCTCGTGCGTGCTGATCCTGCTGCTCGACCTGCTGCTCGCGAAGCTGCTGCTGTAGCGATGATCGAGCTCCGGAACGTCCACAAGAAGTTCGGCCGGCACGTGGTGCTGGACGGCGTCGACTTCACCGTGGCGGACGGCGAGACGGTGGCGCTGCTCGGCCCCTCGGGCACGGGCAAGAGCGTGCTGCTCAAGCACATCATCGGCCTGATGCGCCCCGACGTGGGCGAGGTCGTGGTGGACGGCGAGTCGGTGCCGCAGCTGAGCCGCCAGGCGCTCGCGGCGCTGCGCGGCCGGATCGGGTACGCGTTCCAGACCGGCGCGCTGTTCGACTCGATGACGGTGTACGAGAACATCCGGCTCGGCATCACCGACGACGCCTGCTACCGGGACCGCGACTTCTGCCACGGCCGCGTCGCCGAGTGCCTGCGGCTGGTGAACCTCAGCGACGACGTCGGCAAGCTGATGCCCGCGGAGCTGTCGGGCGGCATGCGCAAGCGCGTCGGCATCGCGCGGGCGATCGCCGGACGGCCGAAGTATCTTCTCTACGACGAGCCGACGTCGGGCCTCGATCCCGTGAACGCCGACGCGATGGACGCGCTGATCGAGCGGCTGCAGAAGGAGCTGCACGCCACCAGCGTGGTGGTGAGCCACGACGTGCGGGGCTCGTTCCGGGTGGCGGACCGCATCGCGCTGCTGCACAATGGGCGGATCCGGGCGGTCGGCACGGCGGAGGAGTTCATGGCGGCGAAGGACAACGTGGTGCGCGAGTTCCTGGAGCGTGACATGCAGTTCGCGGCGGAGGGCTGATGGAGCTGCGCTACCGGCGGGAAGCGGCCGTCGGCGTGTTCATCATCGTCGCGACCGTGCTGTTCGTCTTCGGGATGATCTGGCTCCGCGGCAAGTCGGTGCGCTCCGGCGAGCTGGTCGAGACCACGTTCTCCGACGTGGCGGGCCTCAAGGTCGGCGACCCGATCCGCACCTCGGGCGTCTCGGTGGGCCAGATCGACGACATCCGCCTGCTGAAGCCGGGCCAGGTGGTGGTGGTGATGAACCTCAAGGGCGGGCAGCGGCCGCGCGCCGACGCACGCGCCGTGGTGCGCTCGCTCGACTTCTTCGGCGCGCAGTACCTCGACTACGACCCCGGCACGGCCCCGCAGCCCCTGGGACCGGGCGCGATCATTCCCGGCGAGCGGGAGCAGAGCGTCTCCGAGCAGATCGCGGGTCTCACCGGGCCGGGGCGACAGGCGTTGAGCAACGCGGGCGCGTTCCTCTCGGCGCAGAACGCCAGCGAGCTGCACGCGCTGCTGGTGGACGCGCGCCACGCCGTGGGCCAGCTCGGCAACTCGGTCGAGGCGCCCTCCGGCGAGGCCGCGCACGCGCTGCTGGCGCTGCGCGAGCTGCTGCAGCGGCTCGACCTGCTGGCGGGGAGCAGCGCCACGCAGCAGACCTTCGACAACATGCGCGACGCGTCCCGCAACCTGGTGCAGGTCACGGCGAGCCTGCAGCACACCAGCGCGTCGCTGGACTCCGTCCTGGTCAAGATCAACGCCGGGCGCGGCTCCATGGGGCGGCTGGTGAACGACACGACCCTGGTCTCCGACCTGCACGAGGCCAGCACCGCCCTCACCGCGCTGCTGACGGACCTCAAGGCCCACCCGGGCCGCTACGTCAACGTGCACGTGTTCTAGCTTGCTGAAGATCCAGTTTCTCGGCACCTCCGCGGCGCGGCCCACCGCCGAGCGCAACGTCAGCGCGCTGGTGCTGACCCGCGAAGGCGAGACGCTGCTGTTCGAGTGCGGGGAAGGGACCCAGCGCCAGATGATGCGCTACGGCGTCACCTTCGGGTTGAACGAGGTCTTCTTCACGCACTTCCACGGCGACCACTACCTGGGGATCATCGGGCTGGTGCGCACGCTCGGTCTCCAGGGCCGCACCGACCCGATGCGCCTCGTGGGGCCGCGCGGGGCGGCGAAGCTGCTGGGGCAGGCGCTGGCGCTGGGCGTGGAGCGCGCCGTGTTCCCGGTCGAGATCGTGGAGGTCGAGCCGGACCAGGTGCTGGCGCGCGAGGGCTACGAGCTGCGGGTGTTCGGCGTCGAGCACGGCGGGGGCGCCGTGGGCTACGCGCTGGTCGAGCAGGACCGACTGGGCCGGTTCAACCCCGACCGCGCGCGGGAGCTGGGGGTGCCGGAGGGGCCGCTGTGGGGGAAGCTCCAACGCGGCCAGGCGGTGCGACTGGACGACGGGCGCGAGGTGACCGCCGAGACCATCGTGAGCGCGCCGCGGCCGGGCCGGCGGCTGGTGTATTCGGGCGACACGCGGCCGTGTGCCGCCACGGTCGAAGCCGCGCGCGGGGCCGACCTCCTGGTGCACGAGGCGACGTTCGGCGAGGAAGAGAAGGACCGCGCCAGGGAGACCGCGCACGCCACGGCACGGGAGGCCGCGGAGGTCGCGCGGCAGGCGGGGGCCCGCCGGCTGGTGCTGACCCACCTCTCGGCGCGCTACTCGCGGGACTCCGCGGCGCTCCTGGACGAGGCGCGGGCCGTGTTTCCCGAGACGGTCGTGGCCAAGGACGGGCTGGAGGTGGAAGTCCCGTACCCGGACTGAGCTCCGGACGGGCGAGGCCGCGGGCCGGGGTTCGGGTTGAGGGAATGGCGGCGCCCGGCTAGGTTTCCGCCCGCACGGGGCTGTAGCTCAGCTGGGAGAGCGCCTGGATCGCACCCAGGAGGTCAGGGGTTCGAGCCCCCTCAGCTCCACTTGCCTGGCGAGGCGTTTGCTCGCAACTTGGCGTCTCGCAACTGTTTTGGTCGTTGCCCCTTGGTGTAATTGGCAACACGCCTGACTCTGGATCAGGAGAGTCCTGGTTCGATCCCAGGAGGGGCAATTCGAAGCGCGACACTACGATGAGTGGTGTCGCGCTTCGGCGTTACGGGCGCATCCTGTTGGGGCTGCGGTACGAGGAGTCAGACCCTCGACATCTGAAGCAGCTTCTTCCACTGCGCCTCGGTCGCCGGTACGACGGATAGCCGCGGCATCCTGACCAGCGCCAGGTCCTGCAGCACCGTCTCCTGCCGGATCTCGCCGAGCGTGACCGGACGAGGCAGAGCTTTCCCAGCCACGATGTCCACCACCGCGAGCTTCGCGTCCTTGGGGTCGGGGTAAGGGGCCGAGGCCACGGCGGCCAGTCCGACCACGGCCTTCTCGTTGCCGGTGTGGTAGATCATCAACTCGTCGCCGCGCTGCATGGCACGGATGTTCTTGAGCGCCACCGGATTGGTGACACCGTCCCAGCGGGCGGCCCGCTCCCTGACCAGGCGGTCGAAGGAGTATGCCGAAGGCTCGGTCTTGAGGATCCAGTGTGCCATGATGGCCGGTGCGGGCAATCTACCCAGGCCGCCCGGCCCCGCCAACGAATTGCGCTTGCCCAACCTCAGGGGTCGGACCTTGCAGATCGACACGGCGTTGCGCATCAATCGGCGCCCCGATCAAGACGCCCCCGACCGTCCGGCCCGGAGGCTCCGTGAGTACCGCATGCCCTGGATGACCCCGCACTTCACCCGCGCCGCACGCTGCGTCGCAGGGGCGCTGGCGCCGCTCGCCGTCGCGGCGTCATGCCACACCGGTGCACGCGACGGCGCGGCGGCGGCGCGTGGCTCGATCATCCTCGCCACGACGACGAGCACCCAGGACAGCGGCCTGCTGGATTCGCTCCTGCCACTGTTCTCCGCGGCCTCCGGCATCGACGTCAAGGTCATCGCCGTGGGATCCGGCGCCGCGCTCGAGCTCGGGCGCCGGGGCGACGCGGACGTGGTGCTCAGCCACGCGCCGGAAGCCGAGCGCGGCTACGTCGCGAGCGGGGACCTGATCGGCGGCCGGCTGGTGATGCACAACGCGTTTCTGGTGGTCGGGCCGGCGACGGACCCGGCCCACGCCATCGGCCGGCCGCTGCGCGACGGGCTGGCGCTCATCGCGCGGACCGGGCCCTTCATCTCGCGCGCGGACGGATCCGGCACCGACAAGAAGGAGACGGCGCTCTGGGCGTTGGCGGGCATCGCCCCCGGGCGCGTGAACCGGCGGGAGATGACGGGCCAGGGGATGGGTGCGACGCTGCAGGTCGCCGAGCAGCGCCAGGGCTATACGTTGACGGATCGCGCCACCTACCTGGCCCTGCGGCCCCAGCTCACGCTGGTCCCGGTGCTGAGCGGCGATCCGGAGCTCATGAACGTCTACCACGCCTACCTGGTGAACCCCGACCGCCATGCGCGGGTGCACGCGCCGCAGGCCCGGGCGTTCGTGGACTTCCTCGTCGGCCCCTCGGCGCAGGCGGAGATTGCCGCGTTCGGGCGCGCCAGGTACGGGGAGCCGCTGTTCGTGGCGGACGCGGGGAAGCCCGATCCGACGGCGCACTGACCCGACGAGGCGAGGGGACGTGACGATGGACGCTCAGCTGTGGCCGATCGTCGGCCGGACGATCCTGGTGTCGGGCGCGGCGACCGTTTTCGCGGTGCTCGCCGGCGCTCCCCTGGGCTACCTGCTGGCGCGCAGCCGGTTCCGGGGTCGCACGCTGCTCCTCGCCCTGGTCAATACGGGCATGGGCCTGCCTCCCGTGGTGGTGGGCCTCGTCGTGTGGCTGGTGCTCGCGCGGTCGGGACCGCTCGGCGGGCTCGACCTCATCTACACCAAGCAGGCGATGATCGCGGCCCAGTTCATCATCGGCCTGCCGCTGGTCGTGGGCGTCACCGCCGCCGCCGTGCAGGCGCTGCCCCGCGAGCTGCCCGACCTGCTGCTGTCGCTCGGCGCGGGACCCTGGCGCACGATGTTCATCATCGCGAAGGAGGCGCGCCTCGGCCTCCTGGCGGCGCTGATGGCCGGCTTCGGCGCCGTCATCTCCGAGGTCGGCGCGGCGATGACGGTCGGCGGCAACCTGCAGGGCAGCACGCGGGTGCTCGCGACGGCGATCGTCACGGTGACCGGCCGCGGCGAGATCGGCGCTGCCCTCGTGCTCGGGGGAGTGCTGCTGGGGATCGCGTTCGCGACCAACCTGGTGCTCACGATCGTGCAGCAGCGGTCCGAGCGGTAGCGTGGAGGTCGTGCTGGAGGGCGTGCGCTTCGAGCGCGATCACCGGGTCGTGCTCGACATCCCGTTCGCGAGGTTCGCGCCAGGCGAGACGAGCGCCGTGCTCGGATCGAACGGAGCCGGGAAGACGACGCTGCTCCGGCTCATCGCCGGAATCGAGCGGCCCACGGCCGGCGTCGTCCGGATCGGTGGCGCCGCTCTCGGCCGGCCGGATGGAGCGCACCGGCCGACGGCGCTGTGCTTCCAGAGGCCGACGTTCGTCCGCGGAACCGTCCGCGAGAACCTCGATCTGGCGCTGCGCCTGCGCGCCGTGGGGGCGGCCGACCGCCGGAAGAGGATCGAGGAGGTGGCCGCGCACTGCGGGATCGCGGCGCTGCTGGAGCGCTCGGCGGCCAGGCTCTCGGGAGGCGAGGCTCAGCGAACGAGCCTCGCCCGGACCCTGGTGCTTCGGGCTCCGGTCACCCTGCTGGACGAGCCCCTCAGCGGCGTGGACGCAGCGGGACGGGCGCGGCTGCTGCACGAGCTTCCGGGGCTGCTGTCCGAATACGCCGGCACGGCCATCGTCGTCACGCACCAACGCGAGGAGGCCGTCGCGCTCGCCCGCTCGATCATCGTCCTCTCGGACGGCAATCTGCGGGGCATCGATGCCGGCAGCGCTCCCTCGGAGGGTCGGCCGGCCTAGCCCCGCTGCGGCCGGGATCGAGTCGTCTTCTTTTCGCGCGGCTTCTCGCCGAACCACCACAGCGTGGGATCTGGTGGGCACCCGTGGCGGATCAGGACCGCGTCCACCTCGGCGTTCACGGGCGGCTCCGGGTACAGCTTCGCGCCGGCCTCGATGAGGGCCTCGACCAGCGGTGCGAACACTCTCGGGTCGCCGCCGTGCGCCGCGGACCACAGGGTCTGGCCCAGCACGGTGCCACCGTACTGGTTGCGCGCCTCCAGCGGCGCGCCGTGCTCGAGCAGCAGCCGCGCCGTCTCCAGCTGGCCGCCCATCGCCGCGTAGTGGAGCCCCGTCTGGCCGTCGCCGTCGTGACCTGCGAGATCCACGCGGCGCGCCACCAGATACTCCACGACGTCGGTGCGCCCGCAGAAGCACGCATGGCGGAACGCGCTGTGGACCTCGTCCGGCCCAGGTGCCGGCGCCCGCTCGCCGCCCGCATCCAGGAACGCCGTGACCAGATCGAGGCGTCCGACGCCGGCCGCTTCGACGAGATCGAGGTGGGAGACCCGCTCGGCCAGAAACGCCGCGGCCTCGGGGCACCCGTTGGCGAGACAGGCCATCACCACGCCGTGGCTGTGGCCGGCGATCCCCCGCGGCTCGATCCGGGCGCCGCGCTCGATCAACAGCTGCAGCAGCGGGATCTGGACGCCGGCGGCGCGGGGATGAGCGCTCGTGGCCACCAGGCCAAGGGGCGTGGATCCGCCGCCGTAGACGTCGGCCTCCGCGTCCACCTCGGCGCCCGCGTCCAGCAGAATCCTGGCGATCGCGACGATGTTCGGCGGCGTGCGCTGGCGGTAGTTCTCGACGCCGTTGGCGGACACGTAGTGGAGCAGGGTGGCGCCGTGCTCGCGCGTCGAGACCGCCCGCGCCAGCGACGGATCCGCCGCCAGCAAGCGCCGGAGCGCCGGCTCGTCGCCGGAGACGATGGCGTCGGCCGCGGCCTCGAAACCGGCCACATCGCTTCCGGCGTGCGCGAGCCGGTCCAGGTGGGCCACGAGCTTCGGCCAGCTGTCGAAGCCGTGCGACCGCGCGACGACGAACTGCGCCTCCGAGAGCCAGCAGCCGTCCGCGCCGCCGGCCTTCAGCCTGCGGGTCGCAAAGTCCTCGAGCTGGGCCGCCGCGCGATCGATCTCTCGTACGCCGCGGGGACGACCGGGGCCCGCCGTTGCCTTCGAGAGCGAGGCGAGCCAGCGGTCGGTCCAGGCGCCGATCGCGTCGGGGTCGTCGGAGCGGCACGCCTTGACGAGGTCCTTCGCGAGCTTGCGGTACTGCTCGACGCTGGGCCGGGGCGGAAGGGGAAGTGCGTCCTGCGGGTTCGGGAACACACGAAACTCCTTTCAGTGCACGCCTGGAGTCCGCCCGGATCAGGCTGAAAGAAGCTCGTGGATCGGTTGTGGCACTGCCGGGTGGGCACGGCCCTTTCCGCGGACTGGATGCGCCCCTGAGCGCTGCCGGAACACTAGCCGGCGGCAACTCGCGGTGTCAAAGGGGCCGCGCCGGCTGGCCCTTCACAGGGCCGCGGAGCCCGGGGCGCCCGGCGCCGCCGGGCGCGTCCTCGGCACCGTATCGACGAACTGGCCGAAGTGCAGGCACTCCTCGAGACGGCACGACCAGGCCAGGTGCCCGTCCCAGACGGTCATGTCGGGACAGCCGTCGCACATGTTCTGCTGGCCGTCGGGCATGAAGTCCACCGGCTGGATGATCATGATGGACTGCATGTGCATGCGCCGGAACGACTGTCGCGCGTCGAAGAACGCCCGCGCGAACGCCGGCCGGAGACGCCGGTCGAGCGGGGCCAGGAGCAGGAGCGACCGCGCGCTCCCGGTGACCGCCGGACGCGCGTAGGCGAGGTAGCGCCCCGTCCACAGGTGGTGGGCGGTCTGGATCAACTCGACCGTCTTCGGCCCGACCCAACCGTGCGTCCGGCCGTTGCGCCCGAAGCGCATCGACAGCAGCCACTTGAGGGAGTCCGGGCGCGCGGTGCCGTTGAGATAGGCACAGGGCGCGAAGTCGGGGACGCGCTCGCGGATCCTGGCGACGACCTCGGGCGTGGTGAGATCGGTGCGCTCCGGCTGCGACGGGTACGCGTAGGCGAGCGGCCGCATGTCGATCGGCTGCCCCCTGAGGTAGTAGTCGTACTCTCCCTCGAGCACCGCGGCGCGGTAGAGGATGAACACCATCACGTGGACGATGTCCATGTGCTCGCCCGCCCACGCGACCAGGTCGGGCACGGCGTCGAGATTGCTCTCGTAGACGGTGGCGTTGAACGCGCAGCCGATGCCGCCCACGCGGGCCACCAGCTCCGCGAGCTCGAGCCTGAGCGCGTTGAGCTCCTGTTCGCTCTTCCCCTTCCAGCCGGGCCGCCCCTGGCGGCTGTCCACGTGGAACGTCAGGCCGGCGAGGCCCGCCCGCCGGAGATCCCGCAGCAGCTCGGGCCCGAGAGCCAGCCCGTTGGTGTTGAGGATCGGCTTCCAGCCGCGCCGGGCGATGAGGCGGACGACGTCCACGATCTGCGGGTGGGTGAGCGGATCGCCGCCGGCGATCGACACGCCGTCGGTCGTCCGCGCGGCCTCGAACACGTCGAGGTCCGCGGCGATCTCCGCGAGGGACTTGTGCTCGTCGACGTTGGCGTGGTAGCAGCCGTCGCAGGCCAGGTTGCACTTGCGCGTGGGCTCGAGCCACGCGATGGCGTTGTCGGGCATGCTCCACGGCAGGCGGTACAGCGTGCGGTGATCGACGACGGTCGGCATGGCAACCCCGCAGTCGCGCTCGGATGCGGCCCCAGCGGGCCGGCACTCGCAGCCTATCGGCCGGCCGTCAAGCGAGCGTCAAGCGGAGGTCGAGCCGGCGTCGAACCGGGCGCGAAGGCCTCACGGCCTCGCGAGCACCTCCTCGAACAGCGCGACGGCCCGCGGGTCGCCGGTCTGGCCGAGCCAGAAGAAGGCCTTCTTCCGCACCTCGGGGTCGCGGTTGGTGCGGGCGACCTGGATCAGCGCGGGCACGCCCACGTCCCGCGGCTGCTGCGACAGGGCGAACACCGCGTGCTCGCGCACGTCGCGGTCGAGCGTGTCCTCGCCCGCCATCGCCGTGAGGTCCTTGACCGCCGCGTCGCCCGCTGCCTGGCCGAGCCAGAAGACCGCCTGCTCGCGCACGTGGCGCGACGCGGAGGCGTCGCGGGCGAGCCTGCCGAGGTCCGGCCACAGCGTCACGGAGTCGGCCAGGATCGCGGGGAAGACGGCGTCGTGCGCACCGGCGCCGTCGCCCGTGCGGGCGAGGTCGAGCAGCCAGTGCGCGGCCTCGGGAGCGGACACGACGCCGAGGTCCGTGACACCCTCCGCCGGCCGCCAGTGGCCGCCGACGTAGGCGCGGATCCGCTCCACCTTCCCGCCGGCGACGCGGAGCACCAGCCGGACCGGGCCGGCCTCGCACGGGCAGGGACCGTCGTCGTCCACGTCCTCGTTGCGCACATGGCGGCCGCCGCAGTCGCCATTCTCGCAGTTGAACGAGATGTTGTTCGCCCCGTTGCCGCACACCCCGTCCCGCGCGGCGAACGTCATCCGCACCGCGCCGTCGGGAGCGCGCGCCACGCGCTGCGCCAGGGACTGGGCGCCGGCCGGCCTTGCGAGTGCCAGCGCCGCCGCGAGCACGCCGAGGGCGCGCCTCACTGGTTGATGATCTCGGTCAGGACCTGCGCCGCGCGCGGGTCGTGGGACTGGCCGAGCCAGAACAGGGCCTTGCTCCGCAGGTCGTGGTTGGTCTCGTGACGCGCGATGTCGATGATCTTGTCCAGCGCCTGCGGCTCGTGCCGCTGCGAGTAGACGAAGATCAGCTGCTCCCTGACGTCCGCGTCCGCGGTGCGGTCGTAGAGCTGGACCAGGTCGCCGATGTCGGCGCCCGTCTGGCCGGCCCAGAACAGCGCCTTCTTCCGCACGTCCACGCTCTCGCGCGAGCTCACGGCCAGGTCCATCAGCCAGCGCGTGTTCTCGGCCGAGCGCATCTGCGACAGCGAGAACAGGATCCGCTCCTTCAGGTCCCCGGAGCCGGTGCGGGCGAACAGGTCGCGCAGGAACGCGGCGTTGTCGGCGCCGTGCTGCTGCCCGATCCAGAACACCGCCTTCTCCCGCGTGTCCTCCGGCGCGTCCTCGCGGCCCGCGTAGTCGCGCAGCATCTGCGCGGCGCGGGGGTCGTGGATCTGCGACAGCGCGAACACCGCCTTCTCCCGCAGGTCCTCGTTGGACGTCGTCCGGAGGATCGAGTCCAGCGCGGTGGCGGCGCGCTCGCTGCCCACCTGCGAGAGCCAGAACACGGCCTGCTCGCGGACGTCCTCGTCCGGGTCGTCGCGCGCCACCGAGAGCAGGATGTCCTCAGTCTCCGGGGTGCGCTTCTGCGACAGCACGAACACCGCGCGCCGCCGCAGCTCGGCGGAGCACTGGTCGCGCCGGGCGAGGACCTGGCGGATCACCGGGACCGCGTTCACGGCGTCCATCTGGATCAGCGCGTTCATCGCCGCAATGCGTGGGTCGTCGTCCTCGCCCGGGCACGCGCCACCCGTGGTACGGCCGGTATCCGCGCCGGCAGGGTTGGCGTGCCTCTGGACCCACTGGCCCGCCGTGGGATCGCCGTGCGCGGCCAGCTCGCCGTAGACCCGCGCGAGCAGGGCGTCGCCGTCGCCGCGCGTCGCGGCCTGCGGGAAGTGCGCCGACTGGTATTCGAGCAGGCCGGTCGCGCTCCGGAGGTTGACCTCGTCGCCGGTGCGGTAGAGCGAGAACGCGGCCCAGTAGTAGGCGTCCGGCGTGTAGCTCGAGCGCGGGTAGCGCGTCAGCAGGGCCGTGAACGCCCGCGCCGCGTCGGCGAAGTGCCCGCCGTTCAGGAGCCGGCGCGCCGCCCGGTAGAGCGAGTCGCCGGGGTCGTCCGGCGCCCAGGCCGCGCGCGGCTCGGTGGCGAAGACGCCGGCCACGGCCGCCACGTCGGTGCCCGACGCCCCCGACGAGGCGTACGCGGCAGCGACATCGGGGCCCGCGCCGCCGGGGGTGCGCGCGGGCTCGGCGCGCAGGACGAGGACGGCGGCGGCGAGCAGCGACAGCTTGCTGAACATCAGAGCGCTCCTTGGGTGTGCGCCGGAACGCCGACCGCGGGCGTCGCCGCCCGGAGCCGCGTCAGGACGCTGCGTTGGGTCATGCCCTCGTTGATCAGATCGATGTCTCCCTGCCGGCCGGGCTCGTCCGGGAGCTGGGTGATCTGCGCCAGCACCAGCTCGAGGTCCTGCAGCAGGGTCTTGAGGCTCGCGTCGTCGCCCGCGGGCGAATCCAGCATCAGCCGCGTGGTCGTGAGGAGATCCCGGGCCGAGGACACGAACTGGGGATCCAGCTGCGTCCGACGGCTCTCCGCGCGGAAGCCGGTGAGCAGGACCTCCGTGCGGGCGAGGTACTGCGCGGCCGCCACGCGGTACGCCGTCGGGGCGGGGGGACGGGCGGCCGCGACGGCATTCGGCGCTGCACGGGGTCCGCCGATCAGCCAGCCGAACCTGCCGATCCCGATCCCCAGCACCAGCATGGCCGCGAGCGCGAGGCCCCAGCGCACCCGCCGGAGGTTGTGCCGGACGGTCCGGCGCCGCTCGCGCTCGGCGGCGATGCCGGCCCAGATCGCCTCGCGCGGCGTCGGCCGCGGAGCGTGGTAGCCGCGGGCCGCCTCGTGGAGCCGCTCGGGCAGCGCGTCGTCGCCCTGTTCCATCGTCATGACACCCACTCTCCCGCGAATTCGGCGAGCGCCTCGCGCAGCCGCGCCCGCGCCCGGGACAGCTGACCCTTGGAAGTGCCGGCCTCGATGCCGAGCGCCCCGCCGATCTCCTCGTGCGTGTATCCCTCGACGTCGTGCATCACGAACACCGTGCGATAACCCTCCGGCAGGGCGTCGATCGCCTCCGCCATGCGCTGCTTCAGGTCCGGCTCGGCCTCCCGGCCTCCATGCGCCACGCCCTCGCCCTCCTCCAGACCGGTCTCGTACCGGCGCAGCCGCTTGACCTTGCGCAGGCCGTTCAGGGCGACCGACACCGCGACCGAGTGCAGCCAGGTCGAGAACTGAGCGTCGCCGCGAAACTCCTTCAGCCGCTCGAACGCCCGTACGAACGTGTCCTGGGTGAAGTCCAGGGCCAGATCGGCATCGCCGGCCAGCCGGAACACCAGCCGGTACACCCGGTCGACGTGCGCCTCGTACAGCGCCCGTTCCGCCGCGGGCTCTCCGGCGCGGGCTCGGGCGATCAGCTCCGCTTCGTGCACGGCGCTCCGGCGGTGACGGTCACAGGTGCGACACAGGGGGTCGAAAAACGGTTGCGTCGAGAGGCTGGCTCCGGCCAGAGGGCTCGGGCATCGGTGTTGCTGTCCGGCATCCGGGGAAGCTACCGGATGTCGGGGCGGCATCCAGGCGCCTGCTGCCGCGGGGTTGGCCGGACCGGTGGCGCCGGCCGCCGGTTCGCCGGGCTCGGCCGGCCGTGCGAGGCCCGTGTGTCGCGTCACTCCCACAAGGCGGGCGCCGTCACCTTTGGTCAGGTCGGGGTGTCCCTGTACGCGACCCGGACGCCACGCGCCGCCCTGCGGGCGGAGCCTCAGCGTCCCAGGAATCGACGGATGGACGGAGGCGGTGATGCGCTGCGTCGCGACGTGGGACCCGCAGCTGATGCAGGGCGATGGATGGGCGGATTCAGGATACCGCCGCCGGCAGTGGTTCGTGCTGAACGACGGGCTCGTCCACGCCGGCGCGGCCGCCGCTCAGACCGCCGAGCCGGAGTCGCGGGTGGCGCGCGCGTCGCTCGAGGCGAGCTGCCGGTCCGTCGTGCGCAGCTTCCGGATCTCGATGGAGTCGTCCGACGGCTACACCTACGGGCACAGCGAGCGGGTCGCGCGGTTCGCCTCGCAGGTCGCCGAGGCCCTCGGCATGGCCGAGGTCGAGATCGACGCGGTGCGGATCGGCGCCTACCTGCACGACATCGGGAAGATCCGGGTCCCGTACGAGATCCTGAACAAGGCGGGCCGGTTGACGCCCGAGGAATTCGAGATCATCAAGATGCACCCGCTCTGGGGCCTGGAGCTGCTCGAGGGCGCGGTGTTCCCGTTCGACATCCGGCCCATCGTCCGCTGGCACCACGAGAAGCGCGACGGGTCCGGCTACCCCGACGGCCTGGCGGGCGACGACATCCCGCTCGGCGCGACGATCATCGGCGTCGCCGACGTGTTCGACGCGCTCACCAGCGCCCGGAGCTACCGGCCGGCGATGTCGTCGGCCGACGCGCTGCGCGAGATGCACGCGCGCCGGGGCTGGTGGCGGCCCGAGGTGTACGACGCGTTCCGCCGCGCCGAGCTGATGCCCTCGTTCCGGCCGGTCCCCAGGGTGCTGCACGGGCACCAGGGGATGTCCCCGCGGCGGCGGGCGGCGGCGACGGCGACGGCGTAGCGCCTCGCGGGCCGCGGTGGAAGCCGCGGCGGTTCTCCGGTAGCTTGGGTCACCCTCGACCGGCCCGGAGGCCTCGTGTTCATCGGGCATTTCGCGCTTGGCTTCGCGGCCAAGCGCCTCGCTCCCCGGACGTCGCTCGGCACCTTCTTCGTCGCGTCCGAATTCGCCGACATCCTCTTTCCGCTCTTCCTGCTGCTGGGCTGGGAGCGCTTCGCCGTCGCCGGCGGACCGGCCCCGTTCCTCTCGATCGCGTTCGACCAATACCCCATCTCGCACGGCCTCGCGGCCCTCGTCGGGTGGGGCGCGCTGTGCGGGCTGCTCTACGCCCTGCGGACACGCTACGCGCGCGGGGCGGTCATGGTCGGGCTTCTGGTCGTGAGCCACTGGGTGCTGGACTTCGTCACCCACCGGCCGGACATGCCCCTCTGGCCGGGCGGCCCCAGGGTGGGCCTCGAGCTGTGGGCGTCCGTGCCGGGCACGATCGTCGTCGAGGGCGCCCTGTTCGCGGCGGGCGTCGCGCTGTACGCCGGCGCGACGCGGGCGCGGGACGGCGTGGGACGCTACGGGCTGTGGGCGCTGGTGGCGCTGCTCGTCGTGCTGTACGTGGCGTCCTTGCTCCCCGGCGCGCCGCCCACGCCGGGCCAGTTCGCCGTCATCGGGATGCTGCTCACGGTGGTCATGCTCGGCCTGGGCGCGTGGGTCGATCGCCATCGCGAGCCGGCGGCGCAGGTGCCCGGGGTGCGGTAGGCGGGCGAGTGGCGCATACCGGGCGCGGCGGTTAGGTTCCCGCCCGGTCTGGGGGCGCTGCAACGCGGCCGGAAGACGCGGCCTCCTGCGGCGCCCCCTTCGTTCAACCTTTGCAGTTGCAGGGAGTTATGAAGGCCTCAGACGTTCGCAAGGGACACGTCCTGCTGGTCGACGGTCAGCCGTGCCGGGTGATGGACTTCCAGCATCGGACCCCGGGAAACCTGCGCGCCTTCGTGCAGGTCCGGATGCGGAACCTGGTCAGCGGAAACACGTTCGACACGCGGTACATCGCGACCGAGTACGTCGAGGAGGCGCGGCTCGACACCAAGGAGTTCCAGGTGCTCTACCGCGACGACCAGGGCGTGCACGTGATGGACTCGAACACGTTCGAGCAGTACACGCTCGGCAACGAGGTGGTGGGCGAGGCGGTGCGCTGGCTCGAGCCGGAGATCCACATCCAGGCGGAGATGCTCGACGGCCAGGTGGTGGGCCTCCAGCTGCCGGCGGCGATGGAGTACACGATCGCGGAGACGGCGCCCGTGATGAAGACCGCGACCAAGACGGCGAGCACCAAGCCCGCCAAGCTCAGCAACGGCATGACCATTCAGGTGCCGGAGTTCCTCGACAGCGGGGTGCGGGTGCGGGTGGACCCGCGCACCGGCACCTACCTGGAGCGGGCGAAGTAGCTCAGGCCGGCGGCGCGGGCCGGTCGAGCGCCTTGCGCACCTGGTGCGCCAGCTCGCTGATGGTCCACGGCTTCGCGACGAACAGCACACCCGGCTCGAGCAGCGAGCGCTGTCCGATGTCGCTCGCGGTGTAGCCGCTGGTGAAGAGGAACCGCGCCTCCGGGTCGGTCTGGCGCACCGCCTGGTAGAGCGCGGGACCGCCCACCTTGGGCATCAGCACGTCGGAGAGAATCAGGTCGATGCGGTCCCGGTGGGAGCGGAAGAGCTCCAGCGCCTCCTCGCCGTCGGGCGCCTCGATCACCGTGTAGCCCAGGCGCTCGAGCACCCGCCGCGTCGTGTTGCGCAGCTCCTCCTTGTCCTCCACCAGCAGGATCCTCTCGGTGCCGCCGACGACCTCGTCCCGCGCGGCCGCCTCGGTCGCGGCCGCGGCCGCGGACTCCGGCGAGACCGGCAGGTAGACCTTCACGGCGGTCCCGACGCCGGGCTCGCTGTACACGTGGACGAACCCGCCGTGCTGCTTGGTGAGCCCGTACACCATCGCCATCCCCAGGCCGGTCCCGGTGCCCGGCGCCTTGGTGGTGAAGAAGGGCTCGAAGATCCGCTCGACGGTCGTCTGGTCCATGCCCGCGCCGGTGTCGCTCACGGCGACGCAGTAGTACCGCTCGGCTTCGCCCCACGGCGCCGGCTCGGCGTGGGCGGCCTGGGTCGGCGTCGCGAGGACCTCGATCGTGAGCGTTCCGCCCTGGGCCATCGCGTCGCGCGCGTTGGTCACCAGGTTGAGGAGCACCTGCTGCATGGCGCCGCTGTCGGCCCACACCGGACACGGATCGGGCGGCGCGACGATCCGCATCTCGACGTTGTCGGGAAGGATCGGGCGCACCATCTGCGACAGGTCGGCCACGATCTCGCGCAGGTCGAGGGTCTTGAAGTTGAGCTCGGCGCGGCGGCTGAAGCCGAGCAACCCGCGCACCATGTTCGCGCCGCCGCGCGCGGCGTCCTGGACCTTCCGCACGCTGACGAGCAGATCGGAGCGCTCGGGCGGAATCGCCGAGGCCAGCAGCTCGCTGTTGGCGAGGATGACGGCGAGGATGTTGTTGAAGTCGTGCGCGATGCCGCCGGCCAGCTGCCCGATGGTCTCCAGCTTCTGCGCCTGCCGCAGCTGCGCCTCCAGCCAGCGCCGCTCCGCGGCCTCGGCGGCCGTGCGGATGCCCTCGACCCGGTGCAGGACCTCCATCAGCTGCTCGGAGGTCGTGTGCGGGGAGAACAACCGCTGCACGGTCTCCTTGAGGGAGGCCACGAGCCGCGTCACCGGGTTGCGGTCCGGTGGGGCGGAGCCGGGGCCACCCCCGGCCACGCCGCCCGCCTGCGCCGAGCCGGGCGCCGGTGACGTCGGGGGGGGCTTCGTTGAGGCGCGGACCAGGATCCGATCCACGCCGATAGCCTAGCGCCGGCGCGGCATGCCGGAAAGGGTCGGCCCGCGGGAATGCCTTCGGCAGGCCGTGCGCCGGGGCCCGCGGCCGCTACCTTTCAGACCATGACGCCTCTCGTGCTGGCCGTCACCCTCGTCCTGGCGCAGGCCCCCGAGCAGGCCCGCCGGGTGCTGCCCGCCGGAACCGCGATCCCTGTCCGCTTTCCGCAATCCATCGTGGGGGGCCGCGAGAAGGTCGGCGCCGCCGTGCTGGTCCAGCTCACGTCGCCGCTCGCGGCGGGCGGCTGCACGGTGGTCCGGGCCTTCGCGCCGATCGCCGCGACCGTCGTGGTGTCGCGGCCGGCCCGCTCGTTCGGCCGCCGGGGCCGGCTGGAGCTGCGGTTCGACTCGCTCTCGCCCTCCCGCGGCGCGTGGGTCCCGGTGGCGGCGGTGCTCGACTCGCTCGAGTGGGCGAAGCGCGGCATGCTGAGCCCGCAGGGAGAGCTGATGGAGAAGCCACGCTCCATCCGCGGCGTCGTCGGGACCGCCGGCGCCGTCGGGATCGCGGGGGCGGCGACGGGCGTCGGCGTGGTGCCGGTGTTCATCCTCACGGGACTCAACCTCGTCCTGCGCGGGGGCCAGGCGCACATCCTGGCCGGCCAGCGCGGCCGGCTGCGCCTGACGGCGCCGCTGGACGTGCCGGCGCCCGAGCGGTGCGAGCCGGCGGTCGATCCCTGGATCAGCGCGGCGGCGCCCGTGGTGCCGGCCCTGCCGCCGAGCGCCACCGACCGGCGCGGCGTCACCCCGGCCGATCCGGTGAACCTGCTGTTTCGCGGCACGCCCGCGGCGATCGACACCGCGTTCGCCCGGGCCGGGTGGAGTGCGGCGCAGCGGTCCACCTTCGGCGCGCTCGCCCGTGAGACCGAGGCCATCGTCCTCGCGAAGAGTGATACCGCGGCGCCGATGAGCCACGAGTACTACCTCGGGCGCGTGGAGGACCTGCGGTACGAGCGGGCCAGCCTGTCGGCCCGGGCGCGTCACCACGTCCGGCTCTGGAAGGCGGACGGGTCCGACACGCTCTGGGCGGCCGCGGCCACGGAGGACATCGGCGTGCTGGTGAGCGCGCGGCGCCGGACGGTCACGCACCGCATCGCCGCGGACATCGACCGCGAGCGCGACCTGCTGGTGGGGGACCTGCTGGCGGGCGGCTGCGCGACGCTGGACGGGTACGCCACGCTGCCCGGCGCCCGGCGGTCGGGCATCAGCGTGGCGCACCAGACGTTCGTGACCGACGCGAGGGTCGCGGTGGTCCGGATCGTTCCCTGCGGCGGGCCCGCAGCCACCGGCCCCGAGCGCTCCTAGACCAGGTTCTTCACCACGAACCAGACGTTCGCCGGGCGCTCGGCCAGGCGCCGCAGGTACCAGGCGAACCACGCACTCCCGTAGCTC
Organism: Gemmatimonadales bacterium; assembly: GCA_035623755.1. Lineage (GTDB taxonomy): Bacteria > Gemmatimonadota > Gemmatimonadetes > Gemmatimonadales > JACORV01 > Fen-1245. The sequence continues at coordinate 36,950 of DASPSV010000153.1, forward strand.
ACCAGGACGCGTACCGCCTCGCCGGAGGCGGCCAGCGTGCGCTGGTCCTTTTCCCGGATGCCGTAGAGCATGTGCCACTCGCAGCGCCGCGGCGGGATTCCCGCGGCCGCCGCGCGGGCGCGAATGCTCTCGACGAGGCGCATGTCGTGGGTGCCGAAGACCGGCCGCGCCTTGCCCGCCGCCGCGCGCTCGAGCAGCCGCGTGGCCAGCACCAGGTACGCGGCGTCCACGTCGCGCTTCTTCGCATGCGCCACCGCGGGCGGCTCCGCGTACGCCCCCTTGACCAGGCGAATGGCGGGCTCGAGCGGAAGCAGGGCCTCGAGGTCGGCAGGCGTGCGCCGCAGGTAGGCCTGGAGGCAAACCCCGACGCTCGCGCCGTCGCCGCGCACGCGGCGGAACAGCTCGAGGGTGACGTCGGTGTAGGAGCTGTCCTCCATGTCGATCCACAGGATCGAGCCGTCCCCGACCCGCGCGGCCAGTGCGCGCAGCGACCGCTCGCAGGCGGCGCGGTCGACGTCGAGCCCGAGCTGCGTCAGCTTGACCGAGAGCTGCGCCGGCAGCGCCGCGCGCTCGATCTGTCCCAGCGCCTCGAGGTAGTGCCGCTCCACGCCCTCGGCCTCCGCGAGCGTGGTCACGTTCTCGCCGAGCTTGGTGAGGACCGTGCCGATGCCGCGCGGCGCCAGCAGCCGGGCGGCCTCGAGGGCGTCCGACAGCTCCTCGCCCGGCATGAAGCGCCGGGCCGCGCGGCCGACGAAGTGGCGCCGCCTCAGCAGGCCGGCGAGGAAGCGGCTGCGGGAGCCGGCGAGGAGCAGGCTGCGCGCGAGTGACACGTCATCGCCCTCCGGGCTGCGGAGCGGTGGATGCGTCGGCCGGCACGCTGTAGCAGGCGCGCCAGGAGCGGAGGTAGGCGTCGGTTTCGCGTTCCCACCGGGCGTCGTCCCAGCCCAGCTCGGCCTGGCAGATCTTCCGCGCGTCGGGAAGCACGTCCCGGGCGCCGTCCGGCAGCAGCAGTCCCAGCCGGACGCGGCGCAGCAGCAGGTCCTCGAGGTGCACGACGCCCTCGGCGCGGGCGGCCCAGCGCAGCTCCGCCCACAGGCTCCGGGTTCCAGGGATGGCCGCCAGCTCCTCCGGCCGGGCGGCGGCCACGAGGGCGCGTGCCTCCGCGCCGTAGCGGCCCACCAGGCGCCGCCGTGCGTCATCGTCGAGCGCGCTCGCGGCGCCGGGCAGTTCCGGTTCGACCGGATCGAACGCGCGCGCGCCGGCGCGCCTCACCCGCAGCGCGGGGAGACGGTGGCGAGCCGCCTTCAGGGCGTCGAGCGCCATCAGCCGGAAGGTCGTGAGCTTCCCGCCGGTCACGGTGAGCAGGCCGTCCTCGTCCCACACGGCGTGGTCGCGCGACTCGCGCGACGGATCGGCCTTGCCGGTGTTGATCACGGGCCGGACGCCGGAGAAGCTGGCCATCACGTCCTTCGGCGTGAGGCCGAGCGAGGGGAACTCCGACTCGATCACGGCGAACAGGTAGTGAAGCTCGTCGGCGGCCACCGCGGGCTCGCGGTCGAGCGGCAGCGCGTGGTCCACGTCGGTCGTGCCGATCAGCGTCGCCCCTTCCCACGGGATGAAGAACACCGGCCGGCCGTCGCGGGGATGCGGGACGGTCACCGCCTGCGCGAGCGGGAAGCGCCAGGCGGGGAAGGTGATGTGGCTGCCCCTGAGCGGGCGGATCCGACGCGGCGCGCCCAGCTCCGCGCGCAGCTCGTCGGCCCACGCCCCCGTGGCGTTCACCACCACCGTGGCGCGGACCTCGGTCGAGCGCGCAGACTCCCGGTCCCGGAGCCGCACGCCGGTCACGACGCCGTCCTCGCGGATCAGGCCCTCCGCGGCCGCGTAACTCAGCGCCGTCGCGCCGGACGCCACCGCTTCCTTGAGGACCCGCACCACGAGGCGGGCGTCGTCGGTCTGCGCGTCGCCGTAGCGGAACCCTCCCTTGAGGCCCCGCTCGGTGATGTGCGGCGCGAGCATCCGGAACGCGTCCGCATCGTAGTGCTGGTGGCTCCAGCGCACGGCCAGGAGATCGTACAGGCTGAGGCCGGCGCGATAAGTCAGGGATCCGGGGCTCGCGCCCTCGTAGGTCGCGAGCAGGAAGCCCAGCCGCTCCACCAGGCCGGGCGCCTCGGCCACCAGGCGCTCGCGCTCGGTCACCGACGCGCGCGTGAGGCGGAGCTTGCCCTCCTTCAGGTAGCGGAGCCCGCCGTGCACCAGCTTGGAGGAGCGGCTGGAGGTGCCCCAGGCGAAGTCGCGCTGCTCGACGAGCAGTGCCGTGAGACCGCGCCGCGCCGCCTCGCGCAGGATGCCCGCGCCGGTGATGCCCCCGCCCACGACCAGCACGTCCCAGTGCCGGCCCAGGGCCGCCCACGCCGCGTCGCGCCACCCCGTCCGCCACAGGCCAGGCCGCTCTCGCGTCACGACGAGACCAGCTTGCCGGGATTCATGATGCCGTCGGGATCGAACCCGGCCCACACGTTCCGGAAGGCGCTCACCCCCAGCTCGCCCTTTTCCGCCGCCAGCCACGGTGCGTTGTCGAGACCGACCCCGTGGTGGTGGGAGATCGTGCCGCCGCGCGCGACGATCGCCGCGCTGGCCGCGGCCTTGAGCGTCCGCCACCGGGCCAGGTTCTCCTCCGGGTCGGCGGCGAGCCCGAACAGGTAGGTCGTGTAGAGGCTCGCGCCGTCCGGGTAGAAGTGCGACAGGTGCGTGAACGCGTGGACGCGCTGCCCCAGCGGCGCGAGCGCGCCCTCGAGCGCCGACTCGACGGCCTCGACCAGCTTCGGGACCTGGCTCCACCGGATCGCGGTCTCGAGCGTGTCCACCGCGTACCCCGCCTCCCACAGCGCGTTGCGCAGGTAGGGCACGCGGAACCGGCTGCGCTGCCACTGCTTGCCCACGACCCCGCCGCCGACCCGCACGCCGTGGTGTGCCAGGGCGATCGCGATCGCGTCCTTCCGCGCGACCGTCACGAGCGAGCGGCGGCCGCTGAATCCGAGCAGCAGCATGCACTTCTCGGCGCCCGCGCCGCGGAGCGAGAGCACGCCCTCGAGGGCCTGGATCAACCGCTCGTGGCCCGCCAGGCGGAGCGTGGTCTCGGTCTCGACCGCGGTGCTCAGCCGCAGCATGCTGAGCGGCAGGCGTGCCTGCACCAGCTCGCGCACCGCCGCCACGCCGTCGTCGAACGTCGGCAGGAAGACCGCGTAGAAACGCTCGCGCTCGGGCAGCGGCGAGACGCGGACGGTCGCCTCGGTGATGACGCCCATCCGTCCCTCGCAGCCCAGCACGATCTCGCGCAGGTCCGGGCCCGCGGCGGAGGCGGGGAAGGGCGGCAGCTCGAGCGTGCCGGCGGGAGCCTCCACGCGGCCGCCCGCGAACAGGCCCTCGATCCTCCCGTACCCGAGCGACTGCTGGCCGCTGGAGCGCGTGGCGATCCAGCCGCCGAGGGTGGAATACTCGAACGACTGCGGGAAGTGGCCGAGCGTGAAGCCTCGCGCCCGGAGCTGCGCCTCGAGGTCGGGTCCGGCGACGCCCGCGCCGAAGGTCGCGAGCTGGCTGACGTCGTCGAAGTGCTGGAGCCCGTTGAGCCGCGCGAGGCTCACCGTGAGCACCGGGGCGTCGCCCGCCACCGGGTTCACGTGTCCCACGACGCTGGTCCCGCCGCCGTACGGGATCAGGCGCGCCCCCGCGCGGACGGCGTAGGCGAGCAGCGCGCGCACGTCCTCGCGGGTCGTCGGCCGGCCGACGCCGTCGGGAATGGCGCCGAGGCGGCCGCTGCGCGTGGCGATCCAATCCGGCAGGCTCTGCCCGCGGGCGTGGAGCACGCGCAGCTCGGCGGAGCGGTCCACGAGGGGATGGGCCGGGAGACGCGAGGGCGCCGCGGCGGAGACGACGTCCGCGAGCCGGGCGGACGGCCGGCGGAGCCCCCGGCCGAGCCGCTCCTCCAGAAGGCGGGCGGCGGCGGGCGGCACGGGATACTCGGTCGCCTCGTCTCCCCACCCGTTCCAGCGTCGCATCGTCCCGCCCCCCTGCCGCGTCGTTTACTGCAGGGCCGCTCCCAGCGCCGCGGCCGCCCGGTCCACCTGATCGGCCAGGCGCGTGACCGCCGCCGTCACCCGCGCCGCCTGCGCCACGGCCTCGTCCGGCTTGCCGAGCTCCAGCGCTTCGCGGATTCCGGGTATCGTCTTCACACCGTAGCCCGTGTAGAGACCCGGCGCGTACAGCAGGTTGCGGAACCACGGCCGGACCGGCAGGCCGGCGGTGTCCGAGACCGCCCGCTCGCTCCGGTACAGCAGGCGATTCACGGTATCCAGCGCCGCCGCGCGCGCCGCGACCTGCGCCGCCGGCTGCGCATCCAGGCGCGCGAGCGTGCTGTCGTAGCGCGAGGCCGCGGCCCCGAGCCTGGCGATCGCCTGGCGGAGCGGACCCAAGTCGAGCCGGCGGGCGCTGTCGCGGGTGGCCGCGAGCCGCGCCAGCTCGTCGACCCAGCGCCCCAGGTGGCGCGCGGCGCCGCCGAATTCGAACGGCAGCACCGGCGCGTCGGCCATGCGCAGGATCGCGGTGCCGATCGTGCGCGCCTCCGCGACCTCGGCCGTCAGTGTGGAGTCGAGGAAGCGGAGGTAGAAGGCGGGGTCGTCGTACACCGAGTGGTAGATCCCGTCCTCGGTCGCGCCGCCGAAGCGCACGTCGAGCGAGGCCACGGCGAGGTGGTCCACGAACACCGTGTAGTCGGAGCCGGATCCCAGCGCGCCGATCGCGAAGGCCGTATCCGCACCGGAACCGGTGGAATCGCGCGCGGGCTGCTCGCGCCGGTGCCGCTCGGAGGCGTCGAGCGCGCTCCGGGTGGTGTCGGTCGGCGCCGGGACGTCGCGCGCCACCTCGCGCAGGAACGCCTCGAGCGAAGGGGAGCCCGAGGCGCCGAACCAGCCGGCCTCGTTCGCGTCGCCGTTGAAGTAGACGACGGCCTTCTCGGACAGCTCGTCGGCGTGCTTCTCGGCCCACTCCGTCGAGCCCAGCAGCCCCCACTCTTCGCCGTCCCAGGCCGCGAGGACGATGGTGCGCGACGGCCGCCAGCCGGTCCGGAGCAGCGCGCCGAGCGCGCGGGCCGTCTCGTCGAGGGAGATCTGGCCGGAGATCGGGTCCGCCGCGCCGTTGACCCAGGCGTCGTGGTGGTTGCCGTACAGCACCCACTCGTCGGGATGCACGGCGCCGTGGATCGTCGCGATCACGTCGTACAGCGGCCGCGTCTTCCAGTCGAACCGCACGGCGAGCCGCGCGCGCGCGGGGCCGGGCCCGACGTGGTAGGTGATGGGCAGGGCGCCGCGCCACGCGGGCGGGGCGACGGGCCCGGCGAGGCTGCGCAGGAACGGGAGCGCGTCGCCGTACGAGATGGGCAGGACCGGGATGGTCGCCAGCGTCCGCGCCTCGGCGATCGACAGGCGGCGCGAGCCCGGCTCGGAGGCCCAGCCCGGCGAGAGCGGATCGCCGGGGTACAGCGGCATGTCCATCACGCTGCCGCGCTGCACGCCCTGCGGCGGCCGCATCGGCCCGCGCGGATAGGTGTCCCCCTGGAAGTAGCCGTCGTCCCGCGGATCGGAGTAGATCAGGCAGCCGATCGCGCCGTGCTCGGCCGCGACCTTGGGCTTGATGCCGCGCCACGAGCGTCCGTAGCGGGCGATCACGATCCTGCCGCGCACGCTGATCCCCAGGCTGTCCAGCACGCGGTAGTCGTCGGGCACGCCGTAGTTCACGTAGACCAGGTCGCCGGTGACGTCCCCGTCCGGCGAGTAGGCGTTGAAGGTCGGCAGCTGGTCCGGCTGGCCCGACGTGGAGTCGCCCGGGACCGGCGGCTCCTTCAGCCCCGCCGTGTAGCGCTCGGGCGCGAGGAGCTGGAGCGACCGGCTCACCGGCCGCGGCATCAGCGCCTCGAACGGCTCGATGGACGCGTCGAGGCCGAAGGACCGGAACCGGGCGAGGATCGTCTCGGCCACCCGGTGGGAGCGCTCGGTCCCCGCCTCGTGGGGCACGGCGCTCAGCGCCACCAGCTGGGCGCGGAGCGTGTCGGGGCTCGGCACCGCGCGCAGCGCGTCCTCGCGCGCCCGCTCGTCCGCGAGCATGGCGCGCGGGAAGCCGCGCACCGCCGGCGCGTCGGGCGCCGCCTGGCCCGCGAGCCGCGCGGCCGCGACCACCGTCGCCAGGCACCATCCCCACGTCGTGCGTCCGATGTCGATCATCGTCCCCTCCTCGCTACTGGGCGCTGAAGCGGTCCAGGAACGCCCGCTCGTCGGGCGTGAGGCTCCCCGCGCCGGCCATCGCCACCTTGGCCATGACGCGCTCGTACTCCTCGCGGTTGACCGGGTGCAGCACGTCGGGCCGGATGCTCCGCCACCGGTCGAGATCGGCGGCGCTGCTCCTGGGGACCTCGACGGCGGCGCGGGCCCGGAACTGCACCGCCGGCGAGCGCAGCTCGATCCACCGCAGGTACAGGAACCCGCCCGCGAAGCCGCCGAGGTGCGCGAAGTTCGCGATCCCGGGCTGGCCGGTGAGGCCGCCGAACAGCGCCATCGCCGTCATCAGCACCACCAGCAGCCGTGCCTCGAGCCGCAGGACGAAGAACAGGTAGATCGGATCCCGCGGCCAGAAGTGCGCGTAGCCGAGCATGACGCCGAACACGGCGCCCGAGGCGCCCGCGATGAGCGCGTAGGGCGTCACCAGCGAGGCGAGGGCACCCGCGATCCCGCTGGCGAAGTACAGCCCGAGGAACCGGCGCCCGCCCAGCCGCGCCTCGAGCCGCGGGCCGAAGAAGTACAGCGCCAGCATGTTGAAGAACAGGTGCGAGAAGCCCGCGTGGAGGAACATGTAGCTCACGACCGACCACGGCCGCACCGGGATCAGGGCCGGCACCAGCACCAGCAGCCGCTCGACGCCGGGCGCGTTCTGGCGCAGCAGCTCGATCGCCACGTTGGCGAAGATGAGGAGCGCCACCCAGGGAGTGATGGCCGGCGCCCCCTAGGCCACGGGCTCGATGTTGTGGAGCCGGCCGACGTCGATGGTGATGGGCTCGTCGCCGGTCGGGTGGTGGAGGATGTCGCCGAACTTCGCCCCCCACACGACCTCGTCCCACTTGTACGAGCTGCGCGCGTGGACCCGCTGCGCGAACGTCTCCTCGACCCCGGCGAGCAGGATCAGGAACTCGCCGTCCGAGCGGCGCAGGTCGTCGCGCGTCAGGCCGCGCAGCGGGCTGGTCTCGTCGATCGGGTGCACCACGGTCCAGGAGAGCGGGAAGAACACCACCGACGACCGTTCCAGCGACAGCGGGTAGAACCTGCGCAGGGTCCGCCCATGCTGCTCCTCCATCCGCGCGAACATCACGGTGGCCTCGACCTCGAGCAGCTGGCTGCTGCGGGCGTTCGCGATCCGGAACTCGAACGCCGTGATACCGTGGTACGGGGCGATCACCGCCGTCCGGCTGAACACCACCCGCGCGGTGGGCCGCGAGAACCGCGCGAACAGGAGGCCGGTCGCCAGCGCGAGCCACAGCAGGCCGGCGAGCGCCTCCACCGTCACGACCAGGTTCGCCGCCAGGCCCACCGGGACCACGTTCCCGTAGCCGATGGTGGAGAACGTCTCGACGCTGAAGAAGAACGCCCGCCCGAAGCCGGTGCCGGCGCCGCCCGCCAGCGCCCCGGGACCGCACGCCAGGTAGGCGACCGCGAACCCGCCGTTGAACAACACGTACGAGCCGGCCACCATCCCCATGAACCGCGTCCACGACATGGTCAGCAGCAGGTGGTAGAGGCTCAGCGAGGTGCCGAGGCGGAGCCCGCGCCGCGCCACGTTGAACGAGCCGTCGCGGTTGAGGAACCGCCGCCGGCTCTCGCGCGCGACGACGGCCCCGAAGCCGAGGTCCCGGCCCTCCTCCTCGTTCACCAGCCCCGGTCGCGTCACCCGACTCCTCCGCCGGCCCGTGGTCGCACTCTGTAATACAAAGTACTTGTCAAATCAGAGTTCCGTCGCCATCTTCCCCGCCCGCAGCCCCGCGAGGCCCCGCATGTCGGCACTGACCCGGATCCTGTTCCCGCTGCCGGACTACCGGCGGACGCCGTGGACGCTGCTCCGCTGGTGGGAGTCGCGGCGGCTCACCTACAACGTCGCGGTCGGCGGCGCGGGGCTCGTGACCCTCGGCTTCGCGGCCGTGTTCAGCGTCCTGCCTCCGGGACTGCCCGGGCCCGTGTTCGTGTGGCGCGGCGTCGTAGTTTACGCGGTAGTGGCGAATCTCGGCTATTGCCTGGGCTGGGGCGCCGAGCTGGCGATGCGGGCGGCGTGGAAGGAGAAGGCGCCGGACGCGGGCCCGGCGCTGTTCCGGCAGGGACTCAGCTTCGCGGTGGGGCTGACGCTGCTGCCGGTGCCGGTCATGGCCGCGGCCTGGCTGGTCCGGCTCCTGGCGCGGCTCTTCTAGGCCGTGCGGCCGCGTTCAGCGGCCGTGCACGTTGAGCAGCGGCAGCACCTCGAACGGCGACGCGTTGTTGCGCGCGATGTTGATCAGGCCCACCTGGATGCCGTGCAGCTCCCGGGCGTAGTTCAGCAGCCCGATGGCGATGCCCGCCTGCACCCCCCGGATCTGGTTGAACGCGCTCACCGACAGGCCCCGCATCGCGCCGGCCTTGAGGTTGATGCCGGCGATCGTGATGCCGGAGGCCCGCGCGGTCCGCACCTGGTAGGCGGCGACGGTCAGCCCGCCGATGCCGGTCTCGCCCACGACCGCGAGGCCGGCGACCGAGATGCCGCGCACCCGTCCCTGGGCCACGATGGCAGCGCCCGCGACGTTGAGACCGCTCAGCGAGCCCTGCGCGACGGTCGCGAGTCCGCTCGCGGTGACGCCGGTCAGGTCCCCCTGCGCGACGATCGCGAGCCCCGCGGCGTGCAGGCCCTTCACGTCGCCCTGGGCCACGGAGGCGAGCCCGCTCACGCTCACGCCGGCCAGGTCCCCCTGCGACACGGTCCCGAGGCCCGAGGCGAAGATGCCGGTCATCGAGGCCTGCGCGACGACGCCGAGGCCGGAGAACGCGAACCCGCTGAGCGATCCCTGCGACACGACCCCGAGCCCGGCCACGCTGGCCCCCGCCATGTCGCCCTGCGACACCGTGCCGAGGCCGGCGACGTCGAGGCCGTGCATCGAGCCCTGGGCAACGAGTCCGAGGCCGGCGAGGGCGATGCCGTCGAGCGATCCCTGCGACACGACGCCCAGGCCGCCGACCAGGAGCCCGCGCGCGCGTTCCTGGGCGACCACGCCGGCGACGCCGATCGCGACGCCGTTCAGCTCGCCGGCCGCCGGCCCGGCGATGCCGAGCGCCAGGCCGTCCACGGCGCCGGTGACCGGCTTGCCCGGCTTCCACAGGGTGACGTTGATGCCGACGATGCGGTCGAGGCCGGCGTCCTGCCAGTTGAACCGGAGGCCGGTGAAGCGCGCCGAGTTGCCGAACGAGATGCCGTAGCCGCGGACGGGGATGTCCAGGCTCCAGTGGCCCGACGAGTCCGCGCTCCCGGCGCTTTCCTGCGCCGCGAGCAGGGACGGCAGGCACGCGAATGCCGCTGCACCGAGCAGCGAGCGGATCACGGGACGCACGGTGCCTCCGGGAAGAACGGCCCTCCGGGTCCCCTACGCGCCGCGGCCGCCCGGGTTTCGGCTCCCGGTCGCGCCGAAGATCCGCTCGCCGTCGAAACGCCCGTTCTCGATGAACACCTCGGACGTGGCCCGCCCCGCGGTGATACTGCCGGCCATGTAGACGCCCGGCACGTTGGTCTCGAGGGTCTCGGGATCGCACGCGGGCCGGCCGGTCTCGTCGTCGATCCGGATGCCGATCCGCCGGAACAGGTCGAAGTCCGGGTGGTACCCGGTGAGCGCGTAGACGCGGTCGGCGGCGAGGCGCTCCTCGCGCCCGCCCGCGTCGCGGACGACGACCGCGGCCCCGTCGATCCGCAGCACTTCGGCGCCGAGCCGCACGGCGATCTCGCCGGCCTTCACGCGGTTCTCGAAATCGGGCTTGAGCCAGTACTTCACGGTCGGCTTGAGCTCGGTGCGGCGGTACACCAGGGTGACCCGGGCGCCCGCGCGGAACAGCTCGAGCGCCGCCTCGATCGCCGAGTTCTTCCCGCCGATCACGACCACGTCGAGCCCGAAGCTCCGGTGCGCCTCGTCGAAGCGATGGCTGACGTGGGGCAGGTCCTCCCCGTCCACACCGAGCAGGTTGGCGTGATCGTAGTAGCCGGTGGCCAGGACCAACCGGCGGCAGGCGATGGTCCGGGGGCCGCCGCGGCCGCGCAGCTCGCAGCGCAGCTCCGCGCCGGCCCGGGCGGCCGTCTCGAGGCGGGTGTACGGCAGCACCCGCAGCCGCTCGGTGCGCACCACGCCGCGGTAGTACTTGAGCGCCTCCTCGCGGGTGGGCTTCTGGCCGGCGCACGCCAGCGGGTGCCCGCCGATCTCCAGCAGGTCCGGCGTGGTGAAGAACGCCATCCCGACGGGGTAGTGCACGATGGAGTTCACCACCGCGCCGGCATCCACCACCAGCGGATCGGCGCCGTGGCGCGCCGCGGACACGGCGCACGCGAGCCCGATCGGCCCGGCGCCCACGATCAGCACGTTCTCGACGTCTCGCTGCACTCCCATCGCGGCCCCTTGTGTGGACGGCGGGCGGTCAGGTTAGAGTTACACTCCGAGCTCCGAGTTTGAACACCCTCGCCTTCAGCGCGACCATCGCCGCGGCGGCCTTCTGCGCCGGCTTCCTGGGCTCTCTCACGGGCCTGGGCGGCGGCTTCATCATCACGCCGGTGCTGACGCTGCTGTTCGGCGCCGACATCCACTACGCCATCGGCGCCTCGCTGATCTCGATCATCGCCACCAGCTCCGGCGCCGCGGCCGCCTACGTGCGCGAGGGCTTCACGAACCTGCGCGTGGGCATGCTCCTCGAGGTCGCCACCGTGCCCGGCGCGCTGGTGGGCGCGTCGCTCGTCGCGGTGCTGCCGACGCGCCTGCTGACCGTGGTGTTCGGGCTGGTGCTGCTGGTGTCGGCCTGGCTGACCACGCGGCCGCGCGCCGAGCACCTCACCGCCGACGCCCCGGCCGACGCTCTCGCGTCCCGCCTGAGGCTGGACTCCGAGTACCCGACCGCGGCGGGGCCCCAGCGCTACCGCGTGCGCCGCGTGCCGGGCGGCTTCGCACTGATGTGGGTCGCGGGCGTGCTGTCCGGCCTCCTGGGCATCGGCTCCGGCGCCGTGAAGGTCCTGGCCATGGACCAGGTGATGTACCTCCCGTTCAAGGTCTCCACGGCCACCAGCAACTTCATGATCGGGGTCACCGCCGCGGCCAGCGCCGGGATCTACCTGCGCCGCGGCTACGTGGATCCGGGCCTCACCATGCCCGTGGTGATCGGCGTGCTCGCGGGCTCGATGCTTGGCGCCCGGCTGCTGTTCGGGACCCCGACCCGGCGGCTCAGGATGCTGTTCGCGGCGGCGGTCGCGGTGATCGCGCTGCAGATGATCTACCACGGCGTGTTCGGAGGCCGCTGAGATGACGCACCGGCCCACTGCGGAGCAGGACGTCCGCGTGCAGCACGCCGTCGGCACGCTGCTGCGCGCGGGCGTGCTGCTCGCCGCGCTGGTCGTCCTCGCCGGCGGCGTCCTGTTCCTGCTCCGCCATGGCGGCGGCGCGAGCGACTACCGCGTCTTCCACGGCGAGCCGATGGGCCTCGAGGCGTTCGGCGGGATCGTGCGCGACGCGGTCTCGGGGAGTGGCCGCGGCATCGTGCAGCTCGGCCTGCTGATCCTCGTCGCCACGCCGGTGGCCCGCGTGGCGTTCACCGCGGTGGCCTTCGCGCTCGAGCGCGACCGGACCTACGTGCTGGTGGCGCTGCTGGTGCTGTCGCTGCTCCTCAAGAGCCTCGCGGGCTGAGGGCGCCCCGGGCTCGTCACCAGGGGCTCCTCCCCCGGCGGGCTGCTACATCCACGGCTCGTCGGCCGTCGGGCCGTAGATCGACGGCACCTTGCCGCCCGCCATGCGCAGGTAGACCGACAGCTGGCCGCGGTGGTGGATCCGGTCGTACAGCAACGACCACATGACGTCCATGATCCGGAGGTCGGCCATCTTCCCCGGGCCCACCGGGAACTTGACCGTCCCGTTGAGGGCCGCGTCGGGCGCCTGCCTGATCTTCGCCATCGCCTCCTTGTGGCCCTTCTCGAAGGCGGCGATCACCTCCGGGAGCGTCCGGGGCGCCGCCGGGATCTTCGAGTAGTCGATCGCGCCCTTGAGCGCACCCCCGATCCCGACGTCCTGTTCCACGATGAAGGTCCAGGCCACGTCCTTCACGGACTTCGAGCGCTCGTGCGGCTTGAAGTCGTCCTTGGCCGGCGGGAACGCCTTCAGCACCTTCATCGTCGTCGCGAACTCCCGCTCGCACGTCGCGAGGTACATCTCCTTCTCCGTCATCGGCCGGCCCTCGGAAAGGGGTGAAGCCCCAAAATTAAGACCGTCGTTGTCGGCTTTACAGATGCGTCGGCGGCCGGCGGCGGGGCGGGCACGGCGCGGGCGCGAGAGGCGGACGAGGGGACGGCGTCTGCTACGCGGCGGGTGCGCCATCCGGGACCAGCACGGCGGCCCCGCGCACCTGTCCGGCGCGGAGGCGCGCGAGCGCCTCGCCGGCCCGGCGGAGGGGCAGGGTCTCGACGGCGGTGCGGACGGGGACGCGTGGGGCGAGCGCGAGGAACTCCTCGCCGTCCCTGCGGGTCAGGTTCGCGACGGACCGGACGACGCGTTCGCCCCACAGCAGCGCGTACGGGAACGACGGGATGTCGCTCATGTGGATGCCGGCGCAGACGACGGTGCCGCCGCGCTCCACGGCCCGGAGCGCCGTGGGCACGAGGGTGCCCACGGGGGCGAAGACGATGGCGGCGTCGAGCGGCTCGGGCGGCGCGGCGTCGGAGCTTCCCGCCCACGCGGCGCCGAGCTCGAGCGCGAATCGCGCCGCGGCGTCGTCGCCCGGGCGGGTGAAGGCGAAGACGCGGCGTCCCTGGCTCGCGGCCACCTGGGCGACGATGTGGGCGGCCGCGCCGAACCCGTAGATGCCGAGCCGCTCCGCTGCGTCGCCCGCCGCCACCAGCGACCGGTAGCCGATCAAGCCGGCGCACAGGAGCGGGGCCGCCTCGGGCGGCGCGAGCGTCGCCGGAAGCGCGAAGCAGAAGCGCTCGTCGGCGACCGCGTACTCGGCGTAGCCGCCGTCGATGTCGTAGCCGGTGAACCGCGCGCGCTCGCACAGGTTCTCGCGGCCGGCGCGGCAGTGGCGGCACTCGCCGCAGGTCCAGCCCAGCCAGGGCACGCCGACCCGCGCGCCGGCGGCGAAGCGGTGCGCGCCGCGTCCCGCGGCGACGACCTCGCCCACGATCTCGTGGCCGAGCACCAGCGGGAGCTTCGGCCTCGGCAGCTCGCCGTCCGCGACGTGCAGGTCGGTGCGGCACACGCCGCAGGCGAGGACGCGCAGCAGCAGCTGCTGCGGCCCGGGCGCCGGGTCGGGCAGGGTGGCCGCGACGAGCGGCCGGCCCGCGGTCTCGAGGAGCATCGCGCGCATGCGGCTATATAGTACATTCGTGGCCGTGCGCCGCTCCCTCCTGGCCGCGCTCGTGGGCGCCGTGGCGTGCTGTGGCGTGCTCGCGGTGACGGAGCCGCCGGGGCCCGGGCTCGATCCCGATGCCATGTCGTACCTCGGCGCGGCGGAGTCGCTGGTGCGCGAGCACGCGTTCCGCATTCCGGCGGGGCGCTGGTCCGACGCGGACAGCACCGCCGCGCTCGGGCACTTTCCTCCCGGCTTCCCGCTGGCCATCGCCGGCCCGGTCGCGCTCGGCGCCTCGCCCGTGCAGGCGGCGCGCGGCATCGAGGCCGTCTCCGCGTTCGCGACGGTGGCGCTCGCCGTCTGGCTCGTGGGCGCCGCCGCGGGGACGGGCGCGGGCCTCCTCGCCGGGGCGGTGCTGCTGGTGTCGCCGAGCTTCGCCTTCGATCACTGGCAGGTGATCAGCGAGCCGCTGTGCCTCGCGCTGCTGATGCTCACGCTCGTCCTGATGACGGTCTCGCGGCGGCCGTGGACCTACGGGCTCGCCGCGGCCGCGGCGGGGATGGTGCGGTACGCGGCCTACGGGAGCGTGGGCGCGGTGGCCTTGTGGGCGTACGGCCTGTCGGGCACCCGGGCCGAGCGGCTGCGGCGGGCGGCCGCGGCCTTGGCCCCGTCGATCGTGATGCAGGTCGCGTGGTGGATGCGGACCGCGGCGGAAGCCGGCGAGGTGCGCCACTTCGGCCTGCGGGGCGCCCTGGGGCCGTCGTTCCGCGAGCTGGCCGGCACGCTGGGCGGGTGGCTCGCGCCGTCGGTCCCGATCGTCTGGCCAAGCGCCGTCGCCGCCGTCGCGGTGGGGGGCTTCGCGCTGGTCGTGATGGTGCGCGCCGCGCGCGCCGGGCCCCGGAGCGCCGCGCCCGCGGTGGCGCCGCGCCGTGTCGTGGCCGCCGCGGCCCTGCTCATGGCGTGCTACGCGGCGCTGGTCCTGTTCTCGCGCCTGTTCGTGGACCTGACGATCCCGTTCGACGAGCGGCTGCTCTCGCCCTTCATCGTGCTCGCCGAGGTGGCCGCCGTGACGGCGTTCGGTGCGGCGTGGCGGAGCTGGAAGCGGCCGGCGCGCGCGGCGGTGGCCGCGCTCGGGCTGCTATGGCTCGCCGGCTCCGCGATCGCGACGGTGCGGGCCGTCGCCGACGCGCTGGACGGCGGCTGGGGTTACGCGAGCGACGAGTGGCGCACCTCGCCGCTCGGCGCATGGCTCCGCGCCGAGGCGCGCGGCGCGGCGATCTTCTCGAACAACACGGCGACGGCGTACTTCGTCACGGGGCGGCCCACGCGCGACGTCCCCGGGACGCTCGCCGCGGACTCGGTGGCGTCGTTCGGGGCCGTGCTCCGCGAGCGGCGCGGCGTGCTGGTCCGCTTCCCGTTCGAGATCGAAAGCGGGGCGTCGCCGGATTCCCTCGCCAAGCGCCTGGGGCTCATCGAGATGGCCCGGTTCCGCGACGGCGTCGTGTGGGGGCCGGCGCGGCAGGCTGGCCGGCCGCGCTGAGCGGCGGCCCGGCGACCCGGCGCGGGGCGCCGGGCGCGGCGCCAACGCTGGTTCCACGAGGCTCGTATAGAATTTGCGACGTCCGCAGGCGTTGCCTCGGATCCCGTTCTTCAACGGAGAGTCTCTATGCATCGAGTGCGCTTCACTCCCGTGCTGATCCTGGCCCTCAGCCTGGGCGGCGCCGCCGCCGCGCGCGCGCAGCAGCCGGCGCCGGCCGAGTACCCGGGGATCGAAACCGGCAAGATGTGGACGTTCGACGTCCCGCCGCTCGACTACTGGGCCCGGCGGTACAACTTCCATCCCAGCCAGGAATGGCTCGACCACGTGCGGCTGTCGGCCGGCCGGCTGCCGGGCTGCTCGGCGTCGTTCGTCTCGCCCGACGGCCTGGTGATGAGCAACCACCACTGCGGCCGCGGCTGCATCGACGCGGTCACGAAGCCGGGCGAGGATCTGCTGCGCGACGGCTTCTACGCCAGGACCCGCGACGACGAGCGGGCGTGTCCGGGCATGTTCTTCGATCAGCTGCTCGCGATCACCGACGTCACCGACAGCGTGAACGCGGCGGTGCCGGCCGGCGCGCCGGCGGCCCGCGCGGCCACGCTGCGCGACGCGGCGATCAAGGGGATCGAGGACCGCTGCGCCGGCGGCGCGGCGGACATCCGCTGCCAGGTCGTCACCATGTACGCGGGCGGCCAGTACAAGCTGTACCGGTTCCGCCACTACACGGACCTGCGGCTGGTGTTCGCGGTCGAGAGCCAGACGGGCTTCTTCGGCGGCGACCCCGACAACTTCACCTATCCGCGCTACGACCTCGACATGTCCATCGTGCGCGTGTACGTGAACGGCCAGCCGGCGCACACCGAGTACTTCCGCTGGAGCCCCAGCGGCTCGAGCGATCACGAGCTGGTGTTCGCGGTCGGCAATCCGGGCTCGACGGGCCGCCTCAACACCGTCGCCCAGATGGAGTACCTGCGCGACGTGCAGTATCCCGCCAACCTGCGCCAGCTGGCCGACCGGATCCGGATCGCGCATCAGCTCTCCGGCATGGGCGAGGACCGCGCGCGCAGCCTGCGCAACCTGATCTTCGGCCTCGAGAACTCCTACAAGGCGATCGACGGCTACCAGGCGGGGCTGCTGAATCCCGCGCTGATGGCGCACAAGCGGGAGTGGGAGCGGAACTTCCGCGCCCGGGTGGACGCGAACCCCGAGTGGAAGCGGCTGTACGGCAGCGCGTGGGACGAGAGCGCGGCGGTGTGGCACCAGCTCGGCCAGCTCGCGGTGCGGCAGCGGTACTACGCGTTCGGCGCCTACGGCGCCACACTGCCCCAGATCGCCGCCTACATCGTCCGGCAGCCCGTGGAGGCCGCCAAGCCCGACAGCGAGCGCCTGCCGCTGTACCGCGACGCGATGCAGCGGCGGGTCCAGGGCATGCTCGCCGCGCCGGCGGACACGGCCTCGGAGATCATGACGCTGACGGCGTACTTCACGCAGATGCAGAAGGACCTTCCCGCCTCCGATCCGCTGATCCGGATGGTGCTGGCGGGGCGCACGCCGGAAGCCGCGGCGCGCGAGATGGTGACCACGAGCCAGATCCTCACCGCCGACCAGCGTCAGGCGCTGATCCAGGGCGGGGCGGCGGCCGCGAAGGCCTCCACGGATCCGTTCGTCAAGCTGGCACTGTTCGTCGACCCGGTGGAGCGGCAGCTCTCCAAGCAGGTGACCGATCTCAACGCCCGCGACACGCAGGCGTCGGAGCGGATCGCCCGCGCCCTGCTGGCGGTGTTCGGCAACACCGTCGCGCCGGACGCGACCTTCAGCCTCCGCATCCAGGACGGTGAGGTGCTCGGGTACCCCTACAACGGCACCGTCGCGCCGCCGTTCACCACCTTCTACGGCCTGTACGACCG